>NZ_CP118270.1:5111994-5423988 GCF_028771845.1 Paenibacillus marchantiae | reverse complement strand
TGTTTCCAGTAGGGACGGGCGATGAACAGTATATCGGTTCGGCCAAAGAAACAATCGAAGGTATTCGTGTCATTAAAGAAGCGATGCCTGAATGTCATACGATACTGGGAATCAGTAACATTTCATTTGGATTGCCTGAAGCAGGGCGTGAAGTGCTAAACTCTGTATTTTTATATGAGTGTACCAAAGCAGGTCTCGATTATGCCATCGTTAACACAGAGAAGCTAGAGCGTTATGCATCCATTCCGGCAGAAGAGCGCAGACTCTCGGAAGAGCTGTTATATAATACGAATGACGAAACACTAGCTGCCTTCGTAGCGGCGTTCCGTAACAAAAAGGTTGAGAAAAAAGAAAAGATTTCGAACCTGTCGTTGGAAGAACGTCTCGCATCGTATGTTGTTGAAGGAAGCAAAGAAGGTTTGCTGCCCGATCTGGAGCAGGCACTCGCCAAATATAAAGCCCTTGAAGTAATCAATGGCCCGTTGATGCGGGGCATGGAAGAAGTAGGGCGACTGTTTAACAATAATGAGCTGATCGTAGCAGAAGTGCTTCAGAGCGCGGAAGTTATGAAGGCTTCGGTAGCTTATTTGGAACAATTCATGGAGAAGAATGAGACGTCAGTTAAAGGAAAGATTATTCTAGCGACGGTAAAGGGCGACGTACACGACATCGGCAAAAACCTGGTGGAGATCATCCTTTCCAATAACGGTTACCGGATCATTAATTTGGGTATAAAAGTACCACCAGAGCGAATTATTGAGGCATACAGAGAAGAGAAAGTCGATGCGATCGGTCTATCCGGTCTGTTGGTAAAATCGGCGCAACAGATGATTCTTACAGCTCAGGACTTACGCACAGCAGGAATTGATGTACCTATTATGGTTGGTGGAGCGGCATTGACACGCAAATTCACCAAGAATCGTATACGCCCGGAATATAACGGCATGGTTGTATATGCAAAAGATGCGATGGACGGACTGGATTTGGCCAACAAGCTGATGAACCCAAGCACTCGAGAAGTGATGCAGTTGGAGATGGACGCTGAAAAAGAGGCTGACGCAGCTGGCGCAGAAACTGTTAAATCCCTTCCCGAGCTAACTCGGGTAGAGCGTTCGGATATCGCAATAGACAACCCGGTTCTCGTTCCACCGGATCTGGAGCGACATGTTATGCGGAACTATCCGCTATCACACATATTACCGTATGTGAACATGCAGATGTTGCTAGGTCACCATCTTGGTTTGCGTGGCTCAGTAGAGCAGCTACTTGCTTCGGGTGATCGGAAAGCCACTGACCTGAAAGCGGTAGTGGATGATATTATGCAGGAAGCTGTTCGTGACGGGATTATTCAGGCGCATGCGATGTATCGTTTCTTCCCGGCTCAGTCCAGCGGTAACAGCGTCATCATCTATGACCCGGAGAATACAAGTAATATCTTGCATACATTTACGTTCCCTCGTCAAAAAGTTGAACCATACCTGTGTCTGTCCGATTTCTTGAAGCCAGTGGAATCTGGACAAATGGATTACGTTGGTTTCATGGTCGTAACGGCTGGGCACGGTGTACGGGAGTTATCGACAGCTTGGAAGGAGCAAGGTGATTATCTTCGCTCACATGCTCTGCAATCCGTAGCGCTTGAAGTAGCAGAGGGATTAGCTGAGCGGGTTCATCATATGATGAGAGATATCTGGGGATTCCCGGATTCAGCACAGATGACCATGAAGCAACGTCATGGAGCACGCTATCAGGGAATCAGGGTATCGTTTGGATATCCGGCCTGTCCCGATTTGGAAGACCAAGGGCCACTGTTTAAGTTGTTACAGCCTGAGGATATTGGTGTGGAACTGACTGAAGGTTTCATGATGGAACCTGAAGCATCCGTATCGGCGATGGTATTCAGCCATCCGCAAGCGAAGTATTTTAACGTGGAGAAGGCTTAAAAGTAAAAGGTCAGGCAAAGCCCTCCGCATTGTCGGAGGCTTTTTGCTGGCAGCAGAAAGAGGTGCGATCCAGATGGAACTATATTTCCTGGGAACTAACGCTGGTGTACCTACGCTTCAGCGGAATGTAACTTCCATAGGGCTGCGCATGTTGGATGAGCGCAGAGCATTGTGGTTGTTTGACTGTGGGGAAGGAACCCAGCATCAGATTTTAAGTTCTCCGCTTAAATTGAGCAAATTGGAGAAAATATTTATCACCCATTTACATGGAGATCATGTATTTGGACTTCCAGGTCTGCTCTCCAGCAGAGCATATCAGGGTGGCACTACACCGTTAACGGTGTATGGTCCGCCAGGAACTGAACGAATGATCATGACAACTATGGAGCTGAGCCAGTCACGTCTAAACTATGATCTAAGCATTGTAGAACATACAGGCGGAGTGCTTTTCGAAGATGAGAGCTTCATTGTGGAATCTGCGTTGCTGGAACATCGTATCGACAGTTACGGGTATCGGATTACCGAAAAGGATCGTCCAGGCAGCTTGGACCCTGCAAAACTGGCTGAGTATGGCTTGAAGCCGGGGCCGCTATTTGGTCGCTTGAAGCGGGGAGAAACGATTACCCTCGACAACGGGGACTTCCTTCGCCCAGAAGATGTGTTGGGTGCACCCAAGCGAGGGATGGTCATTACCATCTTGGGAGATACGCGCCCATGTGACAATGTACAGCCACTTGCACTAAATGCGGATGTTCTTGTACACGAAGCCACGTTTCTGCATGATTTGGCTGATACGGCTCATGAGTACTATCATAGTACTTCGAAGCAAGCGGCTGAGGCGGCGAGAGCGGCAGATGCAGGACAGCTGATCATGACCCATTTTAGCTCTCGCTACAAAGATGAGGATCAGTTGCAGCCACTTCTGGAAGAAGCACAGTCGATATTCCCAAATACGAAACTTGCGATTGAACACGAGCTGATTCCAGTTGTTCACCGTAAGAGCGAATCCTAATGGTGGATGTGCGAAACAGTACAGCCAAACAAGACGGGAGAACAAGCCGTTAATTGCACGGGACTGAGGGGAAGTTACTCCCGAGGTCCCTTTTGCAATCTGGCCGGAAAGCGTGTAGGATGGGCAATATGAGCAGGGAAATGATTCAATTATTTTCCGGGAAAGCGCAGGAAATGACAAGCTTGTACAGAAGACGCGCGGGGCTAGACGTCCGTGTTCGATTCGGTTCGACGTGTTGCGTGCAGATGCGAGCAAGCCATTTTTATGTACTGTATACATAGGTTAGCATTGAAGTTCGATGCAAATGGTTAAGGACATGAAATGTTAATGGAATAAAGAAAGGAAGTGCTGTATATGATTAAGGCCTATCTGATCGACCTGGATGGTACGCTCTATCATGGCAGACATCGTATCGAAGGAGCCGATAAGCTTATTCAGACATTGAATGAACAAGGCACGCCTTATTTATTTGTGACTAATAATTCTTCTCGTACACCACAAGGTGTGGCAGATCATCTGAACGGGATGGGTATCCCCGCTGATGCATCTCAGGTATGTACTTCTGCGGTGGCGGCTGCGGAATACGTGGCACAAGAGTCTCCGGGTGCGAAAGTGGCTTGTATCGGAGAAGAAGGGCTTTTGCAAGCGATAGAAGCTGCAGGGCTTACACTAACAGATGATGAACCTGATTACGTTATACAAGGAATTGATCGTGAATTTTCCTATCATAAATTGACCAAAGCGCTTCGCTGGATCAATGACGGTTCTAAATCTGTCATGACCAATCCTGATTTGCAGCTACCTTCTGATGATGGGCTTACGCCGGGAGCGGGGACGATTGGGGCAGCGATAGAAGCAGCAACCGGAGTTCATCCTACCGTCATTGGCAAACCGTCAAGTATTATTATGAAGTCGGCTATTAGCCGATTGAACTTAAAGTCTGATGAAGTTGCTGTAATCGGAGACAATATGCGTACAGATATTGCGGCAGGAGCAGCTGCGGGTTGCGAGACCCTGCTGGTTCTTACTGGAATAACGACACGGGACAATATGGATAGCCACATCCAGGCGACCAAGGTTCGTCCTGATCATGTGTTTGAAGATTTGCATAAACTGATTGAGTGGCTGTCGCAGACGACAAGCCAAGCATCCAAGAAGGGGTAGATGTACGATGCCGGAATTGCCGGAAATGGAAAACTACCGGACCTTGCTGTCCGAGAAAATACTCGATTTGCCGATTACAGGTGTGGTGGTTAACCGTGAAAAGTCGATTAATACTGATCCTGATGTGTTCACCCGTGAACTGACAGGCAATCGTATCATATTTGTAGAGCGCCGGGCCAAACATTTGATTTTTCATCTGGCTAATGGTAAGCGGCTTGTGCTGCACCTTATGCTGGGCGGAATGATTTTCTGGGGTACAGAAGCTGAACGCCCTGATCGTTCCACTCAAGTGGAAATTCAGTTTGGAGAATATACTTTATTCTTTATCGGGCTCCGTTTAGGATATCTGCATCTGCTTACTTCCAAAGAGACGGAAGAGGCCATGTCTGACCTTGGACCTGAACCTCTTGATCGGCGCATGAATGCAGAACGTTTTGCTGCCCTGTTGAAAGGACGCCGGGGTACACTCAAAACTACACTGGTTAATCAACACATTATTGCTGGAATCGGAAATTGTTATTCGGATGAGATTGCATTTGCAGCAGGCCTGAGACCAAGCTCCAAGACGCAAAATATTGCTGCTTCGTCTGAACTCACAGCACGTTTGTACCATTCTGTGCAATCCGTGTTGCGGGAAGCTGCCTCGGAAGGCGGTTATATGGAAATGCCGTTGATGCAGGGAGATACCAAGACGGGAAGTTTTGACGAGCAGTGCCGAGTGTATGATCGTGAAGGGGAAACTTGTCCTCGTTGTGGGGGAACGATAGCTCGCGTGGAAATTACGGGCAAGAAGGCTTTCTTCTGTCCGGATTGCCAGCATGAGGCTTAAAAGTGGAATCGGGGCACATGTCAGCACCAGAGGTGGATTTCTTCAGGCAGCCAAGCGAGCATATGAGATGGGGGCTACGGCATTTCAATATTTTCCGAAGAACCCGCGGAGCCTTGGCTTGAAAGAACTGGACCTCAAAGATGCTGAACAGTGTCGGGATTGGTGTGAGAAGCAGGGGATATCTTCCATTGCCCACTCACCCTATCCCACGAATCCAGCTTTGGGCAAAACCCGAGGAGAGGCGGGTTTTCATGCAACCATCGCATCGATACAAAATGATCTGCATATTGCAGATGCCTGCGGTTCAGTAGGGACTGTAGTCCATTTTGGACATCTCAAGAGCAATGAACCACTTGAAGGATATCAGAATCTCATATCCTGTCTGGATGCCGCTTTAGCAGATTGGGATGGACAGGCTAAGGTTCTGCTTGAAAATCAGGCTGGGGATCATGGTCCCATGGGTACGACGATGGAAGAGTTGATACAGATTCGTAAGCTAAGCCGGTATCCTGAACATATTGCTTTTTGTTTTGACACGTGTCATGCTTTTGCTTCAGGCATGTGGACGTCAGGCAATGAGGCATCCATGCTGGAGAAAGGCAGACTGCTGGGATACTGGGATGCTCTTGCGGCTGTTCACTTTAATGATTCGAAATATCCTTCCGGTTCATGCAAGGACAGACATGCACGGATTGGACAGGGTTATATAGGGAAAAAAGCCATGCAGGAACTGTTATGTGCGCCTGAATTTCAGCAAGCGGTAGTTGTCCTGGAAACAGAATCAGGCGAAGATGGAACACACCGTGGTGACATTGAACTCATGCGTTCCTGGCTTTAAATGGGAGAGGAGCGATTGTAATGCATGTTTTTTTGGATGATTACCGGGCATGTCCGAAAGGGTTTGTTCTGGCTACCAATGCAGAAGAATGCCTGATGCTGCTTAGAGAAGGTGACGTGGACATTCTATCCCTGGATTTTGAACTGGGTCCAGATTCACCGAATGGCGGAGAAGTTGCTGCTTCGATCGTCCGGGAAGGTTTGTTTCCACGCCAGATCTATTTGCACACGTCCAGCATGTATGGCAAACGTCAGATGTACGAATTGTTGTACAGCAATAAACCAGACTCTGTTACCGTCCATAATGGTCCGATGTCGGGCGAGGTTATGCTGCGAGTTGCTGCGGGAGAAGAAAGCTGATGAAGCCGATTACGACCAAAATGTTAATGCGTGGTGTATGGGAAGGCATGCCTCAGGCTGTATTTATCTATACCCCGCTATGCGGAACTTGTGCAGCAGCGCGTCGAATGCTTGAGATCGCCGAACATTTGCTGCCCGAAGGGATTTTGACCGAGATGAATATTCACGATATCCCGGAACTTGTACAGCAGTTTCAGATTTCGAGCGTGCCTGCGGTTATGCTGTTTGATGGAGAACATGATGTGCCCAGAATGGTTTATCGGATGAACTCTGTCGAGCATCTGTTAGGGGAAATCCGAAAGGCGGTGCTAAAATGAGTGTAATCTCGATGGAGCATGTCTCTCTTAGAAGGGAAGACAATCAGATTCTGGATGACGTTGATCTGCATGTTAAAGAAGGCGAGCATTGGGTGATTCTTGGGCGTAATGGTTCAGGTAAAACAACGCTGCTGGAAATGATGAATGGATATATGTTTCCAAGTCAGGGGCGCATTGAAGTATTGGGCAATCTGTATGGTCAATGTGATGTGCGGGAGGTTCGGAAAGAAATTGGTTATATCAGTCAGACATTGATTGAGAAACTGACACCTCGAGATCCGGTGTGGGAAATTGTCGCAACAGGAGCTTATGCTTTTTTGCGTTTCTATCAAACGATCCCGGATGATGTGAAGGCCAAAGCATTGAACCTGCTTGATGAAATGGGCTTTGCAAAACTGGCTAATCATTCGCTCGGCACCCTTTCTCAAGGAGAACGCAAAAAAGTGATGCTGGCTCGTTCATTGATGGCAGATCCCAAATTGCTGATTATGGACGAGCCTTGTGCCGGACTCGATCTGTATGAACGCGAGAAAATGTTGGCCGAAATTGATCGACTGCGTAAGCGAAATATCACTGTCGTTTATGTGACTCATCACGTCGAAGAGATCGTACCTTTGTTCACACACGTGGCCTTGATCCGCGATGGACGTATTGCTGCGGCAGGGCCCAAACATGAAGTTTTAACACAAGATACAATTAAGCATACGTACGATGTTCCGGTTGATATCCAGTGGGATGATGGACGTCCCTGGATTCGCGTACGTTCTGGAGGGTAACACATTTTGAGTACACAGTCATCTTGGGGTGAAGGAGACTTCTCCCGTTTTATTTGCACAGCCAATCATGGTTTTGCGCCCTATGCTCAGGAGGAATTGCGCCGTACGTTCGGGGCAGTAAAGAGCACGGTACTCGTACCAGGTGAGATTCTGCTTGCCGGTCTTCCGATTGCGGAAGAAGAGGTAGCGATCAAGCTTTTGGAAGAAAGCCCGACGTTTTTACGTCATATTCAACCTGTTCAATTTCAGGAAAATACGGAAGATTCAGCGCAAGCAATGGAAAAATTGATTTCATTTGTGTTGAACCATACGGAGTTAACAGGCACTAAAGTTACATTACAAGTTCGTAAAACCGAAGGTGCCTTCTGGCAGGAGAACGCTGCTTCTTTGAAACAGCTATTGACTGAGAAGCTGGATGATCTTGGGTGTGAGTGGGTTGTTCGTGATGCGGATCATGTTATATCTGTCTTCGTAACAGATGACATGTTATATGCCGGTGTATCCAGACCTGATCAAAATCTGTCGGACTGGAGTGGCGGAGCAGTTCGTTTTCAGAAGGAAGAGGGGCAAATCTCCCGCGCCAAATTCAAATTGCTTGAAGCGGAGCAGACATTTGGCATCGACTTTACTTCTTTTCACAAAGCATTGGACATCGGTGCTGCACCAGGTGGATGGACCTCTTTCCTGCTTGAGCGCGGGCTTGAAGTTACAGCTGTTGATCCGGCCAAGATGGATGCGACCCTGCTGGAATCGCCCAAACTGACCTTTTTGAAAAAAAATGCCGGTGATGTACGTTTCCGCGAAGGGGAATTTGATCTGCTCGTATGTGATATGAGCTGGAGCCCCAAGCTGATGAGCCGTCTTATATCGGATCTGTTATACAGTCTTCAATCAGGGGGAACAGCAGTTGTAACGGTGAAGTTATTGCATAAGAAGCCGCTCGCTTTGATTAAAGAAGTCATCGATACATTTGAGCGCTCCCGGATGCAGATTCAGCGTTCCAAACAGTTGTTTCACAACCGTGAAGAAATTACGCTATATATGATTAAGTATTAAGTTATTAAAGGCATTAAACTTTATGCTTTACAATACCTTATTGCCTATACTATAATGATACCAATATTAACCATAACAAGTTGAGGGAAAGCATCCCGAAGTGAAGAGTCCGGATATCCGGTCTGTTCCGCTTCGGTGAAGCTTTCCCTTTTTTGTTATGCACACAAGGAGGAGTCTATATGAGACATCCGGCTAGGCTCGAGCGTGGAAGCCTGCTGGGGGGAAGGTACCGTATTGTGTCCATTCTCGGTTCGGGTGGAATGAGTCATGTATATGAAGCAGAGGATTTGAAGTTGCCAGGCAAAACCTGGGCGATCAAAGAAAGCGTGACGGCGATGCCATACGAAGGCAGTATGGAGTCAGAAGCTGCTCTTCTTACATCTCTGAGGCATCCCAGATTACCGCAAATCGTAGATTTTTTTGTACCGGATGAGCTGGGGTATACCTATCTTGTTATGGAGTACATTGAGGGATTGACACTTAGTGACTATTTCAAGCAATGTCGGGGGAAGATTCCGCTTGAACATATGACCGAGTTTGTGCTTCAGCTGCTGGATGTATTAAGTTATTTGCACAGTCTGGACCCACCTGTCATCTATCGGGATTTGAAACCATCCAACATTATGATTACACCGGAACATGAAGTGAGACTGATTGATTTTGGGATAGCGCGGAGCTATAAAGCACAAAGAGTCGATGATACGGTTAAATTGGGAACGGCCGGCTTCGCTGCACCAGAACAATATGGTTCAGGACAGACTGATGCGCGTTCTGACCTGTACGGGCTTGGAGCATTGTTGCTCTATCTCATGACTTGTGGAACTTATACGGAATGGATTCAGGGAGTTGAGAGCTCCATTCGCAGTGATGTTCCACGTACCTATATTCCTGTTGCGAGAAGGTTGTTGCGACTGAATCCGAATGAGCGCTTTCAATCGGCTGATGAAGTTCGTAAGGAGCTGCTGCGCAGACCGGGAATAGCGGCTGGTGGTTCAGAAACGACGGTGACGATAAGCGGAGGGACAAGAGTGATCGCTTTGACGGGGGCATCATCCGGAGTTGGGGTTACGCATACGGCCATAGCCATCAGTCACTATCTGGAGCGGCAGAACTTCAAAGTGGCCATAATCGAGATGTCGCCACGTTCCCAATCGTTTGCACGGATTCAACAAGTGGCGCATGCAGGTAAACCCGTGCCAGCAAGCAGACAGTTTGCTGTGGATGGTGTACATTACTGGAAACAATCGGGACGTGCAGACATCCTGTCTTTATTGGGAGGCAGCTATCAGTTCATTGTGATGGATCTGGGCAGTGGTCAGGATCAGAACCGGCTTGAAGAGTTTCTCAGAGCTGACTTACCCATTGTTATAGGTTCCGGTGCCGAATGGAGACAAGCTGAGATTGGATCTTTTGTCCGTTCACACAACCGGTACCCAAGAGACAAATGGATCTACTGCTTGCCACTCGCAGCAGCTGACGCCGTTCAGCGCATGCGCAAAACGTTGGACACTTCCAGTGTCTACGGTCTGCCTTTACATATCGATCCCTTTGATCGGGAACCGCAGATGGATAAGGTTTTTGCTCATATTTTGACTCATATGATGGGGCAGCTTCCCAAGAAACGTTCATTCTTTGCAAGAAAAAGAGTACATGATTAGAAGAGATTGCGAAAGGAGAGCCTCTTTTGTCTAAATTAAGAAAACAAAGCCGCCAACTGATTTACGCTGGATTGACGGGAGCAGGAGCAATCGGTTTGTTGTTTGGGGCATATGTCATTTACAATGTCAAAACCATGAGTGATACGAGGTCTGAAGTGGAGGCCCGATACTCATCAGCCTACGAACAAAAAGAAGCTGAATTGATGCAACAATGGAACTCGGGGGCACAGGGATGGGTGACAATACGGGATGTTGAAGCAGGAGAGTCGATATTGCCCGAGGATATCAAACTCATAGCCGTTCCGGATGCACAGGCACCAAGGAATCTTTGGTCCAGCTCCAAGCAGATGGATGGTCAAGTGGCGAAAATAGAATTAAAAAAGGGAACAGCCATTACAACTGAAATGGTGTATGAAGATACCCCGGCACCGCCGGATCTAAGGAATCGTGAACTACAGGTTGTGTTATTACCTTCTTCACTTGCTAAGGGAGACATCATTGATATTCGTATTCAGTTTCCAACGGGTCAAGACTACATTCTCCTGTCCAAAAAGAAAGTCCAAAGATTAAATGCAGCTACACTATGGATTACGATGACGGAGGAGGAGATCCTATCCCTTTCAAGTGCAATTGTAGATGCCTATTTACATAAAGCTTCAATCTATGCCTTAACCTATGTAGAACCACAGTTCCAGACACCAGCGATCCCGACATACCCTGCTAACAATGAAGTGTTAAAACTGCTGGAGAGTGATCCTAATCTTGTACGTCGGGCTGAAGTGGAGTTAGCGCGGCAAGTACGGAGTTCGTTAGAAAGCTCACTCGCCGCATCCATCTCAGCGCCCTCCCAAGGTGTGGAGCAGGACGTTGCACAGTCCTCCGTTTCATACAATAGTCGCCCTGGAGCGAATAACTCTTCATCTACTGATGGGGTCATCTGGAATGATGGTTCTGGTAGCGGCGGAACGACGGGTACAGGGAGCAATGATTCTGCAGCATCTGCTTCAAGTGCGGATGAGCAGAAAAGCTTGCTGACGGGCGGGGAGTAAAAAGCAGGAAAAACCATTTATTATTCATGTAACAACGTTTAAAAGAAATTAAAAGGAGATTCGATAGCTATGCAAACATGGATCTTTGCTGGGTTATGCGAGAAGAATGACCTGATGCTGTACCTTTGCAAAATACTGGCGTCCTCCGGTAAACGTGTCTTGCTTGTTGATGGAACATTACAGCAGAAATATGGATACGGCGTTGGGGAAAGTCAGCAATCTCTGCGTATTACAGAATTTGAAGGTTTTGATATCGCATGTCAGTTCGTAACTTCAACAGCGGTTGAGAGTCATCTTGAAGCGAGTGGCGAGAAATTGGAGAGTTATGATTACGTCCTTTACGACATGGAAACATCACACTTTGCGTCACGTGATCTATGGCTCACGGCAGATATCCGTGTCTGGGTCAGTGATTATGAACGTTACAATCTGGAAAGGGGCAAAGGCTGGCTCAAGCGGTTGCTTGAAGAACAGTCCCTACCAGCAGAACTACCATTTCAGCGCATTTTGATTAATGCCGTTGATTGCAAACTGGAAGCTCGATATTTGTGGGCGTATCTGGAAGGTAGTCCATTTGTATGGATAGGAGAATCGCTGATGTTGCCTTGGGATGAACTGACTGCAGCAGTCAAACTGGAAAACGAGCATCATCGTCGGATACGTCTGGGGCCGTTATCACGGAACTATAAAAAATCGTTATGCAGGTTAGTGGAGCAGTTGACCGGATGGGAAAATGTCCAGAGTCGCCGGGCCATTAAAGAAGCAGAAAGGATGAGGGCATGAGCACCATTACGTTTTGGAGTCCTTTTGCAGGAACAGGCAGCACCTCAAGTGCGTTGATCGGCGCCTATGCGATGGCCCTTCAATATAGGACAAGAATTTTGCTTGTAAATACAGGTCCAGTCGGGAGCAGCACAGAAGCTGCCCTTCCACCTAAAGAAATAGAGGACACGGGATCCGTATTTACATTCGAGGAGGGGGGATGGGATGCTGTGGAACGGCTGCATATCAGCGGGAGTCTGAACAAGCATAATTTGAGGGATTATACCAAGCCGCTCCTCAATGACCGTCTGGATTTGTTGACTGGCAGAATTAATCGATTGGAACGTTCAACAGAAGAGCATATGGAGACATTAAAAAGGCTGCTGCACGTAGCCAATGAATATTATGATCTGGTTCTTCTCGATGCAGATCGCGCAGGCACTTGTGACCAGGTTCTGCTGGATCAAGCGGACTATGTTGTGGTGAACCTGAATCAAAATATGAGGGATCTGGAGTATTTTTTTGAAAAAATCAGACCCGAGAGCATGAGTGATCAGAAACTGCACATCGTGCTGAATAAGTATGATCCTCATTCACGCGCAACCATCACCAATATTCGTCGGCGTTTTCGATACAAAGGCTCGATATCAGTGTTGCCTTATACCACCGGATTTCTGGATGCCTTCAATCGTCGTGATGCGGCTGAGTACTTGCAATTGGAAGGTCTGAGCAACAATAAAGATATTCGTAAAGGGAGCTTTGCCGCAAGTATGGCTGAACTCGCTCGTCTTATTATGGATGGGGCAGGGATGCGTACCGTACTAAAAAGGCTGGAAAGGGGAGCCTGAACATCTGATGCTCTGGAATACCCTATGGTTAATTTTAATTTTGCTGTTATGTCTTGCGTATGTTTGGTTCAAATACAGAGCTTCCCATCGTGAAAAAAATAACCGTGCTCCTGAGCGCGAATCCTTCACGATTGAAGTGCTGACAGAGAAAGTAAAGAACTCGCTTCATGAGCTTAGTCATAGTCAACTTGCGGATGCAGGATTGCACGAAGAAGAATATCGCCGAAGAATCAATCAGCGTGCCGAGATGCGCAAGGCGCTTAAAGGTTGTGTATCAGGAAGCATCAGTGATAAAACGTATGTCAAAAACCTGATAGGTGATCTGCTTACCCGCAGTATAGGACTGAATAAGTCAAATATCGATGAGGTCATATATTTTGGAGAAGCTGAGTTGCTGACGGTTCAGGATCAATTCGAAATCGTGTTTTATCTATACCGGCAGCAATTTGGTGTCGATGCCTTGTCACGCATGATTGACACTTATGATCTTGGCAGATTGAGGCTGGGTGAAGGTGCAGACGACGGAGGAAGTTACTATATCTCCGAGGAGGACATCCGATATGTGTTTGAGTGTGAGTATAGAGAGCTTGGCTTCAGAGAAAAAACGGATATCATCGTTCAACGCATCTACCAGCATTACAAAGGCTTCTCGGTGGTTGATGAAATAAGAGATCAACGAATAGACGGCGTTAGTGGTGGTGTAAGTGGCATGTTGGATGCACTTCAGGATATGGGGCTACGGCAGCCAGCTTCGTGGAATGATCTGCTCACGGATGGACTTGAAGATGCTCCCCTTGAAGAACCACTTACTGGAATGGAAAGTGTCTGGATTTTCTATAAAGGTAAGTCCATTCATCTGTCCTTCCTGTCGTTTGGCAATATCCGTGAACTGAAGAGGGTATGTCAAAATATTTATAAATACAACTATCCGGGACAGCTTTCGGAAGCAAATGGATACAAGGTGAACGAGATGAAGGATGGATCACGTGTCGTTGTTGTGCGTCCTCCCTTTGCCGAATCATGGGCATTCTTTGTCCGGAAATTTGATATTCCCAATGCTTCACTGGAACAGTTGATTACTGGTAACAACGCAGATCTGCCAATCACTTTGCTGCAATATTTGATGAAAGGTAGTCGAATCACAGCTGTAACAGGAGCACAGGGATCGGGTAAAACGACACTACTTATGGCAATGGTGAAGCATATTTACGCTTCGTATACCCTGCGTGTACAGGAGATGGCTTTCGAGTTACAGCTTCGGCGTATATACAGTCGGCGTAACATTCTAAGCTTCCGGGAGACGGAGCACATTTCAGGTCAACAGGGACTGGACTTACAGAAAAAGACGGATGGTACTGTAAATATTCTCGGTGAGGTCGCAAGTGACGAAGTAGCCGCATGGATGATTCAGATGTCCCAGGTTGCCAGTCTGTTCACCCTGTTTACCCATCATGCCAAAACGTTTCGTGATTTGGTTTTCTCCCTCCGTAATTCACTGCTCAAAACAGGTATGTTCCAACATGAAAATATTGCCGAGGAGCAAGTAGTAAGTGTCATTAATTTCGATGTACATATGAAAAAGGACGCAGAGGGACGAAGATATATCGAACGAATTACGGAGTGTCTGCCACGTGCGAATAAAGGGGATAGCGTGGAGGAACGGGCGGGATTTACGTTTCGCAATGTGATCGAGTACAAGGATGGCAATTACGTCATCACAGCTCCGATCTCCATAGGAAGCATTACGGATATGCGGGATCAGATGACACTGCAGGACGCTGCGCTGTTCGAACAGTTCATCAAGCAACATTGGGGTGATACCTATGACCGTTAAGATAGCTCTTTTGTTGGTGTTGGGGATATGTGCAGGTGGCCTGATAATCACGCTACTTGTACTGAACCTGTTACGTCACAGAGGAGGAGACAATGCAAGTAAATCTATCGGGATTGCTACGCTAAACGGAACTCGTACGCTGCGGTGGGGTTCGGTCCTGTTACAGTCTTATCGGTGGGGCATGAAAGTGCCGCTATTCTCTGCTTATATTTTACAAGTACAGAAACGAATCTCATTCCGGCATGTCGGCGACGAACCAGCATTAAGACGAATGACTATGAACGTGGTTCTAATTATCTTCGGAGGATACGGGAGTATCAGTGTAATCCTTTTCCTTATGCAGCCGGGTATCGCCTTTGTTATATTGTCGGTACTCTGCGCTGTAGTTCTAAACAGCCTTGTACTGGATATGTGTCTGAATCGTATGGAGAAGCGACTTTTGGTACAGATGCTGGACCTGTTTGCCGACGTGAGACATCGGTATCATCAGCATGGAATGGTAGAGGAGGCACTTTATGAAGCAGCGGAAACAGGTAAAGGAGAGGCTGCCGAGCAAGTGCTGTTGATCTATGAAGCATTGACTTCTCCGGATCCGAACGAAGCTTTGGAACGGTACTATGAGATTGCGCCAAATCGCTTTCTTAAGGGTTTTGCCGGTATTTCATATATGGTGATGGAGTTCGGGGATAAAGTTAGAGCACAGGGTTCGATTTACTTGAAAGGCTTGGGGAATCTGACACAGGAAATTCATCTGGAGATTTTGCGGCGGGACAAATTGGACTATCTGTTAAAAGGGTTGAATATCATCGCCCTGGCCCCCGTTCTATTCACAGCTCCAATCGAACGTTGGGCCAGAGGAAGTTTTCCGACTATGGATGAATTTTATCGCAGCAAAATCGGGTTTGTAACCAAAATATCGATCTATGTCATTATCATACTTGCCTACCTGCTTTTGCAAAGACTTCAGCAATATGATGAAACCCGCTATCGGACAGGGCGCAAACACTCCAGAATCGATCAGTTTCTATACAGGCAGACGTTCATTCGTAAAGTCGCGATGTTGTTCGTGGCCAAACCTGGCAGTACCAATTACAGTCAAACCGTAAGACTGATGCGGGAAAGTAGCTCGGAACTGAAATATGAATGGCTGGCGATACGAAGGCTGATGTTATTTGTAAGTTGTTTTGTCCTGACCATTGGATGTGTCTTTCTGCTGCATCAGGTTGAACGAAATCATATTTTACATGATCCTGTGAGAGATGACCGGATGTTTGGCGCGATGGGAGAGGCGGAGTTGAAGCAGGCTACCGAGAAGACAAGCTTGGATCAAGCTGTACTCGAGCGCATCGAAATGAAGCGAGGAGCAACTTTTGATGAGATATCCAATGCATTGCAGTCCGTAAATCCCGTTCCACTGGAGCATGATGCACAGACTGAAACTATCGCACGCATCCTGCAGAAGCTGGAAGGTTACAACAAGCAATATCTCCACTGGTGGGAGTTAATTATTGCAATGATGATAGGTTTAGCGGGTTATCACATGCCGATCTGGCTCATGATGTTCCAGCGCAAGATGAGAAGCATGGACATGAGGCATGAAATCTATCAGTTTCAGACGGTTATCTCAATCTTGCGAGAGATGGACCGTATGTCTGTAGAGGAAATACTGGAATGGCTCAATCGCTTTGCTGTTATTTTCAAAAGACCACTGCAAAAATGTCTGTTGCACTTTGAACATGGGCAGGAGCATGCACTTGAACAATTGAAAGAAGATGCAGGTCTGCCTGAATTTCAGCGTTTGGTTGAAAAACTGCAACTTGCACTTGGGAAAATTTCGATTCGAGAGGCATTTGATGATCTGGATAGTATGATGGCTTTTTATTTTGAACAACGGAAGCAGGAATACACCAAGATGATTGATGTTAAAGCATCATGGGGAAGAATGATCGGGTTTACACCGATGTATGCCCTGATCTTCCTCTATCTGGTCATTCCGCTGGTAGGCATGAGTTTCCTTCAAATGAACATTTATTATGAACAGATTCAGAAACTGTAACGACCATGTACGTCACAGTCTGAAATAAATTAAAAACGATATAGGAGGATTTATCATGAACAATGCATCAAGTGCTTTAAAGGTGGCAGCAGGCATCTTTCTGACCATCGCCCTTATTACGATTGTGGTTCTATTGTTTATTTCGGCTCAGGAGGCAACCAAAACGGCACAGAACAATTTTGCCGATATCCAGACCGAGTTGTCCCAAGCTGCATTTACCGTGTATGACGGAACAACCATTAGCGGATCACAAGTCACAAACGCGTTGCGTAAATATGCGGACAAGGATCAGTTCGGTATTCAAGTTATTACAGGTAAAAACAAGGGGGGTCAATGGTATGGCAATCAGTTGAACATATCCCAGGATCTCAATAACGCAGATTACGGTTCAGTGATTTCTCCAGATGATAAAGTAGGTATTATTAATCAAACTATGAGTGAAAAAGACAACCAATATGTCAATCCAAGTGGTAAATTCAAAGCAATTATCGTAAAAGACAGATCCAATGTGGTAAGAGGGCTTATTTTCCAGCAATCCTGACAGGAGTTGGTTTAACATGTCCCAGAATACACAGCAGCTCATGTTGTTCTGTACGGCGGTTGTCCTATTTGTGACAGCCTGCCTGTACGGGCAGCAGAATGTTCGGGTTCTTTCAGACGCTTTGAATCACTTGGTGCAGACGACAGCAGACATGGAAGGACGGCTGAATACCACTCTGCGTATAAGTGAGCCAATCCGTTATAGTGGTGCGGAAGTGTTACACACTGTGAGGCAAATGACAGGGACAACGGTCAGCGTGGAGGTGGACGGGATTGCATATGTCATTGATCCCCTTGTAAACAGAAGAGGAACCATTCCTGTCCAGCTTGCTGCTTCGTATAGACCTGAGTTCATAAGAAGTGAGGCTGGCGAACTGCTGAAGATTGCATTTTGGAAGGAGGCCAGTACACCTTGATTAACGCTGCATCCAAGCTGCTTGCTGTTTTGCTGGCAGTGATTTTGCTTTATGTATATCCGGCAGCAGAGACTGCAGATCGACAGGATGACATGGCACGCATGACCGTTGTTCAGACGGTTACCCGTTTTGTTGATGCAGTCAGAACAAAGGGATACATTTCCCCTGTCATGTATACAGAATTCGAAGAACAGATGGCCCGAACGGGGAATGCCTATGAGATTTCCATGGAGCATTTGCACAAAAAATATGTTCCTCATTACTCAGATCCGATGGATCAGAGCACATTTTCTGGCACCTATGAAACTGTACAAGATGGCTATTATTCAGCCCAAATTAAAGCAAAGCTGTTTCCTTCGTCCGGTGTGCTAGCTTTAGACGATCCTGGGCGCAGATATACACTGGCAATGGGGGATTTCTTCACTGTAACCGTCAAAAATACCAATCGCACACCTGCCATGTTGATTCGTGAGTGGTTGAACGGGTCTGCACAGGCTGCAGCCGTGTTTACCACATATGGGGGTATGGTGCTCAATGAAGATTACTGATCTTTCTATTGTGTTTGTGCTTATCTTTTTACCTATATTCTGGGTTATTTCTCACAATACAGACAATGCCCAAGAGGCACAATATTTAAGCAATCGATATAAGATGGCACTTCAGACTGCCGTACTGGATGCAGGGGCTGTGATGCATCAAAATGAGAAGCAAAACGATGAAGCAGGGTATGATTCGACCAAATTTGTAAAAGCGGACAAAGAGCTTGCCTTGACTACCTTTACCCAAACACTGGCGCTAAATATGGGGATTCAGGATGATCCTGCTGCTATACGGGCCATGTTTAATTACATTCCTGCAATGGTCGTGCTGGATTATGATGGTTATTATATTTTGGCGAACGAAACTGAGATGACTGGTGATCTTGAAGATTCATTCCGGCAAGTTTGGAGTCCTAAAAAGCCCTATACATATTCTGATTCAAATGGTAGCAGTATTAACTTCACACTCGATGGGTATGTGTATGCCTATGATGCAGGCTTGGGCATGTGGGTTGAGGGTTTCCAGAAAGAACTGGCCTCCAGCACACAAATCCCTCTGCTTCAGAATGCCGAGACGTTTGAGCAGGTCAGACGAGGCCGGATCGTGACAAGTGTGCAGGAAGATTTGGCAGATGTTATTAACCGGCATAATGAGTTTGCAAGAAGGAATGGTGTTTCCTACACCTTTACCATGCCTTTGATTTCTCAGGAAGACTGGTACAATTCGATTAATGATACGGGGCTGATGGCGTTTATTCAGGGAATACCTGTAGGTAACCAAAAGATTAACAATTATGCCATTGGTGGTGGCAGACTGGTGAAGAAAACAGCGATCGTTGGCGGAGTTGATCCTGTAAGTGGAATTAAATACTATTACCCTTCCACATGTAGCAATGGTTACAGAGCCGAAGAAGTGTTTACAAATGCCAAACAAGCGGCAGCACAAGGTTATTTTGAGTATAACTGTTCCATAAATTAAAGGCAGTTTGTTTGTAATATAAAAGCGAGGTTGCATGAGATGTTTACATTACTTTCAGAAAAGGCGACACCTGTGCTAAAATAGGGTTTCGGAACGATAGTAATGTCCAATAGATAGGAGCAACCTCATCTTATGAGTTTATTGTCAGTAGAGAACGTGAGTCACAATTTTGGAGACCGCACGTTATTTAAAAATGTATCTTTTCGTTTACTTGCCGGAGAGCGTGTAGGTCTTGTTGGTGCAAATGGTGTGGGTAAGTCCACACTGATGAACATTCTTACCGGGAAATTGTTAAAGGACGAAGGGAAGGTCGAATGGACCCCCAAAGTTCGTTATGGATATCTGGATCAGCATACCAAGCTCACGCCTGGAAAAACGATTCGTGATGTGCTTAAGGATGCGTTCCTGCCCTTGCTTGAGTTGGAAAAAGAAATGATGTCTATTACGGATCAGATGGCAGACGCCGATCCGGACAAGCTCGAATTGTTGCTGGAAGAAATGGGTGACATTCAAGAGCAACTGGAGCAAGGTGATTTTTATCTGATTGATGTGAAAGTGGAAGAGATGGCAAATGGACTGGGCTTGTCCGCCATCGGCCTAGATCGTGACGTGGCCGCGCTTAGTGGTGGTCAACGTACGAAGGTATTGCTTGCCAAGCTCTTACTGGAGAAACCAACTGCACTTCTGTTGGATGAGCCGACGAACTATCTCGATGTGGAACACATCGAATGGCTGACGCGTTACCTGAAGGATTACCCGTATGCGTTTATTCTGATTTCGCATGATACAGAGTTTATGAATGAGGTCGTTAACGTTATTTATCATCTGGAATTTGCCAAGTTGACGCGTTATGCAGCGAACTATAACAAATTCCTTGAAATGGCCGACATGAATAAGGCGCAACATATTGATGCTTATGAGAAACAGCAGGAGTTTATCAAGAAGCAGGAAGATTTCATTCAGCGGAACAAAGCCCGCGCTTCCACTTCAGGTCGTGCCAAGAGCCGTGAGAAGCAGCTCGGCAAGATTGAACGGATTGATCGTCCAGACGAAGCAGCCAAACCCACATTCAAATTCAAGGATGCCCGGGCGAGTAGTAAAACCGTCTTTGAGGGTATTGATTTTGAAATCGGATATTCATATGCATTATTGCCTAAAATGACGATGACGATTGAGCGTGGCGAGAAAATTGCCATTGTTGGATGTAACGGTGTAGGTAAATCCACACTGCTCAAGACGATCTTGGGGAAAATCCCACCAATTAGCGGTAAGACTTTCTTGGGGGACTATCTGGAAACAGCCTATTTCGAACAGGAAGTACGTGCAGGTAATATTACCCCGATCGAAGATGTGTGGAATGAGTTTTCTCATCTGACACAGAATGAAGTCCGGGGCCATCTCGCACGTTGTGGATTAAAAAATGAGCATATCACCCGCCCGCTTAACGCGCTTAGTGGTGGTGAACAAGCCAAGGTTCGTTTATGTAAGCTTCTGATGCGTGAAAGTAACTGGATTTTGTTCGATGAGCCCACAAACCATTTGGATGTAACCGCAAAAGCAGAGCTGAAACGTGCCCTGCAGGAATTCAAGGGTACCGTGCTGCTCGTATCCCATGAACCTGAATTTTATGAAGGTTGGGTAACCAAAACGTGGGATGTTGAAGCTTGGTCCGACAAACAATAGTTTCTACGAAATTCTTCGCACCAGAAACAGCAACTTCGTTAACTACATGACTTCAGCAATGGTGAACAACGTAATTCATGGAAATGTACGGTGACAAAAAAAGGTGTCTATGGTAACATAGGCTACAGCTTCATATGAACACTAGGGGGGCCGCACGATGCGGCTGAGATGGAAGAATGCGATTCCGGACCCTTTGTACCTGATCTGGATCATACCAGCGTAGGGAAGTGGCGCGTTTCAGCTAATGACAAAGAGCTTTATCGTTGACTTTGCGATATGGCCTGCAAGATGAATCATGCAGTTCTATGTATACAGCGTTGCGACTATGGATGGTTTCTATAGTTGTTGTGCGTTATGTATAGAGTAATTGCATGCGACAGTCATTCAGTTGATCCATGAATTTTAAATTCGTGGCCACTCCCCTACGGGAGTGGCTTTTTTGTTGTTGTATATCAGCTTAAATCATGCAAGAGGAGGGCGAATAGGACGGTAATCTTCCACGAACATGTAATAACAAGATCATTCGAACTGCATGTGGTTTCACCAGGTACAGGAGACTTGGACTCTTTTCTGAATATTGCTAAGGGTATATGGCGGTGGGTCGATTATATCCACATTCGGGAAAAAAAGCTGACCCTTGAAGAACAGATGTATTGGGCGCAAGGTCTAAAAACACAAGGTGTTCCATCTGTCCGAATCATTATGAATGGCTCAGATCAGCTGGATCAATATGCTTCAATTGGTGGTGTGCATTGGGGTCAAGCAGTTACTCGCAGCTATGATAAGGATGAGTTGAGGAGAGTCGATCGGCTGCGCGTAGGCATATCGGTTCATTCTCTGGAAGAAGCAAAAGTTGCAGAAGAACAGGGAGCGGATTATCTCTTTTATGGGCATGTCTATGCTTCAAATAGTAAACCGAATTGCGAACCCAGAGGGCTAAGTGCGTTAGCTGAGGTATGCTCTAATGTTTCGATTCCCGTGATCGCGATTGGCGGGATTAGTCCTGAGAATATTGCTGCCATTCGAACTGCTGGTGCTAGAGGAGCCGCTGTAATTTCAACGATTTGGACGACCGATAAGCCGGAAGTAGCTGCCGCTTCATTGCGACAGGCGATCACGGATTCAGACAAGTACGCCGAACCAAGGAGATGAAGATCTTGAGAGAGGAAGCAAGAAGTCGAAGCAGGAATCGTTCAGGCTATCATCCAGGAATCGTTTCGGAAAGTAAAGTTGGAGCGGAAGTTGGAGGCAAGCTTCATGCAGAAACCATTATTGTAGGTGGAGGAGTTATCGGATGTGCCATCGCATGTGAACTCGCTACTCGAGGCCATGACGTTCTTCTGGTTGAGCGGGCGCGGATCGCTGGGGGAACTTCCTGTGCAGCCGCAGGCATGCTTGCTGCTGATAGTGAGGAATTCACTCATGCTGTAATGGCAAAGCTTGTAAGGCAGAGCAGAGCTTTGCTTCATGAGCAGAAGGAACGGATCAGTTCGCTTAGCGGAGTGGAAATGGGGCTGCAACAGCATGGATTTATTACTCCTTTTCGTTCATACAGTGAGGTCAGCAGTTACAAGAATGATCGTAGATCGTCTACCTTATCTACAGAACATATTTGGTGGGATCGTATTGCTGTCCAACAGGAAGCTTCATGGTTAAACAGGGATACGTATGGAGCATTTTACAGACCTTCCGAGAGCGAGGTTCTTCCTGTCAACTTAACGCAGGCTTATGTCAGATCGGCTCAAGCCATGGGTGCAAGGGTGATGGAAGGGGTACAGGATGTCCGTTTGCATACGAATGTAAACGGTGTGCAAGGAATCGAGACTTCAATAGGAACGATGACATCGAGAAATGTCATTATTGCTACAGGGTTACATGGTGAAGAATTGATGAGACATGTAGGTCTGAAATCGCCTGTTTTACCAGTAAAGGGGGAGATTGCAGCCGTGCAGTTTTCTCCCCACCATGCCGGGTACAGGCCAGACAAAACGGTGTATGCAGAGGATATATATATTGTTCCCAAAGCCAATGGAGAAGTATGGATCGGTGCAACAAGCCTTCCTGGAAGAACAGACATGAAAGTTTCGGTACAAGGCATTCAGAAGCTGCTTGCAGCTGCAACAAACTGGGTACCTGGCATGAAGGAAGCACATTTTATCCGAGCGTGGGCTGGTGTCCGTCCTTCGACTCCGGATGGATTGCCCTATGTGGGGGCTTGTGATAGTGTACCGGGTTTATTCGCTGCTTTTGGACATTATCGTAACGGCATATTGCTTAGTGCAATTACAGCCAGCCTTATGGCTGACTTGATTTGTGGCAAAACCTCGGAAGAACTGGGGATTCAGGACCTTTGTCCAGAACGTTTGAACATAAAGGAGATGTTGCAGTGAACATCATTGTCAACGGACAAACCATGCAAATTGAAGATAGCTTAAATCGTGTAGATAAATTGCTCCATTCATTTAATTTGCAAGTAAAAACCGTCGTGGTTGAATTGAATCGGCAAATTTTAACGCGGGAATATCATGAAACGACGGCGTTAAGAGACGGAGACCGAATTGAAATTGTACATTTTGTGGGAGGCGGTTGAATTATGTTGAGGATTGGAAATTATACGTTTGAGTCTAGATTGCTGCTGGGTACAGGCAAATTTTCGGACTTGGAAGTGCAGAGCCAGGCGGTTGAAGCCTCCGGTACGGAAGTATTAACGTTCGCGGTTCGGCGTTTGAATCTGGAAGATCGGAACAAACAGCACTTTCTGGACACACTGGACTTGAAAAGGTATACCCTACTTCCGAATACAGCGGGTGCTGCAACAGCAGAGGAAGCTGTGCGAATCGCTGAACTAGCTCGGGCTTCAGGACTTTGTGATATGATAAAAGTAGAAGTTATCGGCGACGGAATCACATTACTTCCTGACCCAATTGAAACCTATAAAGCTTGCGAGATCTTGCTTGAAAAGGGCTTTACAGTACTGCCTTATATCTCAGACGATGTTATTCTGGCCAAGCGATTGCAACTACTCGGCGTACATGCTGTTATGCCTGGGGCTTCACCGATAGGGGCGGGGAGAGGAATTATTAATCCCTATAATCTGGAGATTATTATTGAACAAGCCGTCGTTCCTGTTATTGTGGATGCAGGACTTCGAGCACCTAAAGATGCTGCTCATGCGATGGAGCTGGGAGCTGACGGTGTATTGTTGAATACGGCTGTCTCCGGGTCCGGAGATCCGGTGAAGATGGCGAAGGCAATGCGAATGGGGGTTGAAGCAGGCAGACTGGCTTATGAGGCAGGCATGATTCCCGTTAAGCGCTATGCAGCAGCGAGTAGTCCGGCGGAAGGAATGGTTCATACATGACTAATCAGACACGATCTTCTGAACAGGGAGACCGCTATTCCAGACAGGAACGGTATGCACCTATCGGTAAGGAAGGTCAGCATAGATTGAATAACAGCAAAGTATTAATTGTTGGAGCGGGCGCGCTTGGTACGGGTATTGCGGAAACATTGGTACGTTCAGGAATTGGCCATATTACTATTGCAGATCGTGACTATGTGGAGTGGAGCAACCTACAGCGACAGCAATTATATATTGAGCAAGACGCCATTCAGCGAATGCCCAAAGCGATGGCAGCGAAGAAGCGCCTATCTGACATTAATTCTAACGTTGAGGTTGTAGGCAAAGTGATGGACGTCAGAGTAGATGAACTGGAAGAACTGGTTCAGAACGCAGACTTGATCATGGATGCAACAGATAATTTTGATACCCGGCTATTAATAAATGATATGTCTCAGAAGTATCGTATTCCGTGGATTTACGGAGGATGTGTGGGCAGTTATGGTATTACCTACACGTTTCTGCCTGGAGAAACGCCTTGTTTAAACTGTTTGTTGGGAGAGGTTCCGTTAGGTGGGGATACCTGTGATACATCAGGCATTATCCCTCAGGCGGTGCAGATGGTTACCGCTAATCAGACTGCCGAAGCAATGAAGCTTCTCAGTGGTAATTCAGGTGCACTGAGACGCAAGTTGTTATCATTCGATGTGTGGAGAAATGAATACATATCCATTAACGTCGACGGTGCCCGAAAAGAAGATTGTCCTTCCTGCGGTGTAAAGTCTAACTATCCGTACCTCTCTGCCTCAAACCTGGAAAAAACAGACGTATTATGTGGTAGGGATACGGTACAGATTCGCCCTTCACGGCGAATGAATCTGGATTTACAACATACGGCTGATCGTCTCGGCAAGTTGGATGAAGGCAAAGTGGAGGTTAATCCATTTTTGGTTTCTTTTACAACGGGAGCGCACAGGATGGTCATTTTTCAGGATGGTCGTGTCCTTGTTCATGGAACAAAAGACACGGCAGAGGCGCGTACGCTGGTTCACCGGTACTTTGGTTAGAGAAAAATCAAATGAATGTTCCGCGTCCGTTCCTTCCGGGAATGGACTTTTTCATTTTACGGCATGATAAACATACAACAATGCTGCGATGCACAGTGGTCACAAGGATGTGGAGACCAAGTGTAGTTTAAACCAACAAATGTAGCAGCGTACAAGACAGGCCGGGTGAAAAAATGAAAACATCCATATTACTGGTTGGCAGGGGCGATCTGGTTTCTTTTATTCAAGGCATACTGTGTGCAGAAGGGTACCAAGTCGAGCAAATGGAATGGACAGATCTGAACCGTATTTCTGAACTAACACTCACGAATCTTAATATGATCATATTAATGAATGAAGGATGTCATGAAGATACCCTGAAAAATGGACTAGAGTCTTTTGTGCACGTAGGTGTCACCTCCCCATTACTTGTGATAACTCCCAAGATATCGCCTGAATTGATTGTGGAATTACTCGATTACGGCGCTAATGATGTGATGGAAGCACCTATTCACGGTAATGTGATGATGGCCAGAATACGGAATCTTTTACGTGTGTTCTCGCATGCTTCACAGGAAGATGAAGAAGTCATTGTTGTACATGACCTCAAGGTCAATCTGCGTTCACGTCGTGTAAGTCGTGCAGGCGAATATCTGGTATTAACTCCAAAAGAATACGAATTGCTGGAATTTTTGGCTCGTCATGTGAATGAGGCGTGTCCCCGGAGCGTTATTTTAAGGGAAGTATGGGGGTATGATTTTGCAATGGATACCAATGTGGTGGATGTATATATCAAACATTTACGAGTGAAGGTGGATAAGGGGAGGAGTGTCAAATTAATTCATACCGTTCGTGGCATCGGTTATATGCTTCATACCCAATAAAAGAGGTCGTCTCAAAGAACTCAGTGTCTGTTTTCCACATAACTCCTGTTTGGAGAGAGAACTTCATTGGGTAAATATAAAAGGACCGGATCATCAGATCCGGCCCCACGCGCTTCGTTATCTTTAAAATATGAGCTACAGTACGCGGCGAGCTTTAATATATGTTTTTTTCCAGTTCCCCGAGTTCAAGTCGGAGAGAGTTACACCTGGTGATCCGTACGTGTGCAGAACTTTTCCGTCGCCTGCATATACGCCTACGTGAGTAATATTGGAGCCTGTAGAGCGACTACCGCTGGAGAAGAAGACGAGATCTCCCACTTGCAGATTAGCTTTGGAAACAGCTACACCTTCTTGGGATTGCTTAACGGATGTACGTGGCAGGTCTACACCATACTTTTTGAAGATGTATTTCATAAAAGAAGAGCAGTCAAAATTTTTAGTTGTAGAAGTTGACGCACCAAATTTATATGGAGTTCCTGTAAAGGTTTTACCATAATTCACGATTTGTTGTCCTGTGGATACAGAAGCGCTTGCTGCCTGTGCGACAGGTGCATTAGTCATTAATACAGCTCCAAAACCTAGTGTAGCGCACAACCCGACGGTTACGGCCTTTTGGACAAAGATGTTTGTTTTCATGTGAGTACCTCCAAAATTCGTTTTCGTTTAGTTGCTAGAGCGAGTATAACAGCTTTGTAACAGCCTAGAAATTGGATGGAACCTGATTCTCCCTAGGGCCGCAACGGTTTGGGTTTGTTTATTAAAATACCATTAAAAATGTCAAAAAATTAATCATTGACGAAGCTCGAATGTTACAAAAATAGAAAAGACCCTTGATATTCAAGGGTCTTTGTTGTTTTATGCTCTTATTTTTAATCTAAATCATAGGTTACAAAAACGTAATAAGTATAGGCGGAAGGTTAATCTTTGCTCTGAATAATGAGTAATAACCCACTATCAATAGAGACGGTGCCAGACTTTCCGAGCAGTTTGTTGCTAATCCCCAAAGATTGTCCCATGCGTATAGTAGCTTGATCTAGCGGGTACATGAAACCTTCCAGTGTGATACCTGTTACTTCATTAGTAAGTGGGAGCAGGGAGATGTACTCATATCCGCGGTCTTCCACAAAAGCTTCGGAGGTCGTTAGCATCATATAATTGTGTTCATCCTGCAGAGTACAGGAAATATGATGCTGCATAGCGCGGACCATAATATGTACGTTAGCCAGTGTATGATCCATGCGTGTGCCCGTTGCGCCCAACATAAGAATGTCAGTAGGCTCAAGATCCAATGCTGTTTCAAATGCCATCTCGGTATCGGTCAAATCCTTATGCACAGGATCACAGGTGATTATCCGTTCGCTGTTATCTCGTACCTTCTCCCGTTCCTGTTCGGTAATGGAATCAAAATCACCTACTGCGATATGTGGTTGAATCCCATGTTCTATTAAGAACAACGCCCCACGATCAGCTGCGATAATGATGTCATCCTTACCGATTTCTTTTAGAAATTGAGGAGAGAGGTTTCCCCCCGTAAAAATAACAATTCGTTTCTTAGTCATTCTATTTCATCCTTCCTAATCAATAAAGAAACAATTCACTTCTAATTAAGGTGTTAGAATGATGCAAAAATCATTCACAAAACCAGTATAATCCACAAAATGTGGTTGCACAATTTCGGCATGCGCGGATACAATGGGTAGAGCAACATGGAGATGACTTGAAAAGTGAGGTTTGAACAGGTTGGACTTGCACATTTTTGAAGTATTCAGCATTATAGGTACCATTGCATTTGCAATGTCCGGAGCTTTCGTGGCAATGGAAGAGGAATATGATATTTTAGGTGTGCTGGTACTGGGACTCGTGACCGCATTTGGAGGCGGAGTCATTCGTAATGTTCTCATTGGTGTACCCGTAACGATGCTGTGGAGCCAGGGAATGCTGATTATGCTCGCCCTTATATCTGTAGCGATTGCTTTCGTACTACCTCTTAAGTGGATTGGTCACTGGAAGCGGACAGAAGCGCTGTTCGATGCGATTGGACTTGCAGCATTTGCGATTCAAGGGGCGTTATACGCAGCCAATATGGGACATCCCATTAGTGCGGTTATTGTAGCCGCAGTGATGACCGGTATAGGCGGAGGAATCATTCGTGATCTGCTGGCTGGCAGGAAGCCATTGGTACTGCGTGATGAAATTTATGCCGTGTGGGCAATAACAGCTGGTTTTGCCATAGGTATGGGATGGTTCACAACCAACGTTGGGCTGTTAATATGTTTCGCCGCAGTTGTGTTCTTCCGAATGTGTTCTGTTCATTATAAATGGAAGCTGCCTCGTCGTTCTCTGGTACAAACGGAGAGTGTGAAACCTCAGACAGCACCAGCGCCACTTAACCGCACCTTGAGTAAGGGGGAATAACATGATTAACGTTTTGTTTGTATGTTTAGGCAACATATGCCGCTCACCAATGGCTGAGGCTGTCCTCCGTCATAAAGTGAGTGAAAGAGGACTTGATCAGCAGATTTCAGTGGACTCAGCAGGTACAGGAGACTGGCATGTTGGAAAACCTCCGCATGAGGGGACACGATCATTGCTGGATTCATATCAAATTTCTTATGCCAACATGGCGGCAAGACAATTTGCGAGTGCGGACTTCACACATTTTGATTACATTATATGCATGGATGATTCCAACGCAGCTAACGTAAGAAGTGTAACAGGTGGTGAGGATGCGGAAATTATCAAGATGATGGATCTGCTGCCGAACGAGACGCTCCGTGAAGTACCCGACCCGTATTATACGGGGAATTTTGAAGAAGTATACAGGCTGGTTGATGCAGGCTGCGACGTGTTGATGGATCGGATTGAAAAGGAACATTCTTTGATATAACAATTGGTGATGTTCTCTAGGAATGACTTGTGTGATACAAGAGAAGAAGCTGGAACGGACAAGCAGGTGAGCCTGCTTCTTTTTTGAACGTTCATGTAAGCGGTACCATGTGAATGTAAAACATAAGCGGCATTTCAGCCGCCTGTTCAATAATCGAATTAATTTTCTTGAAGAAAGTAAAGCAATGCTTCCGGCAGCTCGTTCTGCCAGAATCCCCATTGGTGATGCCCGTCTTTCTCCTGATAGGAGACAAGCGCACCTCGTTTTTCCAGCAAATCACGGGTATCCCGGTTTAATTGAACAAAATCATATGTGCCGGTATCGGCTTCAAAGGCAGTCTCCTGCAAACCAACAATCATCCAGATCGATAACCAGGACAAGTCTTCAGCTGCAGCGTAGATCTCCTGGGAAGCGGAGTAGTAAGCCCCAGACATGCTGATGACACGTGTAAACAGGTCTGGATAGAGTAGAGCAAGATGAAGTGAAACGCTGCCACCCAGTGAGTCTCCGGCAAGAACACGTTCCTGCGGAGAGCGGCGCACAGGATATTTCTCTTCTACATAGGGAATAATCTCTTCAGCGAAGCATGAGGTATACGCCTTGAACCGATCGCCGAAAGGGGCGTATTCCTGAGTTCTTACAGACACGTCAACCTGAACTCCTACTATAATGAAAGGTTCGGCTCCCTCGTCGAGAATGATGCGGTTGGCAGTGGTGGCGATACGTCCAAAGTTGAAAAATTCTTCACCGTCCTGACAATATACGACAGGGTAAGATAACAATTCGTTATAGCCTGGGGGAAGATAAATTCGTAATGTGCGCTTCTCTCCGAGATAGCGGCTCTCAATCTCTTCCTTTACAATCGTGCGTTTCAAATAGCGGGAATCCGTCATAAAACGTCACCTTTCTCGGTTAATTTTTGCATTCGACCGCGCAATACGGTAAGATTAACCTTGTGCGGGGATAGGTCAAATACGCAAACATGTATTATGCTGTTATACCAATATTAAGCCCCTGTTATACATACAATCCGGAAGGAAACATAAAAAAATTACGGATATCTTTGACGTATGCAGTGAAACAGGTGTATAATAATATTATAACAGCGGAACTTGATATTCAAATTTTTTGTTGAGGTGAAGAAAAAAATGAGCAAGGTTCCTTATGAAGTATATACGGAGGATGTAGAAGCTCTGTCCGTGCTGTCTCCTGACGGCGAAATCGTTAACAAAGACATGATGCCTAAGCTTTCCGACGATCAATTAAAAGAAATTATGTATCGCATGGTATTTACCCGTACTTGGGATGACCGTGCAGTAAACCTGGGCCGTCAAGGTCGTCTTGGTTTCTATGCTCCAGTATCTGGTCAAGAAGCTACAATGGTTGGTAGTGAATTTGCAATTGAAAAAGAAGACTTTGTATGTCCTGGCTATCGTGACATTCCGCAACTCGTGTGGCATGGACTTCCTCTTTATCAAGCGTTCCTGTACTCCCGTGGACACCAACATGGTGGACAAATTCCGGATGGCGTTAATGTATTGATGCCGCAAATCATCATTGGTGCACAAATCCTGCACGCAATGGGTATTGCTATGGGTTACAAATTGAAGAAACAAAAACAAGTTGTAATTACGTACACAGGTGATGGTGGTTCTTCAGAAGGTGACTTCTATGAAGGTCTGAACTACGCTGGTGTTTACAAATTGCCTGTTATTTTCTTCGTACAAAACAATGGTTATGCCATCACAACTCCTTTTGCTAAACAAACGGCAGCTCTGTCCATCGCTCACAAAGCGGTAGCAGCAGGTATCAAAGGTGTTAAAATTGATGGTATGGACATCTTCGCAGTTATCAAAGCGGTTCAGGAAGCTGCTGAACGTGGTCGTAACGGCGAAGGCGCAACTCTGATCGAAGCAGTAACTTACCGTTTCCGTCCTCACTCCCTTTCTGACGATGCTTCCAAGTATCGTACAAAAGAAGAAGAGGCTGAATGGAATGCTAAAGATCCAATCGCACGTTTTGCTAAATATCTGGAGAAAAAAGGTCTGTGGACTGAAGAAGATACAGCACGTGTGAAAGAAGAAGCAAAAGCAAAAGTGAACGAAGAGATCAAAAAAGCGGAAAAAACCGAGAAAATGACGATTTCAGGCTTGATCGACAGCATGTTCGAACAAACGCCTAAGCACTTGGAAGAGCAAAAAGCTGATTTCCAATAAGTTTTTTCCGATAAAGCATAAACATCCGGGACGGGTTCCGGTGTCCCGGTATACATGTATGAATTCAAATGTGAACTGTCAATGTTTAAGGAGGAAATGAAGCAAATGGCACAAATGAACATGAAAGAAGCAATCCGTGATGCGCTTCGCGTTGAGTTGAAACGTGATCCTAACGTTCTGCTTTTCGGTGAAGACGTAGGTAATGTAGGCGGCGTTTTCCGTGTAACGGAAGGTCTGCAAAAAGAGTTTGGCGAAGAGCGTGTATTTGATACTCCACTCGCTGAGTCCGCTATTGGCGGTCTGGCTGTTGGTTTGGGTGTTCAAGGTTTCCGTCCGGTTGCCGAGATCCAATTCGTTGGTTTTATCTTCGAAGCCCTTGACCAAATGGTAGTTCAAGCAGCTCGTATGCGTTTCCGCTCCGGCGGTAAATATAATTCTCCAATCGTATTCCGTACACCATTCGGTGGCGGTGTAAAAGCGGCAGAATTGCACACAGATTCCCTTGAAGGTTTGCTTACGCAAACTCCGGGTATTAAAGTGGTAGTACCTTCTAACCCTTACGATGCAAAAGGTCTTATGATCGCTTCTATTCGCGACAACGACCCTGTATTCTTCATGGAGCACTTGAACTTGTACCATGCATTCCGTGCAGAAGTACCTGAAGAAGATTACACAGTTGAGCTGGGCAAAGCGAACGTTGTTCGTGAAGGTTCTGATGTAACTATCATTACTTACGGTATGATGGTTCACACTTCTGTGAAAGCAGCAGAAGAGCTCGAAAAACAAGGAATCAAAGTTGAAGTTATCGACCTTCGTACGGTTAGCCCGATCGACATCGATACTATCGTTGCTTCCATTAAGAAAACAAACCGTGCAATTGTTGTACAGGAAGCTCAAAAGAGCGCAGGGGTTGCAGCTGAAGTCATTGCACAAATCAATGAAAAAGCAATCCTGCACTTGGAAGCTCCGGTTCTGCGTGTAGCTGGTCCGGATACTGTATATCCATTTGCACAGATTGAAGATACATGGCTTCCTAACCCAGCACGTATCGTTGCTGCGGTTAACAAAGTCGTAAATTTCTAATTTAATCATCTGACATGCCGCAAGGCGCAGTATGGTGATCCACACCGCAGCGCAAGCTGCACTGTAAACAGCCATTAGCCCCTTGAGTAACAGTTTATTGCATTAGCAGTAACGGTTGTTTCTTGGAGTTAAGGGTTGTTTTCAGGATTGAGACATAATCAAGGAGGTTTTTCAGTTGGCTAAATTTGAATACAAATTCCCTGAACTGGGCGAAGGCCTTCACGAAGGCGAAATCATCAAGATGCACATCAAAGTCGGTGACAAAGTAACTGACGACGACATCATCATGGAAGTACAGAATGACAAAGCGGTCGTTGAAGTACCTTGTCCGGTTAACGGCACAGTAACAGAAGTATTCGCAAAAGATGGCCAAGTTTGCCACGTTGGCGAAGTTGTTGCAATCATCGACGCTGAAGGTGAGCTTCCAGAGCAAGACGACGCTCCTGCAGGCGAACAAGAAAAAGATGCAGCTCAAGGTGGAGCTGACACAAGCGGTTCTTCCGCAGCAGCTTCCAGCTCGGATGCAGCTAAAGAAGGCGGAAACAACAGCGTTCCGGCAGTACCTGCCAAAGACGTTCTGGCAACACCAAGCGTGCGTAAATTTGCTCGCGAACAAGGCGTAGACATCGCTCAAGTTAACGGTACTGGCAACAACGGTAAAGTTACCAAAGAAGATGTTGAATCCTTCAAAAACGGTGGCGGTTCTTCCGCAGCGGCATCTTCCGAAGCTCCGGCTCAAGAAGAGAAAAAATCTGCAGCACCAGCAGCTGCTGCAGCTGATCAACGTGTGGAAGAAGAGCGCGTACCATTCAAAGGTATCCGTAAAGCGATCTCCAATGCGATGGTTAAATCGGCTTACACAGCTCCTCACGTTACAATCATGGACGAAGTGGACGTAACTGAACTGGTTGCTTTCCGTACTCGCATGAAACCTATCGCTGAGAAAAAAGGTACAAAAGTAACTTATCTGCCATTCATCGTTAAAGCTCTGGTTGCTGCTTCCCGTGAGTTCCCAGCATTGAACGCTATGATTGATGAAGAAGCTAATGAAATTGTATACAAAAAATACTACAACATCGGTATCGCTACAGATACAGACAACGGCTTGATCGTTCCTGTTATCAAAGATGCTGATCGTAAATCCATCTGGATGATCGCTGATTCCATTCGTGATCTGGCAGCTCGTGGCCGCGATGGCAAATTGAGCGCGAACGAAATGAGAGGAAGCACAATCTCCATCAGTAACATCGGTTCTGCTGGCGGTATGTTCTTCACTCCGATCATCAACTTCCCTGAAGTTGCAATTCTCGGAACTGGACGCATCAGCGAAAAAGCCGTTATTAAAAATGGCGAAGTTGTTGCAGCACCTGTAATGGCTCTTTCCCTGAGCTTTGACCACCGTATCATCGATGGCGCAACAGCACAAAACTTTATGAACTACATTAAACAGCTGCTCGCTAACCCTGAGCTGCTTGTTATGGAGGTGTAAGATATGGTAGTAGGCGACGCTTCTCTCAATATCGACACATTAGTAATTGGTGCGGGTCCTGGTGGCTATGTAGCTGCCATCCGTGCTGCTCAACTGGGCCAAAGCGTATTGATCGTAGACAAATCCGAACTGGGTGGCGTTTGTTTGAACCGCGGATGTATTCCATCCAAAGCCCTGATCTCGGCTGCACACCAATATGAGTCTGCATTGCACGGCGAAGCTTTTGGTATCTCTGCTGAGAACGTAAAAGTGGACTTCAGCAAAACTCAAGAATTCAAAAACGGCGTTGTTAAGAAAATGACTGGCGGCGTAGCTGGTTTGCTCAAAGGCAACAAAGTTGAAGTTTTCAACGGTGAGTGCATGTTCATTAACGAAAACGAAGCTCGTGTATTTAACGATCACGAGTCTCCACGTTACAAATTCAAAAATGCAATCATTGCAACAGGTTCCCGTCCAATCGAACTGAAACCTTTCCCGTTTGGCGGACGCATTCTGTCTTCAACAGAAGCTCTGAACTTGCCTGAAGTTCCAAAAAGCATGATCGTTATCGGTGGCGGTTATATCGGTGCTGAGCTTGGTCAAATGTACTCCAAATTCGGTGCTAAAGTAACAATTATCGAAGGTTTGGATACTGTACTGCCAGGTTTCGATAAAGATATGACTAGCCTCGTAGCTAAAAACATGAAGAAAACAGGCATCGAAATCGTAACGGGTGCAAAAGCTGAAAGTGCTGAGCAAACGGATAAAGATGTAACTGTTAAATATTCCGTAAACGGTGAATCCAAAGAAGTAACTGCAGATTACCTGCTAGTTACTGTTGGACGTCGTCCAAATACAGACGGAGAGCTTGGTCTGGATCTGATTGGCGTAGACGTTGACGAGCGTGGCTTCGTTAAAGTTGATCACCAAGGCCGTACTAGCATTCCTCACATCTTTGCAATCGGTGATATCGTATCTGGTCTGGCACTTGCCCACAAAGCTTCTTATGAAGGTAAAGTGGCTGCTGAAGCGATCGCTGGACAACCATCTGTAGTTGACTACAAATGTATGCCGGCAGTTGTGTTCACAGATCCTGAGTGCTCCAGCGTAGGTTACACTGAGAAAGAAGCTAAAGAAAAAGGCTACAAAGTAAAAGCTGGTAAATTCCCTTATGCGGGTAATGGCCGTGCTGTATCTTTGAACCACGCTGAAGGCTTCGTGAAAATCGTAGCTGACGAAGAAACAGGTCTTGTACTGGGTACCCAAATCGTAGGTCTGGAAGCTTCCAACCTGATTGCTGAGCTTGGACTCGCAATTGAAATGGGTGCGACTTTGGAAGATTTGGCGCTGACTATTCACGCTCACCCTACTTTGGGCGAAATCGTGATGGAAGCTGCGGAACTGGTTATGGGTCACCCGATCCACATCATTTCCCGCTAATATCGTCTAAGCTTCGGATTCGTCCGGCATTATACGTAAATCAAGAAGGGATGGATAACGTGTTACAGCGTTGTCTGTCCCTTTTTTTATGTGAACACCTAAAGAGAGAGCCTGTTAATGACATGAATTAATGAGGTTCAGTAGCACTTAAATCAATTAAGCACCATGCAATCAGAAGCTTAATGTGGTACACTGTAACAACCAATATGACAGCGGAGGGCTTAGGTCGATGCTGTTTTTTTTAAAATAAGGCAAATTGGAGCAAACACCAGTTGTGTGAATGTTCTTGTTTGTTTTTATTGCTATGAAATTAGAAGTGCGAGGGGAATATAATTTGAAAAACTATCTCGATTTATTACAGGATATCTTGGATACAGGCGTGCATAAGGGAGATCGCACCGGAACTGGAACACAGTCGGTATTTGGCAGACAGCTCAGATACGACCTATCCGAAGGGTTCCCGCTGGTAACAACTAAGCGAATCCATCTGAAATCAGTCATTCATGAGTTGTTGTGGTTTTTGAGCGGGGATACGAATATATCCTATCTCAAGGAAAACGGCGTGAAGATCTGGGACGATTGGGCTGACGAGAATGGCGACCTAGGTCCGGTATATGGATCACAATGGCGTACTTGGGAAGCACCAAACGGGGAGAAGATCGATCAGATTGCTGCCGTTATTGATTCGATCAAGAATAATCCAGATTCACGGCGTCACCTCGTTAGTGCCTGGAATGTGGCGGAGATTAACAACATGAAATTGCCTCCTTGTCATTTCGCGTTTCAGTTCTATGTGGCTGAGGGTAAACTATCGTGTATGCTTACCATGCGTTCTGTAGATACGTTCCTCGGGTTGCCATTTAACATTGCCAGCTATGCGCTGCTGACACATATGATTGCGCAGCAGTGTGATCTTGAAGTGGGAGAGTTCATCTGGTCCGGTGGGGACGTTCATATCTACTCGAACCATGTGGAACAAGTGAAAACGCAGTTGGAGCGTGAACCGTTCGCGTTGCCTAAATTGGTAATCAAGCGCAAGCCGGATTCCATTTTCGATTATACGTTTGATGATTTTGAGTTTGAGAACTATCAGCATCATCCGGGTATTAAAGCCCCGATTGCCGTATAAACAGACACGGATTGAAGGAGTGTGAAATCTTGAGCATTGAACTTGTATGGGCGATGGGCGAGAATGGTGTCATTGGATTGAATAATTCCATTCCGTGGCGTTTGCCTAAAGATATGACCTTTTTCAAGCAACGTACGTTGAACAAAACGATTATTATGGGACGTAACACATGGGAGTCCTTTGGAGGCAAGCCGCTTCCGCAACGTCGGAATATTGTTGTAACAAGAGATCTGAACTACCAAGCGAATCAGGCTGAAGTGGTGCATACGATTGAAGAGGGTCTGGAAGTTACAAAAGGCGAAGAGCTCTGCGTCATTGGCGGTTCCCAGGTCTATCGTGAGTTTTTGCCACTCGCAGATCGTCTGGTGGTGACCAAAATCCATGAGAATTTTGAGGGGGATACTTTTTTCCCGGATGTGGATTGGTCGGAGTGGGAGCTAACAGAACAGATCGAAGGCGAGCAAGATGAAAAAAATGTTTATGCATATACGTTTGAGTTCTACGAACGAAAACGGTAAAAGGGTCATAAGATGAAGTAGAAGAGCCCAAACATATGCTATTTACGAAGTATAGGGGCGCTGATTTGCGAAATATTCGTGAACAGCGTCTTTTCTTTTAGAAATAGAATGAAATAAATACGAATTAACATATAAATGACATAAATATGACGTAAAAATAACGAAAAAATGAATGCAATACATATCCCCTTAATCACTCTGTGGTAAAAAAGTATAAAAATTGTGGGAATTCACCGTTGTAAAGCCCTAAAATCAGTTATTGTTCGGATTTGGCAGCCTAAAACAGCATAAATTGTTGTTTTTAATGACAAATTACCTCACATTTAAATGACGTTTGATCCGTTTTTTCATCAATTAAACGCCTGGTTTTGTACAGCCACACCTTGGAAATAACCATTTTAAGGGTATTGACCATGGGTAGACTTGGACGATATGATGTATAAAATACAAATAATTATTCGGATAATCCATTTAATATTCAGCATGCAAAGTGCTACTATAATTGAAATATCTTCGAGAAGATTTTGTGATACAATATACAAAAACTCAAACATGAGTAATCCATTTCATATAGAACCATGCAGATGAAGGGATTAAGACAAGAACGGATGGGGGAAAACGTAAGATGTCTACACCTACTGGATTTATGGAATACAAACGGCAGCTGCCTGCGGACCGCCAACCAGCGGAGCGGGTTAAGGATTGGGAAGAGTTTCATAAACATATGGCTGAAGAAGAGCTCAGAACACAAGGTGCACGATGCATGGATTGTGGTACCCCGTATTGCCATACAGGTATAGATATGACTGGCGGAACGTCGGGCTGCCCTGTGCATAACCTGATTCCAGAATGGAATAATCTGGTGTATCGTGGTTTGTGGAGAGAGGCGCTTGATCGTCTGCACAAAACGAATAATTTCCCTGAGTTTACAGGTCGTGTCTGTCCTGCTCCTTGTGAAGGGTCATGTACAGTGGGACTGATCGGTGAACCTGTAACCATCAAAACGATTGAAGAAGCGATTATTGAAAAGGGTTTTGAAGAAGGATGGGTCGTTCCCCAACCTCCGGAGAAACGTACGGGTAAACGTGTAGCAGTTGTAGGTTCAGGTCCTGCAGGACTGGCTACGGCAGCTCAGTTGAACAAAGCAGGTCACTCAGTGACCGTATACGAGCGCTCCGACCGTGTCGGCGGTTTGCTGATGTATGGTATCCCTACGATGAAATTGGACAAAAACGTCGTTCAGCGTCGTGTTGATTTGTTGGAAGCAGAAGGTATTCAATTTGTAACAAACACGGAGATCGGTAAAGATATTGCTGCGCAGCAACTGGTGGATGATTATGATGCGGTTGTCCTGTGCGGCGGTGCAACCAAACCACGGGAGTTTAACATTGAAGGCAGTGACTTGAAAGGCGTACATTACGCCATGGATTTCCTGAATGGCAGCATCAAAAGTTACCTGGACTCCAACCTTGAGGATGGTAACTACCTGTCAGCACAGGACAAGGATGTTATCGTCATCGGTGGCGGGGATACGGGTTCCGACTGTGTAGCTACATCGCTTCGTCATGGTTGTCGGAGCATTACACAATTTGGCACACATACTCAGGCTCCTATGGAACGGGATCGTATTAACAACCCTTGGCCACAATTCCCGAACGTATATACTCTTGATTATGCACAGGAAGAAGCGAAAGCATTGTTCGGTGACGATCCGCGTGAGTTCTCCATCATGACGACCAAATTTGTGGGTGACGACGAGGGTAATCTCAAAGAACTTCACACCGTTCAAATCGAGCGTATTGTAGATGAGACGGGACGTAAGATCTATCAGCCGATTCCGGGTACAGAGCGCGTCTTCCCAGCTCAAATGGCCATGATTGCTATCGGTTTTGACGGACCGGAACAGACTCTTGTGGAGCAACTCGGACTTGCAACAGACCGTCGTACCAATGTTAAGGCACGTTACGGCAAATACAATACCAATGTGGATAAAGTATTTGCAGCAGGTGACATGCGCCGTGGTCAAAGTCTGGTTGTATGGGCAATTAATGAAGGCCGTGAAGCTGCCCGTGAAGTGGACAAATACTTGATGGGTGCCACAGTTCTCGTATAATGAGTTGATATGAGCCAATGAATATATGGATTTGCAATTTTTTAATAAAATATATAACTGATTCAATAAAACTCTCGCAATTAGCGGGGGTTTTTTGTTGTTTTTAAGATAACATGAGACGTTCAGCTACAATTATTTTAGACAACTGTGAGGTATAGCATTGCTTTTTATCTCATAAAGATTTATTATTAAATTATAATGATTATAAATAAGAAACGTAATGACACTTAATTAAAAACTACACGAATTGTGAAATTATAATATCCGGAGGTGCAATCTTTATGGCAAGTAACCGGGACAAATCCATTTCAGAACAGATTGATGACATTAAAAAACAGTTGGTTGCAAAAGGGTATAAGCTGACACAGCAACGAGAAGTTACGGTACGTGTGTTACTTGAGCATGAGAAGGATCATTTTAGCGCAGAGGAAGTATTTCTGCTGGTCAAGGAACAATTCCCCGAGATTGGCTTGGCTACGGTATATCGTACGCTTGAACTGCTTAGTGACCTACAGGTCGTAGAAAAGATTAACTTTGGGGACGGTGCTGCGCGCTTCGACCTGCGAAGTACGGATGGTTCACATCACCATCATCATTTGATTTGCACAGAGTGTGGCACTGTAGAAGAGATCATGGAGGATGGCTTGCTTCGTTTGGAACAACAAATCGAGCGTCAGTACGGCTTTGCCGTTACAGACCATCGACTTGATTTTCAGGGCGTATGCAAAGAGTGCAGAGCGAAGCAGGCTTTGAATGAACAGGCAGCAGGGTAAATCCAATGGGGAGGATGCTCCCGCAACCAAAATCTGATATAATAAGTTTCAGAAGCAAGGGGCTTCCGTGGGCGGAAGGCCCCTTTTTGCCGTCATCTGGACGGTGAAGGAGGAGAGATGGACGGATGAAGACACTGGTTATTGCGGAAAAGCCCGACATGGGCCGAACCATTGCCGCCGTCATAGAACCAAGAGCCAAGAACAATCGCAATTATTTGGAAGGTGAGCATTACATTATCACCTGGGCGATTGGTCATCTATTGGGACTTGCTGAACCGGATGCCTATGATTCAAAGTACAAGCGCTGGAATATCGGCGACCTGCCGATCATTCCGGATCAGTTCAAGATTGTACCCAACCCCAGAACGAAAGATCAACTGAAAATGATCGGAGAACTTGCAAAAAGGGCATCGGCCATCGTTAATGCTTGTGATGCAGGGCGAGAGGGACAGTATATTTTTGCCTTAATTCAACAACAGTTGAAGCTGCGTCAGCCTGTCAAACGTCTGTGGATATCGGACCTGACCGCTGAGAGTATTAAACGTGGTTTTGACGGTTTGAAAGATGCCTCGGAATTTGAGAATTTGACCCATGCTGCCAGGGCTCGTAGTGAAGCGGATTGGCTGATTGGCATGAATGCATCCCGGGCTTTCACTACTCGACATAATGCCTTGCTCTCTGTAGGCCGGGTGCAGACTCCGGTACTGGCCTTGATCTATGATCGGGAAATCGAGATTGAAGCGTTCCAGTCCCAGACCTTTTATGAAGTAGCCGCTTGGTTTCGTCAGGAAGGAGTGGAGTACAGGGGATTACGTCAAGGAGACAAGCTGACCGACCCCGCCGTTGCTGAATCGATTGCGACCAGTGTGAAGGGGAAGACGGGACAAATTACCAAGTACGAAGCAAAACAGACCAAGGAGTATCCATACCGGTTGTATGACCTGACCCTTTTGCAGCGTGAAGCAAATGCCAAGTATGGATATGGAGCGAAGAAAACGTTGGATATTGCACAGGCGCTTTACGAGAAACATAAAGTGATCTCTTATCCACGGACCAATTCAAACTATGTTACGGAACAGAATATTGAAGGTATGCACAAAACGCTGAATCTGCTTAAAAATGGACCTTATAGTGAACTGGCGCAAGGAGCGAAACCTGAACTTGTTCATAAAGGTAACAAGGGTGTATGTAACCCATCCAGAGTTGAGGATCACCATGCAATTCTGCCTACATTAAAACGACCGGGTACGTTATCCAAGGATGAACAGAATATCTATGATCTGATCGTAAGACGTTTCTTATCTCATTTCTATCCGCCAGCAGAGTATAAGCAGCATACCGTGCTCACTGATGTTGAGAAGCACCAGTTCAAGACATCTGTGAAAGAACTGCTGTCACTGGGGTGGAAGGTGGTACTGGGAACTTCGGATCAGGAGCAGACAGGCAAGAAAAAGACAAAGAAAAACAGCAACGAAGAAGAGGAAGCAGAGGAATGGACGGACAAGGCCTTTGCCGTTCAACCTGAATTGCCTGTTCAATGTACCAAGAGTGAATTCAAGGAGAAGGCGACACAGCCTCCCAAGAGTTATACTGAGGGAACGTTGCTAAAAGCAATGGAGAGTGCAGGGAAACAGATCGAGAATGAAGAGCTCCGTGATGCTATGAAGGACAGTGGACTAGGTACACCTGCGACTCGTGCGGCAACGATCGAACGACTCAAAAACGTGGGTTACATTACGATGCAGGGTAAAAAGATGCAATTGACGTTGAAGGGTCGTACAGCCATCGAATTGATCCGTAAGGCAGGCGTAGATCTGTTAACCTCGCCTGAAATGACGGGCCAATGGGAAAGAAGATTGTACCAAATTTCCAAAGGTGAAGCGGGCCAGGATAAGTTTATGGAGAACGTCAAAAAATTTACGATGTCCATTATTGATAAAGTACGTGTGCAGGCACCCGCACCAGCGGATGCTTTTGGGGAAGACACACGTGGGGGACGGGGTAAAGGCAAAGGAGCCAAAACCCAGAGAACCAGCACTAGAACTACTTCTACCAAGACATCAGGTACTGGCTCAAGTACCATTGCAGGTTCGAAGCTTTCACGTCAAACGTCGGGAGCGTCATCCAGAAATGGCAGTGTTGCGAACTCAACGGCACAAACGCGAACTTCGACTTCCAGTCAACCGGGCGTTCGTGAAACGCTGGCATCCTGTCCTTCACCGGGTTGCACCGGTCAGATTATTGAAGGCAAGAAAGGTTATGGCTGTACAAGGTTCAAGGAAGGTTGCGGCTTTGTCATATGGAAAGAGTACGTCGGCAAGAAAATAACCAGTACGATGTTAAAAGCGTTGATTGAAAAGGGCAGTACTCAGGTACTGGCTTTTAAACGAAAAGACGGAAGTACGGTGAAGGCACGTATTATTTTGCAAGATAAGGTAACCGGCAAACTATCTGCGGAAAAGCAGGATGCATAAGTTTATTGGATGTAAAAGCAGAAAGAAGAACGTGAAGGCTGATATACCAGCGCCAAATCCTATTAGAATTAAATAAGAAAAGGACCCTTATCCAAGGGTCCTTTTTTGTTGCTGCTGTTGTATATTTTCATGGATGACCTTCGGTACCTCTTCCAGGGCGGTGATGGTATACATCGATGTCTCTGGATTAGGTTGAAGCTCCACCATGTTGTATTGCCATTCGTTCGGCTGTTTGATATATATGCTATGGATGCCGGCCGTCACTGCTGGCATGATGTCTGTGCGCAGTGAGTTTCCAATCATCCAAGTTGCACGACGTTCAAACGGTCCAGTTGAAAGAATGCCTTCGAGCGCTTCAATGTTCTTATGTTGCCGAATGTAGATCCGGTCATCGAAATAAGCCGAGAGCTTCATCTGGTCAATCTTCCGCTGCTGAATTACGGTTTCTCCACCTGTATACAGGTAGAGGGCATGTCCAGCTGATTTAAGATTCTCCAGCGTTTCGACCATATGAGGATAAGGTTCAACCTCTTGGTCATATACACTCATTCCCAATTTGGTGAGGTAAGACTCTTCTTGATGAGAGGTTGGCTTTGAGAACTTCTGGGAGAAGTAACGGTAGGTATCAATAAGGGATTGCGGGAAATGGTGACTTGCAAATCCCAATTTATTGACCCCGGTTACATCAATCTCTAGCTGTTTCTCCCTAATTTGTTGAACCGTTAGGGCATGTCCATCAAACCACTCCTGCATGTTCTCGAAGAATTCACCAAGCACCAGGTTGAAATATTTATTACAATACACGAGTGTATCATCTAGATCAAACAAAATATGTTGTTTTATTATTTTCATATCCAATTCACTCCTTGCAGCAGCAGCACAGTTGTTCATATTTTATATGCGAATATAAGATTCCAGGAACATATTCAATTCAGATACGCCATCTGGTCGAATACTGTATTTCTCTTTGCGATTACTGCCGAGCAGATGGGTTCGCAGCAGTCCGGCGATGCGCAGTGCCATAACCTGATCTTTAACCATATCCTCGTCTTTACCCAGCTCCTCACACATCTCAGCGAGTGACTTCGGTTCACCTGACACGTAGCGTAGAAGACGGAGTCTTTCCGGATCAGCCAGGGCATGTGTGAAACGAAGCAGACAGGTTGGTGGTTGGTCTTCATCCTCTTCGGGTGCGTCTACAGGATACTGCATGATCATCATACCCTCATAGAAGCAGTACATATTAATGGGGCGGTTGTGGACGGTTGGAAACAGGATAACTTCATCCAGTCCAGGCATCGGTTCAACCAGAACACCCGCAGTAGCGTATTCAATAAGGAGTTCAGGCCCCATTTTTTCAAGCAGTACGCGTTTCTCTTCAGCGTCTTCCTCCAGCCAGGTACGATAATCCTCACTCATATTCTGGCAGTAATGCTGATCCCAGAGTCGCAAAAGTGGCACATAGCTATCCCGAATACGTGTAGATTCTTCTATTGTAAGATGGGGTAGCAGAACAGATACGCGTGCGAACAGCTCTTCGGCTGTTAGTCCAGCAAGCATATCCAGAAAATCAATATTCTCATTAGAAGTGTTCCGATAGGCCGCCCATGCAAATAATACATCAAAGTCATCAAAAGGCCAGGTGGCAGCAGGTGCGAGCGCTGCTCGAACATTGGAACTTAGTTTGCCTTCCACCTCAATGATCCATTCAGGGCCAACATCCAGATGTTGAATCCACTTCTTCGTTACATATACCAAAAAGCTGTTGAGCATTTCATATATCGGTGAAACATCGATTTTAACATGATAAGCCATATGATGCAGAATCCTCCCGTCACATCTAAATGTACGCAGCGACTTAAGTACTATTATGGCTTGTTTTGCAGGGCGTTGTCCACTATAATGTTCAAGTCCAGGGCAAAACGCCTGGCGTAACCATACATGATCAATAGAATAGTTATAACATGCGAAAGGTCGTCAGTGATGGCGATTTTTCTTTGTATGCTTGCAGGAGGAATGATTTTTGTGTCATCTATAACCACCCCCAAATTATCACATTCTACATCAAACTATCTCATTCTGATTACCGTTATTGTTGTGGCGGGGATCAGCCAGGGACTTTTATTGCCGGTGCTCTCCATTTTCTTGGAGCAAAAAGGAGTCTCGCCGGGTTTGAACGGATTGAATGCAGCCGCATTGTACGTTGGATCTTTTGCCATGACCTTGGTGGCGGAACGACTGCTGGGAGCTATTGGTTTCAAAAAGCTGATTATCGGCGGACTGTTATTTGTCATGATTCCCCTGATTCTATTTCCTTATTTTCCGGATATCAAAATTTGGTTTATTTTGCGTCTCGTCGTCGGAATCGGAGATAGTGCACTCCATTATTCTGCCCAGTTATGGGTACTACTGGTGACCGCACCCGAAAAACGCGGACGTTACATCTCTTTATATGGTATGTCTTATGGTTTAGGATTCAGTATTGGCCCATTGGGAATCAAGCTGCTCGGGTTTGGGGATGCCGTTCCATTCTGGGTATTATTCGTATGTATGGCTGCGGTACTTATGCTTGTATTAATGAAGCTTCCCGATACGAAGCCGGAAAAGTCCGAACATGGACAACTGCCTGAACGCCGTTTCCGACGCAGCTTGGCCTGGGCATGGTATGCGCTGTTGCCTGCGTTATTGTACGGCTACATGGAAGCCGGGATGAACAGCAATTTTCCCGTATACGGACTGCGTATTGGTCTGGATGCCAATCAGATATCGTCCTTGCTACCTTTTGTCGGAATAGGTGGTCTGTTTCTGCAATTACCTCTAGGTATGTTGAGTGATCGTTATGGTCGGAAGCAAACGTTAATGTTTGCTGGTATTACAGGAGGTATCATCTTCATGCTGGTTCCTGTGGCCGGCACACATTTCTGGTGGACACTTGTGCTGTTGACCATAGCAGGAGGTCTGGTAGGTTCATTTTTCTCGCTTGGCCTGGCCTATGCCGCAGATATTTTGCCAAAAGTGCTGCTGCCTGCAGCGAACGTAGTGGCCTCATTTCATTTTACAATTGGAAGCATCATTGGACCGAATCTGGGAGGGCAAGTGATTAACTGGATTTCACCAGGAAGCATGTTTATTTTGCTTGGATTCATGTATCTTCTTTTTGGTGCAGCAGGTGTATTATTTCGTCGTAAACCTATGCTTGAATCTGTGGTAAAATAGAAGCTGGTGTTCGCATGGAAATTGATGTCCATTTCCGAGTACACTAGTAGTAGGGAAAAACATGGACAAGAGGAGACATCGCGATGATCAGAGTTGAGGGTTTAAGCAAATCCGTTGGAGCGGACCGGGTTCCGGTTCTGCGGGATATACGATTCGATATGCAACAGGGAGAAATGATTGGTGTAGTGGGCTCAAGTGGCAGCGGAAAAAGCATGCTGCTTAAATGTCTTGCTATGATGGAAAAATGGGACAGTGGTCGATTTACGGTGGACGGCGCCGAGATTATAAAAGAAGGTTGGTCTGGAAAACGGAAAATTAAACGGGAATGGGCATACTTGGAACAGAATCCGCAATTGTATCCGAGACGTACAGCTTTGAAAAATGTATTGATCGGTCGTTCTGGTCAAACTCCTCTATGGAGAATGGTAACAGGTATGGTTCGTTCCGATGATTATATGGGTGCGATGGATTATCTGGAAGGGCTCGGATTGCTGGATAAAGCACACCAGACGGCAGAGAAACTCAGCGGTGGCGAGAAGCAGCGTGTTGCGATTGCCCGAGCGCTGGCGCATGGCGCCAAAGTTGTTTTGGCGGATGAACCTGTCATCGGACTTGATCCTCATACCGCAGATACGGTGCTGGAAACACTGCGCAAATTGTGCGAAGAGGAACGGGCTACCGTAATTGCAGTATTGCCGATTGAGATGGCAGAGAAACATGCGACCCGCATCTGGGGTCTTGCGGAAGGCAAGATTGCTTTTGATATACGTGGACGTCGGTTGACACAGCAAGAAAAAAATATGATTTAAACTATTGAAAAGAGTGATGAATTTGCTTAATTCACGGTGGGGGCGCCTGTTAGCGGGGGGAGCAGTAAGTATCTTGCTCGGTTCAGTCCTTAGCGGATGTACTGTCATAAGCGATCCTAAGGGTTTGATGAGAAAACCAATGATGTCTACAGACAAGGAAAAATTATTAAATGTGGTTCAGCGGGAACAGCCACCCGAAAGCAAATTGATTCGCCCCAAAGACATGAATAATACCAGTATGATTCGTGTTGAAGACCTAAACGGAGATGGTACTCGGGAAGCCATCGTTTTCTATGAAACCCCGAATGAGAACGTGCGAATTCATGGAATGTTGCTGGAAGAGCAGGGGGATTCATGGGTTAAGAAGTTGACATTTGATGTTCCGGGGAATGAACTGCAATCATTCAAAGTTTTGGACATTACCAATGATGGGAATCCGGATATTATCTTGGGTGTAAGTTTACAAGAACAGAAAGCATTAACTGCTTATTCTTATAAAGCTGGAGCACTTGAACAAGTGTTGGGTGGTGTTCCGTATAATCAATATATTATAGATGATGTTCAAGGGAACACCCTCGATCTAAACGGGGACAAGAAAAATGATTTCGCAATCGTATCCCTGAACAATAGCGGATTTGCATCTATTGCGTTGTATCAGTACGACGAAGGAAGTTTCAAGGAAGTTGACAGAATGCAGACGGACTATACTGTGAAAGAGATATATAATGCTCTCGGTGGTCAGATTGCCAAAGATAAAGTGGGTATTGTACTGGATTCAGAGTTGGATGACCGTAGTACATTCTCACAGATCATATACGTAAAAGATAACAAGTTAGTGAATGCTTTTAAATCGCCTGATCAAACCTACAGAGATGACAAAATTTTAAGCGGTGATGTCGACAATGATGGTATTATTGAGTTTGGCTTGAAGGAAACACCTAAAGGCTGGGAACATTACGTATTTGATTCCCGGATGTGGTTCTATACCTTTTATCAATGGGATGGCAAGGATGATAAGAAATTTGTCTCATTCCAATATCGGGATGATGCTGACTTATTCCACTTGAATCTGAAGGCAGAGTGGTATGGGAAGATTACCATTGATACTAAATCGGAAAAAGAAAAATACATTCGTTTTAAAATGATTGATACGGATGAAACCGTAGGTGAAATAAAATATTTCACCCTTTCTCAGTGGGAGCAGGAAAAAGGCAAAAGTTGGAAAGAGATTACCCGAACGAATGATCGGGTCATTGCTTCCCGCGGTGCACAACTGGATGCCGATGATGGATTGCTTGACAATATACCGCAACTGAATAGAAAGGAAGAACTTAATGAGTAAAGTACTTATTCTAGAGGATGAAGAATCCATCCGCAGTTTTATTGTTATTAATTTGAAAAGAAATGGGTTTGAAGTGCTTGAAGCTGGAGATGGACACGAGGCGCTTCGCATTTTGCAATCCGTACCAGATATCGACTTGGCTTTGCTGGATGTTATGGTTCCTGGAATTGACGGATTTGAAGTGTGTCGTCGTATTCGTGAAACGAATGAACGTCTGGGAATTATTTTCCTCACAGCCAAAGTACAGGAGCAGGACAAGGTATATGCGCTTTCCGTTGGCGCGGACGATCACGTAAGTAAGCCGTTTAGTCCAACCGAGCTGATTGCACGTATACAATCTTTGTTGCGCCGGGTCAATGTTCACCGGGAGACGGCTGCAAAGGTAACGTTTCAATCAGGGCCGTTCTCGCTGGATCTAATCTCCAAGCAATTTAAGAAGCAAAATGAATTAATTGAGTTAACACCAACCGAATTTTCCTTGATTCAATTTTTCTTGGAAAAGGAAAACACACCGCTTAGTCGAGATGTGCTGCTGGATCACGTATGGGGCAAAGAGTATATGGGTGATCCCAAAATCGTAGACGTAAATATTCGCCGCTTGCGCCAGAAAATTGAGAACAATCCTTCCGAACCTGAATACCTGCAGACTGTATGGGGTCACGGTTACAAATGGAAGGGCCGGGATCAATGATCAAAAAAGGCATCACACGGCAGATTGTACTACATTACTTCATTGTAGTTTTTCTGGCTCTGCTGTTGGTGGAATTCGTATTTATGCTGGCGGTGCAACGATATTATTATGAGAGCATCTACAATACAATCAGTACCCATATCTCCAATTCGAAGGATTTTTTTGAGCCTCTAGCTCGTGAGAGTAATTCGGAAGATGGAAATAACCTGTCCAGACTACTTGTTAATTTGGAATTATCTAATACAGAACTTGAGATTCTGGATCTGAACGGTCATGTGTTAGCGAGTTCGACTGCATTTGAATCTGACCGTGCCGTTCTGCAAACGAGTGATATTCAACAGGCGTTAAATGGCGGTATGGGACGTTGGGTAGGCAGACAACCCGCCACGGGAGAGCAGGTCATGGCCGTTTCCCACAAGTTTGATCTAGGCGGCGAAAATACGTATGTTATTCGATACCTAACATCGCTCGAAAATGTGAATTCCAAGTTATTGTTCATGGGGATGCTTGCGATTGCAGTAGGTATTGGCGTACTGGCAATTGTCTTGATTATTAGTATAGGTATGGCCAATTCCATTGTACGACCGATTAACAATATTACGGCAGTGTCCGCTCAGATGGCCCGAGGACGTCTGGATGTGAGAGTTAAGGGCAACTACAAACATGAATTAGGCGAACTGGCATCCACTCTGAATTTTATGGCACATGAAATTGTGCGCAGCAATCAGATCAAAGACGATTTTATTTCTTCCATTTCTCATGAATTGCGAACGCCCCTGACCAGTATTAAAGGGTGGAGTGAGACGCTGGACTCCGGTGGATACGATCCGGATGAAACGAGGATTGGAATGAGTATTATCTCTAAAGAAACGGAGCGTCTGATCGGACTCGTAGAAGAGATGCTCGATTTCTCCAAATTGCAGCAAAATCAGATGAAGTTGGTGAAAGGGACCGTCAGCATTCGTGAGATTGTTCAGGAAACCATGTTGAATGTTTGGGCAAAAGCTGAGCAAAAACAGATACATCTCAAGTTGGAAAGCGATGAAAATCGTGCTTTCAATGTTTTTGGGGATGGTAACAGATTAAAACAAGTCTTCCTGAACATTGTAGACAATGCGATCAAATTCTCCCATGAGAATTCATGGATCTTTTTATCGGTCAAAGAAGAAGACGGGCAAATTATAGCTGCTGTGCAGGATACGGGTATTGGTATCAGTGAAGAGCATTTAATCAAGGTGCGTGATCGCTTCTTCCAGGTCAATCACCAGAATGGTGGAACAGGGCTCGGGCTTGCTATTACGCAGGAACTGGTAGAACTGCATGAGGGAACAATTATCATGCAAAGTGAACTCGGAACGGGAACAACAGTTACGGTGACATTACCAGCTTTACCGGAGGAAGAGAAGGTGGAGGAATCCATAATGCAGAATGATGAAGCCGAAGTGACTCTCGATACGAAGTTAACTCAAGGTGAGTCTGATCCGAAAAAAAATTGATTTTTGCATAAAGATTGTTTTCGCACCAAAAAGGCGAGCCATATATGGCTCGCCTTTTCTTTAAGATTATGAAGAAAGTTCACCAGCGCGCAGACGCCCACTTTTTTCATAAACATCTTTCAGCATGCGTACAGGTTGTGTGCGTACAGCCGGTTTGGCGGAGACAATCTCATTCGGTCCGACAACCACGATTTCATCCGCCGTACCTTTGACAATGGCACCGTCTTTAATAATGGCACCTTCGCCAATGATGGCGCGTTCGATGTGAACACCGCGACCTATCCGTGCATTTGGCATAATCACGCTGTCTTTAACTTCAGAACCTTTACCAACTTCGGCTCCGCAGAAAATAACAGAACGTTCAGCCCGGCCATCAATGGAGCAGGATTCATGGATCATGGAGTGTAGGAGCTCAGCACGTGTATGACGTGCTTTGTATGCACTTGGTTTAGTTCTCCAGTCACGAGTAAACATCGGCCAGTCTTCTTTTTGCAGGCTCCAGTCTTCATCGTTATGAAGCAGATCCATGTGCGCATCCCATAAACTCTTCACGGTACCCACGTCTTTCCAATAACCATTGAAGTTATATACGAAGAGAGGGGTATTCTCATTCAACATTTGAGGAATCACATCTTTACCGAAGTCATGGCTGGATTCCGGATTAGCGGCATCTTCGAGCAAGTGGCGCTTCAGATATTCCCATTTGAACATGTAAATGCCCATGGAAGCCAAATTACTTTTCGGTTCGGCCGGTTTCTCAGCAAACTCGGTAACTCTCAGATTCTCATCCGCTGCCATAATGCCGAAGCGATGGGCTTCCTCCCACGGAACCTCCATAACGGAGATCGTCGCTACCGCTTGATTCGCTGTATGAGCTTCCAGCATTTCACGATAATTCATATGATAGATATGGTCACCCGACAAAATTAGAACATTTTCGGGGTTTTGTTGGTCAATATAGTCAATATTTTTATAAATAGCATCCGCGGTTCCCAAGTATTCGTCATTTCCTGTATGATAAGATGGAAGTAAGGAAATTCCTGCCTCACTTGAAGTACCATGTCCCCAAGGTTCTCCTCCACCAATGTGATCATGTAATGAATCAGCTTGATACTGCGTCAGAACACCTACAGTGTCGATGCCTGAGTTTACGCAGTTGCTGAGAGGAAAATCGATAATCCGGTAGTGCCCGCCAAACGGTACAGCGGGTTTTGCGATACTTGAGGTTAAAGGGGCTAATCGCTTCCCTTCTCCTCCCGCCAACAGCATAGCGATGCAATCTTTATTAAACATAATCGTTTCCCTCCCAAGATATTTGTCCAGTGTAGTACATACATAAACGCAATGCGGAGCTATTGAAACGATGTATACTGTAAAAATCCTGAAAAATTACAACATTTTTTTACACACCGCATTTTTCTTTTCAACTTGGCTAGAATGGGGTAATGGTTAATGTTATATCTATTTTCTGGAGAAGAAGGTGATCTCTTGGCCATTCAACCGTTAACAAACCCGGAAATTTCGCCGGAGCACATTTATTTGTTTCATGAAGGAAACCTTCATCACAGTTATCGAATAATGGGCGCACAGCCTGCGATCGAAGATCATCGTCAGGGGTATCGTTTTACCGTGTGGGCTCCGAATGCCACAGAAGTAGGCCTGGCTTTAGACCGTAATGGATGGAAAGGTGAACAGGAACCTTTATATAAGATACCCGATTCTGGATTTTGGAGTCGTTTTATTCCGGAAATCAGTGAAGGAACATTATACAAATTCCGTATATTAACGGAAGAGGGTACCGAATTGCTTAAAGCTGACCCTTATGCTTTCCAGGCTGAAGTTCGTCCGCGTACGGCATCGGTCACCAGCTCCATCGAAGGTTACAAATGGAATGATGGCGCGTGGAGACGCAAACAAAGAGGCGTTTATAACAAACCTCTACATATTTATGAAATGCATGCTGGAACCTGGAAACGGAAAGAGGACGGCACACTCTACAGTTATCGTGAACTTGCGGACTTGCTTGTTCCTTATTTATTGGAAATGAAATATACCCATGTTGAGATGATGCCACTAAGTGAACATCCTTACGACCTATCGTGGGGGTATCAAAACACAGGATTTTTTGCGCCAACCAGCCGTTACGGGCAGCCTAAAGATCTGATGTATCTAGTTGATAGTCTACATCAGGCAGGAATAGGCGTTTTGCTCGATTGGGTCCCCGCACATTTTGCGAAGGATGCTCATGGCTTGCGTTTGTTTGATGGAACGCCCTTGTATGAATATGCAGATCCACTGTTAGCAGAGAGACCAGGCTGGGGCACACTCAGCTTTGATTACTCTAAACCTGAAATTCGTTCGTTTTTGATCTCTAATGCGTTGTATTGGATGGAGATGTTCCATTTCGACGGACTTCGGGTCGATGCGGTAACCAGTATGCTTAAGTTGGATTTCGAAAAGCAGCCAGGACAATACCGAACGAATAACGAAGGTGGCCTGGAAAACAAGGAAGCTGTTGCTTTTTTGCAGCAGTTGAATGAAACGGTCTTCAAGTACTTTCCCTATGCTCTGATGATGGCAGAAGAATCCAGTGCATGGCCGATGGTTACTTCGCCAGTAGATCAGGGTGGATTAGGGTTCAACTACAAATGGAACATGGGTTGGATGAACGATACACTTGATTACATGGAATCGGATTTTCACGAACGTCCTTCCAAACATCATTTGCTGACATTCCCAGTCGTATACTCCTTTGCTGAAAATTACGTGCTTCCTCTGTCTCATGACGAGGTCGTTCATGGCAAAAAGTCGCTCCTAGACAAGATGCCAGGAACATACGAGCAGAAGTTTGCCGGCATGCGTGCCTTCATGGGGTACTTTATGACATTCCCAGGCAAGAAACTGCTGTTTATGGGTGGAGAATTCGGCCAGTTTATCGAATGGAAAGATGAAGATCAACTGGACTGGTTTTTGCTGAACTATGACAGTCACCGTAAACTCCACAAGTTTGAACGGGATCTGTCCGAGCTATACTTGGGCGAAAAAGCTTTGTGGGAGCTTGATCATTCCTTTGACGGTTATGAATGGATCACTCCGGATGATCAGGACCAAAGTGTCATTTCATATGTGCGCAAAGGAAAAAAATCTGCGGATACACTCCTTGTGCTCATTAACTTTCAGCCAGTCAAGCGGGAGCGTTACCGGATTGGTGTCATGCGTCCCGGTATGTATACCGAAGTACTGAACAGTGATCATTCCGATTACGGCGGATCAGGCATTATCAATGATATGCAGCTTACTACAGAAAAGATTCCTTTTCATGGGCAACCACATAGTCTGGAAGTTGTTTTGCCACCGCTAAGTGTAGTTATTTTAAAAAAGAACACACGTCGGAAAACGGATGCACTGCCCCTTGAAGTTCAATCCGTCAGAGCAAAAGCCAGTACCACTAAAACCAGTAAAACAAAAGAAAGCACTATAGTTAAACCCAAAAGGAGGACGAAGGCATGAATATTCTATTTGCTGCTGCTGAAGTACATCCATTTATCAAAACAGGAGGCCTTGCTGACGTCATCGGCGCATTACCACAAGCACTAAAGAAGAGTGGGGCAGATGTTCGTGTCATTTTACCCAAATACAAGGGCATCCCGGATGAGTATAAAGAGGCGATGGAGCCTGTGATCACGACAGATGTTCCTCTTGGTTGGCGCAGACCTTATTGTGGAATAGAGATGCTGGTTCATGACGGGATTCCTGTCTACTTTGTAGACAATGAATACTATTTTGGACGGGATGGCGTGTATGGGTATATGGATGACGGGGAGCGTTTTGCCTTCTTCAATCGTGCTGTTCTCGAGGTGTTGCCACAAATTGAATTCAAGCCGGATGTGCTGCACAGTCACGATTGGCACGCGGGTATGATTCCTTTACTGCTGGAGGCTCACTTTGCTCATGATCCCTTTTATAGTGAGATGAAAACCGTTTTTACGATACATAACCTGTTATATCAAGGTGTGTTTCCACATGATTTATTCAGTGATTTGCTTGAGCTGGATGATCGGTATTTCACGGTGGACGGGGCAGAATATTATGGAAATGTCAATTTCCTTAAGGCAGGAATCGTTTTTGCGGATCATGTAACGACCGTCAGCCCTACTTACGCCAAGGAAGTACAAACCTCCTATTATGGCTATGGTCTGGATGGATTGCTCAGTTCATTGGGCGATCGTTTCAGTGGGATTGTCAACGGTATTGATACCAAGAGTTACAACCCGGCAGCGGACAATAAAATTGCGGTTAAATACAGAACCAGCCTGTCCAAGAAAATCGAGAACAAGATCGAGCTGCAAAAGGAATTAGGATTGCCTGTACGTCCGGATGCTCCACTTATGGTGATGGTTACAAGGCTTGTGGATTCCAAAGGTTTGGATCTGGTATGTCGTGTATTGGATGAATTATTGTACTATGACGACATTCAATTCGCAGTATTGGGTACCGGGGATCCGGCTTATGAGCACTGGTTCCGTGAGGCAGCGAATCGTTATCCGCTGAAAATGTCTGCTCAGATCACCTTCAATGATGGGTTATCCCGCCGTTTTTATGCCGGAAGTGATCTGTTCTTGATGCCATCAAGGTTCGAGCCATGTGGTATTAGCCAGTTGCTTGCACTCCGTTATGGCAGTGTACCACTTGTCCGGGAAACAGGGGGTCTGAACGATACGGTGCAGGCATACAATGAATTCAGCGGTAAGGGGAATGGATTCTCTTTCACCAGCTTTAACGCCCATGATATGATGAACACCATTCGCCGTGCTGAAGAATTTTACCGTCAGCCAGAGCACTGGAAAAAGATCGTGAAAAATGCAATGAGCGGAGACTACAGCTGGAACGTCTCAGCTGAAGAGTATATGGATATTTATCGACGCATAATGCTTGAATCTGTGAAATAGATTTGCACAAATGAGCCGCAGTATATTCGTACTGCGGCTTTTTTGTACGATCATAAGGAGGAGGCGAATTTAAAATGAACAACTACATTAATTTTACCTCTACTTACAATCCTAATTTGCAGGCTTTAAGCAGTACCGACGGGTATAATGCCGTTAAAATGAATGAAATGTTTGGCCAGATCATGGGGAATATCGCCGCTGTGCAATCCACGCTGACGGGCAGCCTTATTGATGTGAGGAGTTTTGCTCCGGGAGATGGAAGCGATCAGACAGCCCAGATCAAAGCTTTTTTTGACTCGGCACAGGATGGTGATGTTTTATTATTTACGTCAGGGCACTATAAAGTTGTTAAGGTGGGCTGGTTCTATACGTTTAGTGGAAGATCTGTCATCATCAAGGCGTTGCCAGGAGCAATATTGGAGGTTTCGGATCAGGGAATCCGAATTGAAGGAAGCAATCATGTAGAGATTAGTGGCGTGACTTTGGTTCGTACGACTCAAGCAGCTTGGAGTAAAAACAAGACAGGTTTATACATCGAGAATTCAAGCAATGTATTGTTGCAAAATAACGATATTAGTAAATTTACCGATGGCATTGGAGTCAATGGTTCCAGCAGTCAAGACAATCCCGCCCGAAATGTCGTGATAAGAAACAATAAACTTCATCACTTGGGAGAAGAACCGATTGCAGTTCGGAGTCATTTGGTTTTTGTGGTGATTCGTGAGAATGACTGTTACCGATATCTTGGGGATGGCATTCTGGTCAAGGGAACATGGCATGTTTCGATCACCGATAACTTTCTGCACACTCCTGTATTATCCAGTGATCCAGATTATGCTGCTTTTTCAGGCGGACAACAAGTGAGTAATATGCCTTCAGTCGGCGGCGGGATTACCTGTAACAATGAGGGAGGCGAGACTGGAGCCAAAAATCTGCATATACATGGAAACAGCCTGAATGGAACAGCATTTGGCGTGGGGCTTATCGGTTTCCAAGGAGCCTTTGTAACCTCCAATGTCTTTAAGGATATCAAAATCACTTCTGTCATTTCGGTATCTTTCTTTCCCTCCCGATACAATCCCAACGGTCTGAGCAACCATTTGTTTGTAATCCAGGGCAACCTGATCGACACCATTTTAAGACCAAGTGCTACTGCTGCGATTGAAGCGAAAACCAGTGCAGGTGCAGAAGGCATGGACATCGGAATTATATCTGACAACATCATCATTCCAAGAGGAAAACACTGGGGAATTGTCGCGGATGGTCATATTATCGTAAAAGGTAATTACATTGCCCAAGCGGGCATAGCCATGGATATTGCCAATGGAGTGATTGCATCAAGCAACATCATTGAGCCTGGCTTTGAGACGACCAATCCTGACCGAATGGTCAGTTTGCATAATGATTGTACCTTTTCTCATAATTCAGTTGCAGGAAAAGGTACATGTATACAATTACGTGGCTCGAACAATATCATAACTGGAAATCGTTTAAAATATGAGGGGACATGGTGGGCAGTGCATCTGGATATTGTTAATAATACGGTGGAGGGAAACATCATAAGAGATAACATGCTGATGGTTGCGGCAAGTGCGACGGGACGTTATCTCTTTGGCGCAAGTCCCTTTACAAATGGGAAAAACGTAGTGGTTGATCTGGTTAAAGATAATAATGGAACGTTATATCAATTAGTAAATGAAATTGTCATGCTTGGTCCGAATTCTACACGATGGAGAATAACTATAGATGCAAAAGGGGATTTAAAAACGACGAAGTTATAGCTTTAGTTCAGTTTTTCGTTAGAAAACTCCTGAAGTATCCAATGATTATTAAAGAGTTATTCAATATTTCAGGAGTTTTCTGGAAATTAGTTAACTCGGTTCCAATTGTCTATACAAAATACGGTATCCGTAAGGATCAAGTTTAATATTCATCATTCCATTGGTGGGAACAACAGCATCTTCAGTTAGTGCATCCTTCCAGTCCTTGGTTTCCATCGGATGTGACAGGGTACGTTCTTGCGGAGTATTGTTCATCCACACTGTGAAGTGAAGAGTGTCATCCATACGTTCATAAATGATGCATGGATCATTGTGATCCGCCTTCAAAAAACGGAAGCGACCTTTACGCAGAGCTTCATTACTTTTCCGCAAATCAATCATCAGGCGGTAGAAGTCATAAAGCTCCTGATCTTGCTTGGCAGGATCCCATTGCATGCATTTACGGCAATCCGGGTCACTCTCTCCGCGTATACCAACCTCATCCCCATAGAATATACAGGGTGTACCAATATAAGTGAAAAGAAACACAACCGACAATTTTAATCTGCGTTTGTCTTCTCCAGCCCGAGTAAGCAGACGTGGGGTATCATGACTGCACAGCATGTTGAAGATGACTTCATTCGTCTGTTGCGGGTAACGCATAATGAGTGATCCCATCTCGTTAGCGAAGTTATAACCATCCATAGAACCACAGAAGAACTCAAGCACCTTGTCAGCAAAAGGGTAGTTCATCACGGAATCAAATTGATCTCCCATGAGCCAGGTCAGGGAATCACTCCATACTTCGCCTACAATATAGGCTTCCGGATTGGCGGTTTTGACCACTTTGCGGAAATCGCGCCAAAAATGGTTATCCACTTCATTCGCAACATCCAGTCGCCAACCGTCGAGTTTGATCTCCTTGATCCAATATTCAGCCACATCAAGCAAATAGTCTTTTACTTCGGGATTGGCCGTGTTGAACTTCGGCATATTGCCATAAAACCCAAAGGTATCGTAGGTTGGGATACCATCCTTAATCTGCACCGGATATTCATTGATATGAAACCAGTCTGCATATTTGGAGTTTTTTCCATTCTTCAGGACATCCTGAAAAGGAGGGAAGTCTTCGCTGCAATGGTTAAAAACCGCGTCAAGCATGACACGGATTCCACGGCGATGACATTGTTCTGCTACTTTTTTAAGCATTTCATTGTCCCCGAAATGAGGATCTACTTTTTTATAATCAACGGTATCGTATTTATGGTAGGAGTTTGCTTGGAACAGCGGGGTAAAGTAAATGGCATTAACACCGAGTTTAGTCAGATCGTCCAGGTGATTGAGCACACCTTGCAGGTCTCCGCCAAAGTAGTTATCCAGTTCAGGTCGGCCACCCCATTCCTGGGTTCCTTCAGGGTTCAGGTCGGGATTCCCATTAGCAAACCTTTCGGTCATGATTTGGTAGAACACGGCTTCTTTGGCCCATTCGGGAACCTTAAATACATCGATTTCATGAATGTAGGAAAATTCATAATATCCTCCTGTAGGGTAAGGGGGAGCATAATGGATTCCGTTATCAGCCAGATATATATTTTCGGTACCGGCGGTGATACGGAAGATGTAAGTCAGACGCTTGAATTTGGGCTTAACTGCCGTTTCCCAATAATCAAACATACTGTCAGAAGCCGCTTTCTCCAATTGAATTTCCTTATAGGTTCCATTCCAATCGTATTTATCACCAGTCAGTGCAGTCACATATTGTACATCGTCTCTCTTCGTTCGTACACGCAGGTGAATCGTCGAGGGATTATAAGCATAAGCCCATTTATCGCGGGGAACGTGGTACATCGCTTCGAGCAGCATGACAACACCTCCTGAACTTAAGATAAAGTTATAGCTATAAATAACCAAGTTAGACAGCATGTGAACCATAAGTACAGCCGCTAAATGTAAAAATTTCAACATTTTTCAACGTTTTCTTTTCACAGCATTTCCAGCTTGTGTCCGTATATACGTATTTATGATAACAAAAAGGGCGCTCCTTAAGACCCCAAATGCAGGTCCTGCAGAACACCCTACTGTTAAGACGCAGCATTTTGCGAAAAACTTAGCGACTTGCTTGCTTAAACTCTGTTTGAATGGTTTGCAGCAATTCAGGCTGTGTAAGAACATCATAAGCAGTTGCAGCAAGTGCCTTGGCTCCAAGGATCATACCATCCAGGGCCCGTTCCTGAAGCGCCAGATCACGGAATTCAATGGAATGAAGCGTATGAACTTCGTCCACAACACGGATATAAGGATGGATCGCAGGACAACGCAAGGATACGTTACCAATATCCATAGAACCATGGTCGTTCCCACTCACGATCTCCTCTTGAGAAATGCCGAGTTCAAGCAGATTAGTACTAAAAGCAGCAGATAATGATTCATTCGTGACCATCTCATCATAGGAAGTCTCATAATTAGATGTAACAAGCCGGCATCCGGTTTGCAGAGCAGAACCTTCCGCGATCTGAATTACGCGTTGAGTGAGAATATTCAACTCTTTTCTCGTCGAGGCACGTACATAGAATTGGGCTGAAGCATAGTCAGGAATAATATTGGCTGCCTGTCCTCCGCTATTGATAACACCGTGAATACGAACCGTGCTTTTCACTTGTTGTCGGAACGCATTAATGCCATTAAATGTCTGGATCACCGCATCTAGGGCATTAATGCCTTCATGTGGACTTGCAGCAGCATGTGAAGATTTCCCATGGAATTCAAATTGTACGGCATCAATAGCCAAGGAGCTTCCAGATTTCTCATAGGCGTAGTAAGGGTGAGCCATTAGCGCGACATCACAGTCATCAAATAAACCTGCTTCAGCCATAGGAACTTTAGCGCCACGCGTTTCTTCCGCTGGTGTACCGAATACTTTTAATGTTCCGCCCACTTCATCCAGTATGGACTTCAGACCTACCGCAGCTCCGAGGCTCATCATGCAGATTAGATGGTGTCCACAAGCATGACCGATTTCCGGAAGTGCGTCGTATTCACATAACAGGGCAATAGTCGGACCTGGTTTGGATGCAGCATACGTACCGATGAATGCGGTATCTAAGCCAAGAACAGGAGCTTCTACGGAAAAACCGTGGTAGGCAAGTTCTTCTTTTAACCGAGCAGAGGCGAGGTATTCTTCGTTACCAAGTTCCGGATTGGCACCAATGTATGATGAAATCTCTTTAAAACGGGAAGCATATTGATCAATTACAGTTAAAATTTGTGTTTTGGTATGTGTCATGGTGGACTCCTTAAGCAAAAATGAAAATAATTCAATAATTATATCATAGTTGCGGTTATTTTTCAGAAACTAGTCAGGATTTGTAATGTCGAAATTCATTGCATAATCATGCATTCTACTTTATAATGACTCAGGCATCAACAACAGAAAGCATACAAAGTATTATAAGGGGAGAACAGGGTTGAAATTGATTAGTCGTTACACCATGATGCTGCTAGCTCTTGTGGTCTTGCTTACTACGGTTGCACCTGTTGCGTTGGCAACGGGAACTACAAGCAATTCAGGCAGTAAAAAGCTGGTGCTCGGTACAAGTGCCGATTTTGCACCATATGAATTCCATAAAGTGATTGATGGTAAAGACCAAATTGTCGGATTTGATATTTCGATTGCTAAAGAAATTGCTGCCGATCTTGGCGCAGAACTTGTAATAGAGGATATGGGTTTTGACGGACTTCTTCCTGCGTTGCAGAGTGGTCGTGTGGATATGGTCATCTCGGGAATGACGCCAACAGATGATCGTAGACAAAGCATTGACTTCTCCGATACCTATTATAAATCAAAGCAAGTCATTATGATTCGCAATGCGGATAAAGATAAATATCCAACCATGGCGGAGTTGGAAAATGAAAAGATTGGAGTTCAAAAAGGCTCCATTCAGGAAACGATTGGCCAGGGAATCCCAGGCGCAAAACTGACAGCACTTGATAAAATATCTGATATCGTGCTGCAATTGCAGACCAATCGTGTAAATGCTGCGATCGTTGAAGATACGGTGGCTGCCGGTTATCTGGATGATGTGATTGGATTAGCACCGGCTATTCCGGATGAGGAGCAGGCCGAAGCGGCAATCGGGATTCGTAAGGGCAATACGGAATTGCTGAATGCAGTGAACGGAACGCTCGAACGTCTGAAAAGCGAAAATAAAATCGATCAGTTGGTTACCGAGGCAAGCCAGTTGATGGCAGACAAGGTGAAAAAAGATCAAAACATTTTTCAAGTGTTCTGGGAATACAAAAGCTTTTATGCAACAGGCGTAGGTTACACCCTTTTACTGTCTGCACTCGGTGTAATATTCGGGGTAATTATCGGTTTGATCATCTGTCTGTTACGTCTGCATGACGTTTCAATTCTGCGTTGGATCGGAACAGCTTACGTTGAAGTTATTCGTGGTACACCAATGCTGGTTCAGTTGATGATTATCTATTACGGTCTTGCTCTAACGTTGGGGATTAATTTCACGCCGCTTCAGGCGGGGATTATCACACTATCCATTAATAGTGGTGCCTATCTTGCCGAGATTTTCCGCGCTGGTATACAGGGTGTGGATCGAGGCCAGTTGGAAGCAGCTCGTTCCCTGGGAATGGGTAGAGGTGCGGCAATGCGCTTCATTGTGCTTCCACAAGCGTTCAAAGCGGTGTTGCCGGCGATCGGTAATGAATTCGTGACCATTATCAAGGAATCCTCCATCATCTCGGTTATTGGTATGGTGGACATTATGTACCAGGCAAGTGTAGTCAAAAACATTACGTACCAAGGAATGAATCCATTCCTGATTGCAGCGGCCATTTACTTTGTGCTGACGTTCATTTTGTCCAAGCTGCTGGGTCGACTGGAAAGGAAGTTGAGTGCAAGTGATAGACGTTAGACAATTACACAAATCATATGGAAATAACGATGTGCTCAAGGGCATTAACGTAACAATTGGCAAAGGCGAGGTTGTCGTGGTCATCGGTCCGTCCGGATCGGGAAAAAGTACCTTTTTGCGCTGCCTAAACCTGCTGGAGCAGCCAACTTCCGGCGAAATTAATTTTGAAGGAGTTTCGATCACTGACCCTAAACACAACATTAATGCAACTCGTGAAAAAATGGGGATGGTATTCCAGCATTTCAATCTGTTCCCGCACAAAACGGTGCAGCAGAACATTACGATTGCTCCCATTAAAGTGAAAAAACAATCTGCACAGGAAGCGGAACAAATCTGCGCAGATTTGCTGAAGACGGTTGGCCTGTCTGACAAAAAAGACACTTATCCTAATCAGCTGTCCGGAGGACAGAAACAACGGATAGCTATTGCAAGAGCGCTTGCGATGCAGCCGCATGTCATGCTGTTTGACGAGCCTACTTCAGCACTGGACCCTGAAATGGTCGGTGAAGTACTGGATGTCATGAAGCGGCTTGCAGAGGGCGGCATGACCATGGTTATTGTAACGCATGAGATGGGCTTCGCACGCGAAGTAGGGGACCGCATCCTGTTCATGGATGGTGGGGTTATTGTAGAAGAAGGAACACCTGCTGAAGTGTTTGGTGAGCCTAAGCATGCACGTACACGTGACTTCCTTGCTAAAGTGCTCTAATACATCCAAGTCATCATTAGGATGAATTGGATGAAAATGCAAAATATATACTGTGGATGAGAATTCTTATTCCCTCATAGATCCCTGTCGGCGACCTGTCGGCAGGGATTGTTTTGTTGCGTGTGAATACGCACGGATTTACATAAAAAGTAACGTTTCTGTCATCAACGATATAAGCTCAAATAGACATTTTTTTGAAAAAGTCGCTTGAATTCAGCAAAAATATTGAAGTGAATTAGCCAGATGGTAACATTTACTACGACTCTTGGTTACAAAGTTGTGATATATTTGTTCCTGCCGAAACTTCCGGAGTTGGGAGTGTGGGGGATGTAACGATGCAGAGTGTGCTTGGGGAAGAATCATTTGCACACGGCTTGGGGTGAATTAGGGCTACATAAATTATTAATGTAATTGAACCTATAGGGTGGTTTCCTCCATCCGAATCCGACAACTAACTTCGCAGGCATAATGAGGGAGGAAGACCATGATTAACAAGAAACGTATAGCCAAAACAGCAACAGCTTTGCTGACAGCAGCAATGCTCATTCAGGCCGTTCCGGCTCATGCTGATTCAGTTCATGTGGCCAAAGAGGGGGATACCTTCTACACCTTATCCAAACAATATGGAGTTGGACTTAACGCTCTTATTAAAGCTAACAATGACATTTCAGCTTACAACATTTATGGTGGTTTGAAAATTACGATCCCTGGTAAAACAACGAACACAGCTTCTGCTGCAGCAGCTAAAACGGAGGCCAAAACGGTAACTGCCGCAAGCCTTGACGTTAATGCAGATAGTAAAGTTGTACAAGCCTGGGGTAAAACGTTTGATTACAGCAAAGCTGTCGACGTCAAAGCAACAGCATACTCCGCAGACGCTTCCGAAAATGGAGGATGGGGTGCCGTGGATTACTTCGGTAATCCGCTTGAATTGGGTACCATTGCAGTAGACCCAAGTATCATTCCATTGGGTACAAAGGTACTGGTGACAGGTCATACACATCCCGGACTGCCAAAACAGGCATTTGTCGCAACGGCTCGTGATGTGGGTAGTGCCATTAAAGGTCACAAGATCGATATCTTTATTCCTGGCAGCAAGCAATCCGTGAGCACATTTGGTATTCAGGATGTTGAACTTTACATTTTGAAATAAAATCAAAGCGTAGCTGCACATCATCATATGTGACTCCAACTAAATCTAAATTAAACAATAAAGGGTGTTCTCCAATCACAATAATGTGATGGAAGAACACCCTTTTGAATATCCAACTTCAGGGATCTTGACCTATTTACCCTTTGGCAGTTCCAGCATTTCGTCCAAAGTCACCAGCTCGTACCCGCGGTTTCGCAATTCCTCGATAACTTCAGGCAACGCCTCGATGGTACCACTCAGCTTCGATCCGACACCGCCTCCTGCATGTTGCAGAACAATGGAACCTGGTTTAACGGCCGACAGGATGTTTTGTTTGACTTCCTCTTTGGAGAGGCCCTTCCAGTCCAGGGAATCGACGTTCCAATTCACAATGCTGTAATGTTGTTTGGCCGCCCATTGCAGCTGTTGCTCATTAATGTCGCCATAAGGTGGACGAATCATTTTGGGCGTGTACCCCGCCAGATTCCGAATAATATCCCCGGTATGTAAGATTTGTTTGCGAAATGCATTCATGGACAGCTTACTGAACTCCGGGTGATTGTAGCTGTGATTGCCAACAATATGCCCTTCCTTTACCATGCGTTTCACTAAATCCGGATGTTTCTCAGCGCGATGTCCCACAATGAAAAACGTAGCCCGCACCTTGTATTTTTTTAGAATATCCAACACCTGCGGGGTGAACCGTGGATCAGGTACGTCATCAAAAGTCAGTGCGACCTTTTTTGTCGAGGGGCCATTTGTTTTGAATGTATCCGCATATTTCTGTCTGAGCTGTCCCAGAGTCAACTGTTCTTCTTCAGAAGAATCAGACTTCGAAGCAGGTTCGGTTTGCGGGCTTGAAGAAGCCCATAACTGAGCAGGAGCGTAACTTCCTCCCAGAAGAATGACCATGATGGATAACATTATGAGGCGTATACGCATGTTAGTGCCTCCTTTTCCCAAATTGCGTTCTCTTTGGTATGCCCGGGGCCATCCGTATTTATGCATAATGTGAGATGTTTCATTGCTGATTTATCAAATCGGAGCCATAATTCCACCATATATATATAGAAAAGGACAGGTGGATCAGGATGAGTACATACGACTTAAATTCCGTTCGTTTACAGGTGATTGAGGCAGGGGAAGACAAGGTGTTTATGGTAACTGGAGGCAGATCACATATTGGAGCAGTAGCGACATTTTATCCGGACCGTGAGCGGGTAAGCGGGGCTACGATGCATATTCCGGGGCATAAAGAGCAAGAGCTGTGTGAAAGGCTCGCACGTAAGGCTGCCCTACATTTAAAAGTAACCGTGACCGTGATTATGGGGATTCACTTTGATGCAATTACGCGCATGCAGATTGATGAGATTGTGCAGACTGCAGAGAAGCTGCTTGATGAAGAGCTGTGCCAAACTAGTCAACTGATTCAATAGTTCGATGGACGCTAAGTAGGCTAAAATCGTTTTTTATGATTTTTTTTGTTAAAATTGAAACGAGTAGAACATTGCCACGTATGTATGTTTATATACAAGGATGAACTATCGACTAGGAGGAATACCATAATGTCCATTTTCAAACGATTGCGCGATTTAACGATGTCTAACATTAACTCTATTATTGACAAGGCAGAAGATCCGATCAAGATGACGGATCAATATATCCGAGATATGCAGGAAGATCTGGAAGATGCGGAGAAAGCTGTTGCTGCACAGATCGCTATTGAGAAGAAATTCAAGCAGCTGTTCGAAGAACAGGAAGCTCTCGTGAAGAAACGTGAGGAGCAAGCACATACAGCAGCGCGTGCACAGAATATGGATTTGGCTCGTCGGGCACTGGAAGAGAAAAAAGTGGCTGAAGAGAAGATGGCTGAATACAAAACAAGCTATGATCAAAACAAGGCTTCTGCCGATAACCTTCGTGGCAAGCTGGACGAAATGCGCAAACAGTTGACCCAAATGAAAAATAAACGTGAAACATTGGTTGCGCGCTACAACGCTGCAAAAGCTCAAACCGAAATCAACAAGGCGCTGAACGGATTTGGCTCCGATACTGCAAGTGCCGGCATGAAGCGTATGGAAGAAAAAATGATGCAGATGGAAGCTCAGGCTGAAGCTAGCAATGAGATGTCGTCCAAAGGAAAATCGCTGGATGATGAGTTCGAGAAGCTGGGCAAGGATCAGGCTGTTGAGGATGAACTGGCAGCATTGATGAAGCAATACGAAAATAAGAACTAAACCTTGTAAGCAAGCAGGGGCACCAGCGGAGGAGAGACCAGCGTTTCTCCTTCGCTTTTAATTGCGGTTCATGTTGAGATGTGGGGGCTATGTAAATGGATTTGAACATTTTGGCAATGCTGGTCTGGACGTTATCGGGTTCGGTTTTGCTGTTTGTCTTAATGTATGTAGATTCTTTGTTCACGAAGTATAAGGATTTTGCCGAAGTGAAGGCGGGCAATATGGCCGTTACAACACGTATGGTTATGAAGCTGTTTGCTCAGGGATATGTACTCGCCACCTCCATTTCGACAGCGGGTCATCTTGGAGAAGCGTTGTTGGTATCCGTTGTTTCATTTATCATTTTGCTGATTCTGGAGAGTGTGGTTCACTTTATGATTCGGAGATGGGCCAACCTGGATCTGGATACGGGAATACAGCAGGGCAAGACAGGTTATGGTTTGTTCTCAGGTGCACTACATATCGTGGGCGCATTAATTATTGCAGCTTGTTTATAAGATAAAGAACAGGAGTAATGGGTATGAGTGTGTGGAAACGGATTAAAGGGATAATAGCCAAACCTGAACCTCCTAAGGCAGAGAAAACAATGCTTCAGCTGGCACCTGGTGATATCTGTGAGGTTTCGCTGGTCACCTATGAAGTGGTTGGACGGGTACATCATCGAGCGCGGAATGCAGCTGTCCTCACGTTGCAGGATGGTACGGCAATCCGACATTTGCATATTGAAGAACGGGAAATGACCCGGTATGCCCTCTATACACCCATTGATGGCCGTCTTGATGCACCAGACGAGGTGCCTACGTTGCTGGATCTGGATGGACGTGCGTATCATCTGGAGGAAGAATACGGAGGAATGGTAACCACTGCAGGCAGGACACCCTATGGTCAGGCTGGGGAACAATTAGTATGGCAATATCAGTCTGATGATAACATGCTTTTGCGTGTGGAGTGGCAAGACAGAAGATTTACGCTGTATGAGGGTGAGTCCATTCTTCCTGCGGATATCAAAGTGATTCGTTCGAGCTAGGAGAGGTTCCAATGAAAAAGCGCTTGGCACATGGATTAAAATTAATGCTGGTCCTCAGCCTTGTGATGTCGCTGCTGTCCGCGTGCGGAGCACCTTCCGTTCAGGACACATATCCGCTTGAATCGGTCAGCGGCAGTGGTAACACGACATCCTATGTGTACCGAGCTGCCGATCGTACCGTTCCAGAGGTTGCTCAGGAATTATCTGAACAACGGAAGCCGGATCAGATCTCGGCGGAAAATACAGAGCGGATGTTCCTGGTGTATCAGGACCAGTATTATCATTTGCAGCAAGACCCGAATAAAGCGGAAGACACCTTGGTTGAGGTGGATTCCAAGGAATATGTTCGGAAGAATTATGATTCGTCATTTTTGCAAGGTTACTTAACCGCAACATTAATTGGTAATTTGTTTGATTCGTTTGGGGGTAGAGGGTCCGGTACGTATCGTGGTTATACGAACAAGGACACGTACAAACCAAGTGAAGGTTCTTATCGGACACCGACGAGTAAAGACAAAAAGGTTGCTCCACCGATTACCGTTGACCGGAAGGGGTCGATTACCCGCCGTGGCAGCGATAAGGATTCAAGTGTAGGCTCTGGTGGAGGATTATTCAGCCGAAATAAGGAACAAAGCAAAGGCACAATTAATCGTAATAAAAGCAGTGGCGGTCTTGGAGGATTGTTTGATTCACCCAAGAGCTCTTATAAAAAGCCCAAAACGAGGGTTGGCGGTGGCCGAATCATGAGGCGTAGGTAGCACATCTCTTGAATGGGGCCCGCAATATTAAATCATTCGCAGAAGAACAGTGAAAAGGTAAGGTGGAGCGAGCTATGCCACTGAAAATGACCTTGGAGGCTGTTCTTTTTGTTTTACGATTTGCGGACATGATGGGACTTTCGAACACGAGGAATGGTTGTGGCTGGTTGTTTGCGAATCCAGCGGATATAAGGAGCGATGCGCTCATCTTGCCTTAGGGCCTGTATCTCAGTTAAACCTAAGGCTATAATATCGCGATTGGTATACAGAGAATGAATTTGTTTGTGGCAAGGGATACAGAGATCGGCAGTAGGCATGTGCGTTCCGCCCATTTCCTTTGGTGTCAGGTGGTGGACTGTTGTCTCGACAGGCTCCCTTCCACATAATTCGCATCGTTGGTTCATCAAGGTCAGCTCCTTTTCTCTTACATATTATGGTCTGTGTATTCGTCTTTCATGTGAATGGGGGGTAGGAGAGTACTTGTCATGACCTGGCTTTCGGGCTACACTTTTTAATATGAACAAATGACTCAGGGAGGTTCTATCACCATTGAAAATAAATACACATTTAACGGATATGACGACTGCGAAATTTATCCGTAAAGCTATACAGGTGCCGGACGCGCAGGCGAAAGTTGCTGCTCATGTCAGATCGGGTTCAACAGAAAAAGTAACACTTGAACAAGCACATGGTCGAACGCTTGCTGAGACGATTCATGCTCCCCATCCTTACCCATTCTTTCGTCGTTCCGGAATGGATGGGTTCGCGATTCTAAGCTCGGATACGATTGAAGCATCCAGCGAGCAGCAGATTTGGCTCCGTATCATTGATGAAATTCCATGCGGATATACATCGGATCTTACGATTACATCCGGTACAGCTGCTCGGATCCATGACAGGAGCTCAGATACCGGAAGGTGCAGATGCTGTTGTTATGATGGAGATGACTGAAAGCAAAGAAGAGCACGGGGAACAATGGATTGCCCTGAAGCGCCAGATTCAGCCGGAGGCCAACATTACGCCAATTGGATTGGAAGTTCATGAGGGCCAATTGCTGCTTGAAGCAGGAACGATTATTCAGGCAGGTGAACAATCCGTGCTGGCAACATTCGGCGTAGGCCAAGTGCCTGTATACAAACGCCCCAAGGTAGCCATTTTTGCGACAGGTACAGAATTGTTGGAAGTGGACGAGCCGCTGCAACCCGGGCGTATTCGGAACAGTAACAGCTATATGCTTCGTTCTCTGGTCGTTGAAGCGGGGGGCGAGCCGGTTATGTATGGTTCGATTGCAGATGATGTGGATACGGCACGTACGAAGCTTGCAGAAGCGCTTGAACATAATGATATGGTGGTCACAACAGGTGGGGTATCCGTAGGAGATTATGATATTATGGGTGACCTGGTTCGGGAAGGGAATATGGAGATGCTGTTTAACAAAGTGACTATGCGTCCCGGCAGTGTTACGACGGCTGCTGTGGTTAATGACAAGCTGCTATTTGCGCTTTCTGGCAATCCGGGGGCTTGTTTTGTCGGCTTTGGATTGTTTGTTCGGCCAACGATTCGTACGATGCAGGCTGATGCTCATCCATATTTGGAGGAATGGACAGCCATATTGGATGATGACTATACAAAGGTCAACAATTTCACGCGATTTGTACGCGGACGGACAGAGATACGTAACGGAATGGTGTATGCTAAGCCTTCTGCCGCACGTGTGGATGAATCCAGTGTCATGATCACCATTAAAGATAGCGATTGCCTGATCGTTGTTCCACCCGAGAAAAAAGGTATTCCTGCAGGTGAACAGGTTCGAATTCTCAGACTTCCCACAGGTCATGTCAGGTAGGTCATACATGTCTGAAACAAGCAGCACTTCACCACATATCATGCAGATTGTTGGATATAAGAACACAGGCAAAAGCACCTTAATTGCTGCGCTTACGCGGTACCTTACCTCTGCTGGACGAAAAGTGGCTGTAATAAAACATGATGGACATGATCATTTTGAGATGGATCACGAAGGAACCGATTCCTACAGCTTTGCTCAAGCAGGGGCCGATGCAGTCGTTGTCATGTCGGAGAAACGTACTGCACTCATTGAAAGACAAGCGACGCCGCTGGAAGACATGATAAAATATCTGTCAGCGTACGACTGGATTCTCATTGAGGGATACAAACAAGCGCCATACCCCAAATTGGTCATGGTCCGTGAAGAGAAAGACCTCTCTCTATTAGAGACGTTACAGGATGTGGTCGGGATTGTTTCATGGCTGACGCATGACAAGAGTGAATGTATGGAGGAAAGAGAGGGCCTCGTGTGGCATTCTGTCCATGAAACACAGGATATAGCAAGATGGCTGGTTTCGTTTGAGGGTCATGAAGAGAAAAGAAAATTATGACGAAATAATTATTATGTAAACTTGATGATATGAAATGTAAGGAAAAGAGTATGTTTTCATTAATTTTGCGAAGAAATAAATATAAAGAAGCGATCCTCGCAGGACATTCTCCTGAAAGAATCGCTTTTTTTAAGTTACCTTGTAAAGAATCTAACGAATCTAAACGAATCGAATGAATCGGCTTGCTGAGGTGTATAAATAGGCTACATCCCATCGTCTGTGCGACGTTCAATTGCTTCAGACATCGTTTTATCCGTGAGATGCGCGTAAATTTCGGTTGTTTCCGTAGAAGCATGTCCAAGCTGTTCTTTTGTTTTATAGATATCATTTTGCAAATAATAGTCGGTCGCAAAAGAATGGCGTAATTTATGCACTGTCAGATACGGTTTGCCAAATTGTTTGGCGTACTTCATTATCATGGCCTGTATGGCCCGTTTGGTCATCCGACTTCCTTCGGAATCTCCATTGCGAAGAGCGATAAACAAGCCTTTTTCCCGTTTGGGTGTGCGGTAACGTGACTGACGCAGATTGATATAAGTTGCGAGTTCATCCTTGGCTTGTTCTCTAAAATACACGGGCGTCTTAAACGTCTCATCATTATTACCTTTGCGATATACATATAGAAGTTTATTGTTCAGATCCAGATCATCCACGTTCAGGTTCACCACTTCAGATACACGTAAACCCGAATTCAGAATGAGGCTGGCAATACAGGCATCCCGTTCTTTGTTTAGCTCGTGTGAGTAAATCGCCTGTTTGTTCTTTTCCATATCCACGGCATATCCTTCAAGGATGTATCCGATAAACTCCAGTAACTCTTCTTCTTCCAGAAGTTTACCCTTTAGTTTGGCTGCTGTATCTTTGGGTTTATGGGTACGTTTGATCTCAATTTTCGCCATAATGTTTCGTTTCAGCAGGGGGTAGAAATCTTCGTCTTCTGCAATCTGACTTAAATAATGAAAGAGCGAACGCAGAGAAGAAAGTTTACGGGAAACCGTGATTCTGGAGTTGGCTCCTTCACGCTTGGTGGCCAAAAATAATCGATATGATGTCACTGATTCCATTCGAAGGACTTCCAGTTCAAGCAATGTAACTTCCTTATTAGAGCTTGCCTCGGATAATCCTTCTGCGCGTAACCAGCCAAAGAAGGCTTCATAATCTCTTAAATATTCAAGCAAAGTAGAAGGAGATAAGTCGGGTAATTTATAGTCAATGAATTGCTGAACGAACCAAGGCATGGAAGGTAGTTTGTCATCCAGCTTGCGTCGGTCAATCTCTTTTTGCACATTGGTCAAGTTCGGCACCCCCATGATAAAATAATTTCTAAAATATGCTATATCCTATTTTACCATATTTAAATCGTCACAGTCTGTTCTCCGAACCGGAATAAGCAGATTCATGCTTCCTTGCCCTTGGCGGTGTAAAGCTTTAAAGTATGAGTTATAAGTAGAGCAGAGGAGGTGAACCGGATGAATATAAAAATAGAGCTGGTTCCCCGGGAACGCAGTCAGGTGATTCGGCACTTAATGCAATTTTATCTATATGATTTTACTAAATATTTGAATATTGATGTGGATAGTAACGGTGTTTTCCCGGAGTATCCCGGATTGGACGCTTTTTGGTCAGAGGAAGACCGTAAGTTTCCTTTTTTGATTACGAGTGATGAGGCACCCGCCGGGTTTGCATTAGTAGAACGTTGCGAACCAGGCAGCAAAGATAATGACTATTATTTGACCGAGTTTTTTGTAATGCAGAAATACCGGCGTAGTGGAGTGGGTACCCGGGCAGCTTATGAGCTGTTTGAACGTTTTCCGGGAAGGTGGAAAGTAACCCAGGTTCGCAACAATGTCATTGCTCAAGCATTCTGGCGGAAAATCATAGGGGAATACACGGGAGGCCGCTTTCGTGAGAAATTTCATCCTGAACTGGGGAACCCGAGTCAGTTCTTCGTAACCTGATTCAACGGATGTATCCCTGTTGGAGGAAATAAAGTAAGATGAACAAGTGGGTGTAATACCCAACATAAGGGTAATACATACCGAAGACTAATTTGTACTATATGTACTTTCATTATCTGTAACCAAATTCACGAAGCTTGGAGGAAATGATCCATGGAACTGCGTAATTACGGAAACACTGGCATGAAAGTAAGTACACTTGGGTTTGGTGGGGCGGAGATCGGCAAGAACGTATCCAAAGCAGATGTAGAAACATTGCTAAACAGTGCGTTGGATGCAGGGTTAAACGTCATTGACACGGCTGAATGTTATGGGGATAGTGAAGAGTTAATTGGAGATGTGCTATCACATCGCAGAGACGATTATTATTTGTTTACCAAATGTGGACATGCCGCTGGGGTAGATGGCCCAGATTGGGACGCCAAAGTATTAGAGCAAACGATTGACCGTAGCCTTAGAAGACTAAAAACGGAATACGTTGATGTAATTCACCTTCATAGTTGCTCTGAAGAAGTACTTCGGCAAGGAGCAGTCATAGAAGTGCTGCAACGAGCCAAGGAAGCTGGGAAAACAAGATTTATTGGATATAGCGGCGATACGACGGATGCTCTTTATGCGATTCAGACAGGCGTGTTCGACAGCTTGGAAACCTCGCTGAACATAGCCGATCAGGAAGCCATCGATCTGACGTTGCCTGAAGCGAAAAAGAGAAATATGGGTGTTATTGCCAAACGCCCCATTGCCAATGCGGCATGGACGTATGACTCGCTTCCGGAAGAAGCATATGCCTTTGTATATTGGAAACGCTTGAGCGAACTTGGGTATGGTTTTCTGGGCGAAGATGCACAAGCAGCCGTTGAAACCGCATTACGTTTTACGCTCAGTACAGAAGGGGTAGACACGGCGATTGTGGGTACAGCAAAACCTAACCGTTGGCAGCAAAATGCCGATCTTGTCGCCAAGGGAGCTCTGAGTAAGGAGTTATATGACGAGATTAGAGAACGTTGGAAAGAAATTGCGGGAGCTGACTGGACTGGACGAACTTAATTCTTTCAGCTATAAAAATAGCGTGATTATCCTAAAGTCGCCTCAAAGGCGGCTTTTTTTATTCGCAACAACCTTATATTTTCATTATATGAAAAATTCACAACAATAAAAGCGAACTGGCTATCTCCATAGGGAGGGGTGCTTTCGCCAGATTTCCATCCAAGAATTAAGGGGAAATTTAATCGTGTAGCTTAAAACGTTAACTCACCTGCACCTGTCTTCGTACACTATATTATTATTTCAACATATGAAAAATTCACAATAGAAAAATCAATTTACGCTCCCCTGTACATACCTGCATCTCCATTACACCATCTCACCAGCTCGTTATAACGAACTTCCTTATCCTCGGCTTCATGTCAACACTGATTTGCAATTAATATTGCCAGATGATTTCGAGGATAAATGGCATGGCTAAAATAAAATGCAAAACAAATCTACGGATAAGCAGAAAGAAATCCCTACGCGAGGCTGTGCGCCCTGCATAGGGTTTTGGTTGGCTCATATGTTTAGAGCGATTTATAGTCACGAATAATGACATTTATGACATGCTTTCCCCAATTCGAGGCTTCCGAGCCTGGTTCATTCCAATGGTAGGAGATGAGTGCTTTCCACAAAGCCCAGCCACGGGCACGATTAACCGTATCTTGGTCAACATTCATGGAGCTTAAGAATATATCACGACTTACATCATCAAAAAAGTTCCATGCCATCACAAGATCACTAGAAGGATCGCCCGCGCCCATAGTTCCAAAATCAATGACTCCGCATAGTCGTCCATCTTGCACGAGCAGATTACCTACCGCAACATCACCATGGAGCCATAACGGTGCCGCTTGATATTTCGTTGCCAGGGCAAGCTCCCATATTTCAGTCATAAGCTTTGGATCGTATTCGCCGGATACCTTTCCAATGACAGTCCTTGTATCTGTATCGTAAACCGCTAAGTTCCCGCCGCGATGAAAATTTTGAATGCCTGCGGGTATGCCGTAACTAGCATCAATGGCTTCGAGTTCTCTCAGAAATTTAGCGAGGTCTTCTGCAAAAACGCTTAGGTCGATTACGTTGGTATGCGTGACGGTCTCGCCTGCGATCCATTGGTTGATCGACCAGGGAAGGGGATAGTCGTCCGAAGGTTCACCTTTTGCAATGGGAGCTGGAATGGGCAAGGACAGAAGAGGCTTGAAAACTGGAAGCCACGTCAGTTCTTTTTCTACAGCAGAGGCGTAACGTTCATGACTGGGTAAACGAATTGTCATTTCGTCTCCCAATCGATAGGTGCGGTTATCGTGCCCGCTTTTTTCTACGGGTGTTATCGTTAAGCCTCTCCATTTCGGAAATTGACTATCGACTAATTGACGAACCAGTTCAATCGTAATTTCAATCATGTTCTCGCCTCATTTTCTATTAAATGGATGGGTTCTAACGTTAGTACATAAATTTTAACAATTTGTCTTGATCTTATCAAAGGGAGAAAATCGTCTAAAACGAAATGAGGAGGGCAGACCCGGGAAAACCCTTATATTTAGCGATTTTTTAGTTGGTAGAAGCCCTGTTATGAGTAGAATATCATAGGTTTTTATCCCTTGACATAAAATGTCATTATAAAGATAATAATTGTAACTTTGGAAGAGGGAGGAGAAATCAAAACCGAATTTAGGTTTGATTTGAATGCATATGTAAGCGTAATAATTTCGGTTGTACCTCACACAATGTTCACTTTAAAGGAGTGTAGTCATGTACGATAAAATTGTAGATATTTTGTGCGCTATCAAAGAAGACCAACCGGAACTACGCCAATCCCTATCCCCAGCAACGGAACTGAATAACGATATTGGTCTCGATTCTCTGCAAATGATCCAGTTTATGCTCAAAGTCGAGGATCAGTTAAACGTAATCATTGACTATGACGAATTCGATTACGAGCATCTCCAATCGATCGACACATTTATAACCTTTCTGAAAAGCTGCCAGTCTCAAGAGCAATCATTGTACGAAGATGTCCAGAAGTGAGGCCGGGGTAATTCCAACGATCGTTATGGGGACGTTTGATCCCGAAACGCGGTGGAGGGATCCGGACTTATCCAAGCTACCTGCTATGCCTGATAAGGACAGGGAATCCATTGTCCTGTGTATGGACGAGCTGTTATTTCCATTTTGTGGGCCTAATGATATCCTCTACACCCGCTGCAAAATTGATCCAAAGCTGTACGAGTATCTGAACGGGTTAGGTTTTTCCTTTCATAGCCGTTACCACTTTGATTTGAACGATGAACAGAGTTCCTTACCCGAACCGGACGTTTTTAAGCAGTGCATGTTCAGTCTTGCTTCAGACGATCAACAGCGTGAAGCGATGTTGACCCACAACGTAAAACAGCTCTCTCCTTATGCCATTACGGCTGATACGGAGGAGTACCTGCGTGCCGAAGGGTCGTTGGGGTCTTTGCCCAACCTTGAGACGGTTAAGTATGTAAATTCCAAATTTTACTCCAACCGACTGCTGACCAGGATCGGGGAAGAGTGTTATGGCACAGAAGTGAACAATGTAGTAGAAGTACAGGCTGTCGGAAATACGTTACTGAAGAGAGGGGCGTATTTGCTGAAAGATCCATTCGGTGTTTCCGGCAAGGGCAATATGCTCATTGAAAATGAAGCCATGCAGCGAAGGATAGCAGAGCATCTGGATAAGCAGGAGAGAAGAGGATTGCGCTCGCAATTCCTGTTGGAACCACTGCTGAGAAAAGAGATCGATTTCAGCTCACATTGGTTCATTCATAAGAGCGGTGAGAGGGATTTCCTTTCGGTTCAGCGTATGCTGAATCAGCAGCAGAATTACGGCGGGTCTATTAGAGCAGATGAGGCTTTGCTCCTTCTGCTGGAGCACGCAGGTTATTTTGACACGATGGAAAAGGCACTTCGGGTATTATTCGAGGATGGATACCACGGCTTCGTGTGTTTCGACTCCATGATTTTGGAGGGCGGCGATATCGTACCCATTGTCGAGATTAACGCACGCAAGTCCATGGGTCTCATTAATGCATATCTCGATAAAGGCTGGGAAACGTACGGCCATAGCGGCCTGCTTACCTTTCTGTCTCTCGGTCTACCTGAAGGCTTTACGTTTGGAAGTTTGCTGGACGCTTTGCATGTATCCGGTCTTCTATTCAAAGGGCAAGGTGAGTACGGAATTATGCCTATTTCATCTAACACCGTAATGGTGAATGATATTCTGACCTCTCGGCTTATATCCGAGGGAATCCAGAGCCATCGGGGTATGCCGAAGGGACGATTGTATATCTCGGTCGTGGGCCGTGATGACGAACATCGTAATGAACTGATCATAAGTCTGAGGCAGGTACTCGCTGACTTGTCCATTAAAGTGTACAACTAATTCTGGAATGCGGAGGCTGCGCATGAATTCATCTTCGGTTACCCTGCTTGCGTCGGGCAATTCGCTTGGTGCATACATTCCGGCTATGCATCTAAACACGTACCTGCAAGATAGAGGTGTTAGAACGGACGTTCACGTTCTGGAGAACCTGTATCATGAAGAAATCAGGTGCAAGATTAATTCCACCAAAAAAGCATTTCATGCCGATTTCTCCGTTGCCCTTATGGGGCATAAACTGGCCAAGCCTGTAGACTCTTCCCTGAATGAAGCGGAAGTCCAGTTCCTGTTGGACTCCTGGATACGTGATGGGGTATCTCATTTTGCTGTGTTTACCGGTTTTTGGCTTCCGATCCTGGAGAGGTACAAAGCCATTGCGCACACGCCTTTGGATATTCAACTGATCCGCTTGGACGTGTGCGATACGCCATCGTTTAAGGTACACAAGTCCTTGTATCCGGACTACGAGAACGTTTGGCTTTACGAGCCTTCAAGGTTGTCTCCAGACTTCTATATTGCCTCAGATGAAAAGGAGCTCCTGGCTTATGCACAGCGTGACAGGCGCATTCTGATCCATGGCGGCGGCTGGGGGATAGGAACATACGCGTCAACGATTGCAGAGCTTCGTCAATTTGGTTACCTGCTGGATGTGATCGTCTACGATCCTTCCGAGGTGGAGGAGGACGATGGGAGCACACGCTACTTCGGAACAGAGGTTTCATGGAATCCGTGGAGTCGGGATGCCCAGGGGCGGCATTCGTTTCCACCAATGAACCGATATGTTCGTGAAGAGGGCATTCTTCGGGAAATTCCGCTCCGTGATTACTCTGCTTACACGGATCTGATGCGAAATTGCGCTGCCATTATCAGCAAGCCCGGAGGAGCGACACTGAACGATTCGTTGTCCTACGGAATACCTTTTGTCATGTTAGAGCCGTTTGGTGACCATGAGCTTCAGAATTCAAAGTATTGGGAATCCTGTGGTTTCGGTATCCGATTTGCGGAATGGAAAGCCCTAGATTACTCGGAACAACATCTCGAAGAAATGTACGAACGTTTACTGGAGCAGCGATCAAAAATCAATCATTTGGGGAGGAAAACGCATGCAGCCGAAAACAGCAGTTACGTTTGATAAGCTGACATTTCAAAATATGAAAAGAACCCTCGTTCCACTCGCGGAAACGGGAAGGAAACGCCGGGAGGACCCGACGTATGCCGCACCCGTGCCTTATGAGATCGGAATCAAGCTTAATAACGGCTGTAACCTGCGCTGCAAGCATTGCTTTGAATGGAATCCAGATGGCTTCCATCACGGCTTTGCCAGTGAAGTGAAGAGAGACGAAATCGAGATTCCCGTCGTGGAGAAACTGCTCGCCGAAACGAGAGAACGCAAATCACGTGTGTTCCTGTGGGGCGGAGAACCGCTATTTTACTCTAAGTTCGATGAACTGGCAGAACTGCTGGCTAAGGAAGACCGGCATACGACCATTTGCACAAACGCGATTCTCATTGAACAAAAGCTGGATTCCATTTTGAAAATGTCTAAAAATTTAGTCATGCTGGTCAGCCTGGAAGGATTCGAGAAGGAGAATGACGCGATTCGGGGTAAAGGCACTTTCAAAAAAGTGATTCACGCCATACAGCTGCTGTTGGATCTGCAAAAGCAGGGCTTGTACAAAGGCAAAGTGTCCGTAGCCCTGACAGTAAATGACCAGATGGTCGATCAGCTGTATAGCTTGATGGAATTCTTTGAAGAGCTGGGCGTTGATTCCGTGTACTTCTGCTTCCCATGGTACATCCCTTCCGATACGGCGGAAAAAATGGACACCTACTTTGATGCGCACTTTCCGCACCTTGCCTCCCGCTTTGCGAGTGACCACAAGAATAGCTGGCACTCTTTCACGTTTCACATCTCACCTGACCGTTTTGACACATTAATCGAGGAATTTAAACGAGTTAATTCACGAGTGTGGAATGTACGTATCCGCTATCAGCCTGCGCTGGAGCCCGAAGAGGTAGAAGGTTTTATTCGAGGTAGCGAAAAGCCAGCCATGAATCGGACCAAGTGTTTCTCGATCTCGAACCGGATGGACGTGATGCCAGACGGTAAGGTCAATCCATGCAAATTTTTTCCGGAATTCAGTGTCGGTAATTTATACGAAGAAAGTGTGGCCGATATTTTCCACGGTGAGGATCTGCGAAAACAACGCGAGATTCTGGCCTGCGGTCTGACACCGATTTGCTCCAAATGCGTGCTTCTGTATAACAATGGAGTTTAATCGCTTTAACTTTAAGCTGCCAATAAGGGAAAACATGCAATCATTCAGGAGGAGCGGGGATGGACTTTATCCGTGTACGGGAACTGCACAAATCGTTCGTATATTACCGGAAAGAAGCAGGACTCAAACATTCACTGAAAAACTTATTTGCTCGCAAATCACTTGTGAAGGAAGCGGTTAAATCCGTTTCCTTCGATATCGGCCCTGGAGAGTGCGTTGGATTTCTGGGTCCGAACGGAGCAGGTAAAACCACAACGCTCAAAATGTTGTCGGGCATTCTATATCCCACAAGTGGAGAAGCCGACGTACTTGGTTATGTACCTTGGGAGCGAAAAAATGAATTCAAACGGCTGTTCTCCATTGTAATGGGTCAGAAAAATCAACTTTGGTGGGACCTTCCTGCCAGCGATTCGATTTATTTGAACAAATGTATATATGACGTCGAGGATGATCTCTATCGTCGAAGTCTTGCCGAACTATCAGAGATGCTTGATGTGCAAGACTTGCTGGATGTACAGGTTCGCAGGCTGTCCTTGGGTGAACGTATGAAAATGGAGCTAATCGCAGCTCTGATCCACCGACCAAAGCTGCTGTATCTTGACGAGCCAACGATCGGCCTGGATTTCCCCTCTCAGAAGAGGGTGCGGGAATTTCTGAAATACTATAATGAGCAGTTTGGCGCCACGATCCTGCTGACGAGCCACTACATGAAGGACGTGGAGGACCTGTGCAAGCGGACAATCATTATTAACGAAGGAAGTCTTCTGTATGACGGAGATCTTCATAAGATTAATGATCTGTTTGGCGAGCACAAAATTGTAAAGTTGCAGTTCTCGGAACCGGTTGCCGAGCAGCGGCTGGCCAAATTCGGAAAAATGATCAGCGCAGACGACTACAGCGTTGTTCTGGAACTGCCCAAACACCGTCTAAAAGAAGTGTCGCGTGCTATGCTCGATTCGTTTCCAATCGTTGACTGGACGATTGAGGATGTGCCGATCGAGGAGAGTATATCGATGCTCTACCAAAAGGAATCCGTCGGATGAATGGACGCAAATTGTATACGGCTGTATTTTCGATGGGTGTGCAGCAATCGATGGAATACCGATTTCACTTCTTTCTCGGTCTTCTCGGAGCCGCGTTTCCGATTCTTGTCCAGTATTTTATATGGACAGCGGTGTACCAACATTCCGGCGAAACGGCGCTATTCTCGTATTCATATAATCAAATTATTTTGTATACGATCTTGGCGGGCTTGGTTTCCAAGCTGATCGCTACCCAGTTCGAGCACCAGATTGTCGATGACATCAAGAACGGCGGTCTCAACAAGTATTTGATCAAACCGGTTAGTTACTTCGGATATCGGCTAGTATCCTTTTTCGGACAGAAGGCGATCTATTACGGCGTTACAGCTGTGCTGCTTGTCGGGATTATCTGGATATCATCTGCCGGTGGTGTGCTTGAGTTCCAGGTCATACGGCTAATCTTGTTCGTCGTTACGTTGTCGGGGGCGCTATTGCTCAATTTCTTGATCTCTTATTGCATCTGTGCAAGTGCTTTTTATCTAAATGAAATCTCTTATTTTTTCGTCATTACGAGTCTGCTCGTGAATATTCTGAGCGGAGGTATGTTTCCGTTGGAGATTTTCGGGGATTCGATAGTGGAGGCACTTCAGTACACGCCGTTTCCGTATACCATTTATTTTCCGGTCAATGTGCTCAGTGGCAAAACGGAAGTGGCGGCGATGTATCAAGGATTGCTCATCCAGATGGGGTGGATACTCCTGTTCTTATGGCTATCCCGTCTAACGTGGCGCATATCCATGAAGAAATATTCAGCGGTTGGGGGGTAGCGGAGATTCCATATGTTTAGAGCCACGAGAAAATACGCACATTTGTATGGCATGTTCATCAAAAATTGTCTCATTGCCCAGATGGAGTTTCGAGGCAATTTCATGATGAGCCTGCTGGTGGAATCCGTCTACTTGCTCGCCAAACTGTTATATGTGCTCGTCGTGTTCCGCACCGATCTTCACGTCGACGGCATACCGCCCGAAGGGCTGCTACTATTTATAGGCATGCACACCGTGGTGACAGGTATGTATGTCGGGCTGTTTTTCACCAATTTCACGAAAATTCCCGAATATATTAAGGACGGCTCACTTGATCTAATGTTAACGAAGCCGGTTTCTCTTCAATTCATGGCTTCCTTGCGTTATGTCGATCTGGCGCTGCCAATCCCTGATATTTTAGTTGGTTTCGTCATGATTGGCATTGGCTGGCATGCGATGGACATACCCCTGACGTTTCTCCAGCTAGCCGGGTTTATGCTGCTGTTATTCGTGTCCGTTATCATCACATACTGTCTAATGATTATCCCTGCATTGCTGTCATTTCGGTTCGTTCAGACGGGTTCTGCATCGGAGATCGCCCATTCCGCCTGGGATGCCAACAATTTTCCAATGGCAATATACCCAACTTGGGTCCGGCGGATCGGTACCTTTGTCATTCCGCTGTTCCTGATTACCAATTTCGGGCCGATGTTCCTGCTAGGACAGCTCAGCTGGCTCTATACAGGACTGGCGTTGGTCGCTTCGCTTATACTCTTCACAGTTATACGATTGCTCTGGAAACAGGCTGTAAAGGGATATAGTAGTGCAAGCAGTTAAGGGGGAGAAAGAATGAATGCTGTTCAGCTGCCCGTGTCAAATCCGCCGCTTAAAGGATTTCTGAGGTGGGCTTACACGCTTTCGATTACCAGTGCACATGAGGAAACGATTCCTTGGTATTACAGCAACTTCATTCAGTTGTCCTGCAAGAAAACCTTTCTGGAGGATGGCAGACAGTTTTATATCGATTTTTTTCGGGGCAAACCCAACGAACTGAATTTCAATAATCCATTTCTACTCACATGCTCTGTGAATTATACGATTCTGGAGCATTTGGCGCTGGACGCCTGGCCCCAATTTTTCGCGGATCAGATTCGCAACGGCTATTATTGTGTCGTGTTTTTGGACGAAGCGAAGCTACCGCCAGCGGCGGCCTATCAGCAGGAACCGTTTCCTCATCATCTTTTTCTGTACGGTTTCGATTGGGACAATCGTTTTTTTGATGCTTCCATGTTCGACCATACGGGAGTTTACCGCAATGTACAGATTCCATTCACGGAATTCCTGGATGCTGTCCATTCCATGAGACATCTGCTCAGAGAGGGGCTCACCGCGGATCATCACACTTATTTTTACAAATACGAGCCGCATTCTCCTTATCCTTTCGATAGAATCGTAGCACTCGACCAACTGCATGATTACCTGAACGGAGAGACTCATCTGAATCGCATTAATTACATTCCTGATGACGAACAGGCTTTCGGAATTGACGTCTACGACTATTTGCAAATGTACTATGATGCGGTAGAAAGCAACGATCCTCGTCTCGGTGACCGTAACGATGTGAGGCATCTTCATGTGCTCTGGGAGCACAAAAAAATGATGAGTGAACGGATTGCCTATTTGATCGATGAGGGGATAATCCCTTACGACGAAGAACTTGTGAATGGTTATCAGGATATAACTACCAGGGCAATGAAGCTAAGGGATCAATACATCCGTCATGAAATGCGTGAAGACAAGGCTGTGTTTGCGAAGGTAAGACTCCGGTTGGAGCAATTCCGCAAGGAAGAGCCTGTTCTGCTGCAAAGACTGATTTCATTGCTCGAAAAGTGAATAAAGAAGGCCGTTCCTCTGGGAGGAACAGCCTTCTTTATTTATATTCATAGGTTATACGTTAGCCCTATTATAATTTTTTATCAATTATTCAAACTTGAAATCATCATCCGTCAGAGGTTCTACATTCAGAGTACGAATATAACCGTTTCCTTTTTTAGAGAAAAAGTCATGCTGTTTGGTATGTGTACTGATTCCATTTAACACAATCGGGTTAACTTCCTCGTCTTCAAATAATGGCTCAAAACCGAGGTTCATCATGGCTTTGTTAGCATTATAACGAAGGAAGGTTTCCACTTCTTCGCTCAAATGAATAGGTGTATATAATTCCTCCGTATATTGCAGCTCATTTTGATGAAGAAGCTGTACTAGATCAACCAAACCTTGATACACATCGTTCCGCTGCGTTTCATCAAAGCTCGCGTATATTTCCTGGGCCAATACCCCCACATATACACCGTGAATACTTTCATCCCGCAGAATCAGATCAATGATCTCACCACTGCATGTGAGTTTGCCTTGTCCAGCTAAATAGAGTGGATAGAAAAATCCGCTGTAAAACAAATAACTTTCCAAAAGAACGGAGGCCGCCATCGCCATATACAGATCTTTTGAAGTTTCAATGTTCATGTAATACTGACGTATAACCGTCGCTTTGGTTTGCAGATATGGATTTTCTTCCACCCATTTAAATACACTGTCAATTTCTTCGGTTGATGCCAATGTGGTAAAAATACTACTGTATGATTTCGCATGAATTTGTTCCATCATCGCCATAAAACTAAGTACGGCTTTGCGTTGCAGTCCATCGACATGCTCCATAATCTGCGGCATACCTACACCGCCCTGGATCGTATCCAGAAGGGTTAAGCCTCCCAAAACTTTCATATAAGCGTCTTTTTCTATATCACTGAGCATGCCCCAGGTCATTTTATCATCGGATAAAGGAATCTCGTCATCGGTCCAAAATTGCATAATATTCTGATTCCAGAACATCAGTGTGAAATCATCATCCGCCCGATTCCAGTTCACAGCTTGAATTGCCGGCATGGTATATCATACTCCAATCGTAATACCCTAAAGGGAAATTATTTATATTGAACAAGCAATGCATTCTTCCATCGTCAGCTTGTTGGTTCTTGTATAATACAGAGATTTCAACCCTTTATGAGCAGCATACAGGTAGCAGCGAGCCAACTCCCGCGTGGATACATCACTGTTTACATGAAGAATGGTTGAGATGCCTTGGTCCACATGCGGCTGAATCTCCGCAATCAAATCAATTACCTTGAATTGATCCATTTGATACGCTGACTTGTAATAGAAGACATTATCCTTTTGCAAATAGGGCATCGGATAATACGTGGTTGAATTGGCATAGGTCCGTGTCTCAATTTGTTCCACGATGGGCATTACACTGGATGTTGCGTTTTGGATATAAGAGATGCTGGCCGTTGGAGCAATAGCCATGCGATAGGCATGATAGAGACCATTTGTCATCACTTTAGACTTAAGCAGGTTCCAATCTTCAGGAGACGGAACAGCAATTCCGTTGAACAATACTTGTACTTTCGATGTGGTGGGACGGTAATCCGTAGTCACATAACGATCAAAATATACCCCAGTCGCATAGTCCGATTGCTCGAATCCATAGAACCGTTGACCCGTTTGCTCTGCAAACTCCATACTTTTCTCCAGAGAATGATAATTCATGGTCATAAAGAAGGTACGTACAAAATCCTTGGCCTCCGAGCTCTCATAAGCAATCCTGTTTTTGGCTAAGTAACCGTGCAGATTCATGGCACCCAAGCCAACGGAATGCATTTCGGAATTGGCTTTTGCCACACCGGGAGCATTGGCTACATGTGTCATGTCGCTGACGGAGGTTAGTGCGATCATTCCCTCATGAACGGATTCCTTGATCTTGCCACTCTCCATAACATTAACAATATTGAGGGAGGCCAGGTTGCAGCTGATATCTTTGCGAATAATATCCGGTTGACCATAGTCTGTAATTTCAGAAGTTTCTTGGAGCTGGAAGATCTCTGTGCAAAGGTTCGACATTTTGACTTGTCCTACGTTTTTCAAGGCATGTGCTTGATTGGCATTGGTTTTATTAATGATGTAGGGATAACCGGATTCAAGTTGAGTCATCGCTATTTTGGTCAGCATATCCCGTGCGCTGAGCGATTTTTTCTTCTTCACGCGGTCGTCAGCCAGCAAGGTATCATACATCACGTCCAGATCCATATCATCCAAATGTGTTCCATACGCCTTGTAGACACTATAAGGTGCGAAGAGGTACAGGGGCTCATTATCTTGAGCCAGCTTATAGAAACGATTAGGGACAATAAGTCCGATAGAGAGAGTTTTCAGCCGGATTTTCTCATCCGCATTAATCTTTTTGCTATCCAGCAGTTCCATAACGTCCCAACCGAAAATATTATAGTATGCTGCACCAGACCCCTTACGTTGACCCATCTGATCAGCGTAGGAGAAGCCGTCTTCCATCAGCTTGAGAACAGGCGTGATGCCTTTAGCAGCACCTTCAACCCCTTTAATGACTTCACCACGAGCACGCAACTTCGACAGGTTGACAGCCACTCCACCACCGATTTTGGATAACTGCATACAAGTGTTTAGTACATAGTTTATGGAGTTCAGTGAATCATCCATTTCAAGCAGGAAGCAAGAAACCAGTTCACCGCGCCGACTTTTTCCCGCATTTAGAAAAGTAGGGGTTGCCGGTTGAAGACGCTGTTCCATCATAGAACGAGACAGCAAACAAGCCGTATCAAAGTGTCCTTGACCCAGATGAAGTGCTACGGCTGCTACTCGATCCGCATATTGCTCAAGGTATGTTTTGCGGTCATATGTTCTCAATGCATAATCAGTATAGAATTTAGAAGCTGCCATATAGGAAGGAAAGTTATATTGATAGCCACGCGTAATTTCAAATACGGTTCTAACTTGGTCAGCTGTATAGGAAGCATAGAAATCCTCGTAATAATCATGATCAATCATGAATTTGACTTGATCATCAATGTTGGCAAATGCCATACTTTTATCTTTGATTTCTCTCATAAACTCCTCTACAGCCTCTTTATCCTTATGTAACTGGAAGAAGCCATCAGAGTCGCGCTTTAGCAGCATGTTATTTAATTCAATATGACGCAATGCGGCTCACCTCCTGTTCAAAATACTCCACATCTCTCTTGGAGCCCGATAATTCAAATTTACTAATAACCGGGACGTTATAAGATGCAGATATCAAATCTGCACTTTTGGCAAAACGCTCACCCCAGTTACGGTTACCGCTGGCGGCCACGCCAATCAGGTATGCAGAGTTTTTTTGCAAAAAAGAAGACACCTTATCAGGTATCTGTCCAAAACCTGTTGTATATGTCACAAGTACGTACGGTTCATCAATCGTCATTTGATTCTGAACCTGAACAGCCGGCAGTTGAAGCTTGGAAATAAACCTCTTAACATTCCCGGTTATAGAATCATACACAATTAGCACTATCATATCCTCCTTGACAAATGAAAGGTGATCAAAAACAAACACTATATATAGATCTATTTCTTAATTTTATATCAATATATAGCTTTGTCAAATGCTTATCGGTATCAATTTTGTGAAAAACCGGATGAATGGGCTCTATTACTAGGTTTAAAAAATTTGTGGCTTAGTAGATATCCATATTCGAAGACACGATATTTGGTGCATGAGAGAATTATGATTGACATTGAGAATTGTTATCATTTAGAATTTTGAAGAAGATTCGAAAAGAGGGATGCGCTATGATGACACATTTACAACAAAATCACCCAGAGGGTGAAGGACAGACAGCAGCAGATCTCGCATGGTATGGATTAAAGAACGTATTCAAGGATTCGGTCGACAAGGCCTATCGTTTGGTATACGAAGAAACACCAGATCATGTCATTCTTGTTGCTGCAAATCGTCACGGCAAAATCGTCATTGATGGCATACCGCATCCGTTCGTTCCAAATAGTGCCCATTTAGTATTACCAGGCCAACGGGTCGAGACCGTTTATTTAGCGGATGGAGAGCAGATCATATACCGGATTCATATCGGCATCATTCCATATGAAGGACAGAAGGTGTCCTCTGAGCATTTGTTGACGGAGCTTGGTAGGCCAATCACGTTTCCAGATGCACAGGTGCAGCAACTTTGCGAAAAAATCGTCTGTTACTGGCATACCGGTGATTCAACAGATCGTTTCGCAAGCCAAGCAGGTTTCCAGGACCTGCTGCATCTTCTGTTCAAGAAGCAGAACCAACACGAGAACGCACTCGAGAGAGCACGGAAATACATGCTGCATCACTATCAGGATACAATCACAGTCGACGACCTGGCCGATGAAGCGGGCATGAGCCGCTATTATTTCATGAGATCATTCAAAGAGAAGTTCGGTCAGAGTTCGATGGACTATCTGGCAGAGATTCGCACCAACGAGGCCAAACGTCTGATGGAAGCAGGACAACCACTGAAGGACATTGCTCTGTTGGCAGGTTTCAAGGACCAACACTATTTCAGCAGCCAATTCAAAAAGCAGGTGGGATTACCGCCTCGTACATATATTGCGAACAGGAAATGCAAAACAGCCGCGTACAGCTGGCCCAATATCGGGCATTTGCTGACCCTGCAAATCATCCCCTTCGCAGCGCCCATTGATCAGTTTTGGACAGATGATTACCGTCGGAAATATCGTTATGATGTCAAGGTAGCACTCAGCCACGACTATGATTTCAACCTCAAAGCATTGATGCGGGCCAGGCCAGACCGGATTGTTGCATTGGACGAGATGATCCCCGAAGAGGAGAAAGAGAAGCTGCGGCACATCGCACCGGTGTTGTTTCTAAGTTGGCACGGAGAGGATTGGCGGCAACATCTGCGGCGAACGGCCCGTTTTTTGGATCGGGAGAATGAAAGTGAAAGATGGCTTCTTCGATATGAGGAAAAGGTGGAAACGGTTCTTCATTATATTCCTCATTCGTTTCAACAAGGTAAGCTAATCGCATTAAGTGTGTCTCCCCGGGGCATTCAGATCTGGGGTAGAAGAGCAGGAACCGTATTTTATGACGATTTGAAGATTGCCGCGGCTTCGGGTGTGGATCAGATCGAATTTACCAGATACGTGGAAGCCGAACAGCTTGCTGCATTCGATGCGGACGTCATCATCGTTAGTGTTATGAAGGACCATCATTCCCTGATGGTGTGGGAGAGGCTTCAACATGCGGAAAGCTGGAAACAGCTGCATGCCGTACGAAACCGACAAGTCTATCTGACACAGGGAGGACATTGGTTAAGCGAACCGATCCTGGAACATACAGCCAATCGGCATGAACTTCTGCTTCAGGAAGTAAACTTGCTATTTAGTGCCCGGTAATGGGCGAAAGTAGACATCTTCTTCTATTTTCTTCGCTGAGGAACATCTGTATAATCATCATGTGATAATCATTCTCAATACAGAAATGCGGAGGGGAACTCATGTCTCACACAGAAAATAATGATCTCTTTAGAAGAGATCGTTCAAAAAAGGCTACACATGGAAGGAAACGCGGATTTGCAGGATTGATGCTCCTGCTATTGGTTCTTTCACTTATGGTTGTTGCCTGCGGAAATAAAACAAATACAGCAGGAGAGCAAGCCACAACAGAAACGACCAAGACAAACGCAAGCGCAGCGACTCAAACTGCCGAAGAGCCTCAGACTCAGGTCATCGAACATGCCATGGGCAAAACGGAAGTTCCGCTGCATCCAAAACGTGTTGCCGTATTTGGTCTGGAGGATCTTACATTGTCCCTGGGTGTACCGATGGTCTATGCATACGACTTTGATGGCTACTACTTGGATGACCAGCTCAAAGCACTGAACATTCCGCTCGCTGGAAATGCGGATTTCAATCCGAATCTGGAAGCCATTCTGGCAACCCAGCCCGATCTTATCGTGGTTCAGCGAAACGCCATTGATGACAAAGCGTATGAGGAACTGAGCAAGATTGCGCCAACCATTGCCTATTCACCGGATGATTGGGAGAAAACCATTGTGGAAATAGGAAAGGCAACGGGCTTGGAAGATAAAGCACAGGAGGTGCTTCAGGCGAACACCGACAAACTGAAACAGGCCAAGGAAGATATCATTTCGGCTGTGGGCCCGGACAAAACAGTTGTCTTCATGCGTCCATCGGACAAGGATCTGCAGGTGTTCTTTCCGAGCTTCGCTCCACTTATCTACACTGAATTGGGGTTAAATCCAGACGAAAGCGTTGCAGCACTCCAGAAGGATACTAAGGACGATTGGGGAGTCACGACATCTCTAGAGAAGCTGCCTTCTATTGGAGCTGATTATGTGTTTGCCATCTACGGAGGATCGATTAGCACGGAAGAAGAGTTCAATGAAAACAGTGCCGTTGCAACGGAAGTTGAGAAACTTCATGTATGGAAAACGATGCCTGCTGTGAAGGACAACCATGTGTTCAAAGTGTCAGCCAGACATTGGATGATGTCCGGCCCAATTGCAGACGGCAAGGTGGCAGACGATGTGGTAGCAGCCGTCACTGGCAAGAAATAAGCCTGGACATAATCGTTCATACATTGTCTACAATTCAGAGATAGATTATTAAAGGCATGGCTCTATGGAGTCATGCCTTTTGAGTACGTTGAAGGTATGCTGATTACATCAAGTTCACTCACTGGCTTGAGGCTTTACAATGAGAAACTAAGAAAATAACCAGAATATCGCAAAGATTTGGAGGTAAGACATGAACGGGACCCTGCAGCAAAATAGAATATTGATTGTAGATGATGATGAACGGGTCCGAAGACTTCTTCGCATGTATTTGGAGAAAGAACAATTTATCGTTGAGGAGGCTTCGCTAGGCTGGCAAGCCCTTGGGCAGCTTCATCACGGTTCTTATGCCTTGATCATTCTCGATTGGATTCTTCCCGATATTAAGGGAATTGAAATATGCCATTATCTTAGGACCAACTTAAGCATACCCGTCATGTTTCTGACAGCCAAGTCAGAAGAAACTGATCGGCTTGAAGCTTTCAAAGCAGGGGCGGATGACTTTGTCATGAAACCATTCAGTCCGAGGGAGGTTGTGCTACGTATTAAAACTATGATGGCTCGTTATAACGGATTAATCGAACCTGCGCCAAAAGATCATTCAGCGAGCGAGGTGTTGATTTCCTCCATTCTAATCAATCCAACTTCCCGTAGAGTCACAGTAGGACAAGTGGAGATTCATATGACTCCCAAAGAATTTGATTTGCTTTATCATCTGGCGACACACTCGGAAATAGCATTCTCTAGGCAGGATTTGCTGAGAATTGTTTGGAAAGTGGAGCATGAGGAAGATCTGGATTATCGGACTGTAGATACCCATGTGAAACGGTTGCGTGACAAACTATCCGAGTATGTGCCGAATCGGGAAGATCTGATTCAAACCCTGTGGGGGTTCGGTTATATTCTTCGTTTGCCTCACTGATTCTTATCTTGCAGTTCAGGAGGAGAATATGTCTTACAAACAAATCAAGTGGATGATCTTGCTCATTCCCACCTTGACCGTTGGACTGTGGGAGTATGTACGACATCAGTTTCTGCTCCCCTACATATCAATGAATTTGGGCAACTGGCTTACGCCTGTCATTGTATATGTCGTGAGTATAACGTTGTTAACTCGGCTGTTTCTGATTTTGGAACGTATTCAAAAAGAGCTGGAGCATGAGCGTGAAGCCAAAGCCGCATTGGAATCTCGTGAAAAGATGGCCAAGGAACTCCATGATGGAATCGCCCAATCCCTTTTTTTATTATCGGTAAAAGTGGGGCGTTTAGAGGAACAAGCCAAGTTGGATCAACAGTTGGACGATGTGTATTCGATCAAGAAAACGGTTCATGAAGTCAATCGTTATGTGCGTCAGGCCATTGCCGATTTACGTTATGATCCTAACGTTGACAATACCTTCACTACGAACGAATCGGTCACACTACTTGGTCAAATTCGAAGAATTGCCAAAGATATCCCCGTCCGAATCGAACTGGATTGGAGCATCCCGGATGATGCATTTACTGACAAAGAGAAAGTAGAACTGCTCGCTTGTATTCGGGAAGCTCTCTTTAATATTCAAAAGCATGCATCAGCTTCCCAAGGATGGATTCAGGGAAATGGGCACAAGAAGTGCTGGAATATCACGATTCGAGATAATGGAAAAGGATTTGAGATGAATCCCTTTGAACGAAAGGATCGATATGGACTGAAAATCATGAGAGAGCGGATGAATGAGCTGAACTATAACATGCAATTCCGAAGGGAGCAGCAGCTTACTGTTGTCGAATTTTCAAAGGATGGTGAGATGTTATGAGTCATACTCGCGTACTTGTTGTAGACGATCACGCTCATGCGAGAGAAGCCATATGTGAAATTTTATCCATGGACCCCAGCTTCGAAGTGATTGGCGTCGTGTCGGACGGTCAACAAGCGATTGATTATACAGAACAGTGGCTTCCCGATCTAATCCTCATGGACATTCAGATGCCAATTATGAACGGTCTTGAAGCAACACAGCGGATCAAATTGGCGTTTCCTTATGTGAAAATTGTCATGATTACCGTCTCGGATGATGTACTACACCTTCTGGAAGCGTTGAAACGGGGAGCTCAGGGTTATCTGCTCAAAAACCTTGAACCCTCCATGTGGCTGGAATATCTTCATTCCATCGTTACAGAAGAAGCTCCATTGAGCCGCGAGGTGGCTTACCAAATCCTGAAGGATGTCTCACTCACGGAGAAAAAAGAACCTGACGTTCCACTAACGACAAGGGAAAAGGATATTCTGTATGGCGTGGCTGCAGGATGGACGAACAAAGAAATCGCTGTGAATTATACAATTTCAGAGTATACCGTCAAGAATCATTTAAAAAACATTTTGCAAAAACTGCAGGTTCAAAATCGTGTTCAACTGACACGTTATGCATTGGAGCAAGGGCTTATTACAGACCATAATCGTCTGTAATAAGCTTTTTTTACTATATCCGTGTGTTCTTTCTATTTTCATGTTAAGTGGATGTGATTTTTCTACTTTTACCACAATGACCTCACAATTTGGACACAAAACGTCCAGCTCTATAGCTAGCTTGAGCTATATGGTAAAAATTTGTTTTTATGTACACTATGAGCAGTGTGTTTCATGAAGGAGGTTATGATGTTTCGCGAACGGATTGTCCTGAGCATATTGCTGCTTATAGGGATACTGTTGATCCCGCTATCTTACCCGCTGGACACTGCAAATGCTGCTCCTGAAACCAAAGATGCTATTCCACTCCAGCCAATCATTGATGGTTCTAGACCTGGAGAAGTGCTTGTACTTGAGACGGGTATTTATTCTGGTCCCGTAAGTATAGACAAGAATATATCCATTCGAGGGGACTCATCCGTATTGGTATTGAATACGGATGCTGAATCCACCATTACCATTCGTTCAGATGGAGTGACATTGCAGGGTTTCACGGTACGACACTTAACAAATGAACCCACTGCAGCGATTCAGGTTGAAGGAGATCGAGTAGAGATCACGGGCCTGGATATTCAGAGTCAAAGTTTTGGAATCGTGCTGCGGGGTTCTGTCGATGGGCTCATACATAGCAATACTATTTCATGGGCTGGACCGGAGTCTGCTTCCAGTGGTCAAAAGGGGAATGGCATTGATCTGTACAATTCCCATCGTACCCACATCGAAGACAACAAAATTACGGGCATGCGGGATGGTATATATCTGGAGAACAGTCGCAATCTTACGGTTAAGGCTAACACGCTGTTACATACCAGGTATGGCATTCATTGTATGTATATCGATGGCTCTTCTGTTGTGGACAATGTTGGAGAGAACAACAGTACCGGAGCCATGGTCATGGGCGTCAAGAATACGGTCGTATCGGGAAACTCTTTTCGCAAACAGAACGAAAATGTGCATTCACAAGGGATTTTGTTGTATGACGTACAGCAATCCTCGGTTCATAACAATGTCGTGGAGGGTAACCGTGTTGGCATGAACATTGCTGAATCCTCAGGAAATGAAATTCGCGGCAATGCGGTGCTCCGGAATTTCATCGGAATTCAGCTCGTTCTTGCGGAGGATAATCAGTTTACCAGAAACCAATTTGTTTCGAATGTGATTGAAGCTTCAGCGATGGACAGCCGGAACAATGAGATGAAGGAAAACTTCTGGGATTCCTTTCAAGGTCTTGACCTGAACGATGATGGAATTAGTGAACTGTCCTATGGAATTAATCCTTTTTATGAGCAAGTGGTCAACCGGAATTCGGCCTATCAGCTTTTCTTTCAATCTCCAGGCATGATCTTTATGAGCAACTTGTTTACGGAAGGCAAGGCAGAGTGGACAAGCGACAGATCGCCATTAATGAGCATGGAAGCGGTATCACAGACGACGAAGGTAGGTACACAAGTGGTCAAAGAGATAACCGGGGTTTGGATCATCGGATGCATTCTGCTGGGCCTGGCCACTTTTATTATGATCAATATGGGGGTATTACGAAAATGAGAATGAAAACACATTGGAAAACAGTTATGGTACTTCTCTTTGGGGTGCTGTTATTAACAGCTTGCGGAAAAAAATACGAGGCATTGCCTATCAATGAAGACGTGGATATCTGTGCCATTTGCAAAATGCAGGTGAAAGATGATGCCTATGCCACGCAGCTTACCACGAAAGACGGTAAAAATTATAAATTTGATGACATTGGTTGTATGCATCAGTGGAAAGAAGAGAACGGAACAGATAACATCGGGATGGATTTTGTTCGTGATTATAATGACAAGGAATGGATTGAGTACAGCAAAGCCACTTATGTATATGATGCTTCACTGCGTACACCGATGGCTTACGGCATCCTCAATTTTAAGGATAAACCATCTGCCGAAGCTTTTGTTGCCGAGCAGGGTGTGGGAACCATTATGACCGCTGAAGACCTCGCCTCCCACGACTGGAAACAAAACACAGAGACGATGGATATGATGGGGGAGCATGGGCATTCCGAGGAGGGAATGGGTGAAGGCGTGCATGAAGAAACACATGGAGAAAGCGAATCAACGGAAGAATCAGGCCACAAGTAATGACCAATGAAGATGGTGATGCATGATGGGAGATATGGTACAAGTCGTCCGACGAGAAATGAAAATGGGATTTCGCAACCCTTGGGCATATTCATTTTTGATTCTTTTCTGCGTGTTTAGTCTGAATTTGTTAATCATCAATTCTCAGAATTTTGTAGCAGGATACTCTGGCACTACAGGTTCCATGTTAAATCTTATTCTTTATCTGTTGCCGCTGATGACCCTCTTTCTGGGCTCGTTCTCGTTGACTTCTGAAAAGGAAGAGGGCAGCTGGCAGCTGTTGTCCACTTACCCCATCGGCACGATGTCTTTTATTGTTGGCAAATATCTGGGGCTGTCGGTTGTATTAATGACGATAGTTACATTCGGATATGGCCTGATGGGACTTCTTAGCGGATGGGTGGGTAGCCCTTTAGATGTTAAGACATATCTTTTGTTTCTGGTATTCTCCTGCGGACTGGTGTTGCTATTTCTGACTATTGCACTGTTCATCGGTTCGTTATCCAAAAATCGCTGGCAAGCGTTAACGATATCGGTATCCGTTTGGTTTTTTGCTTTGATCGGGTGGCCCACGCTTCTAATTTCCGTGCTGGGACTCATGCCGTATCAGTGGGTAAAACCCTTACTCACCGTTCTAACCTTCATCAATCCGGCTGAGTTGGTACGTTTGTTTGTGGTGATCAAACTTGGCGGGGGCTCGATACTGGGACCTGAATATTATCAGTGGGTAGATTGGGTACATCCATCGAGCGGGAGCTGGATCTTTATGGGGATATGTCTGCTGTGGATTACATGTTCTATCGTGGCAGTATACGGGATATGGGAAAGGGGACGTTCCCATGGATAATGTGGAAACAGAGATTGTTGGACTGTGTAAATCCATAAAAAAACAACAGATTGTTGAAGATATATCCTTTCGCGTTTCTTCCGGTCATGTGCTTGCCTTATGCGGCGGAAATGGGGCCGGAAAAAGCACCGTTCTGCGTATGCTTGCAGGTATTCTTCAACCTACCTCGGGTGAAATCATTGTAAACAATATGCGCTGGTCCAAAGAACGAAAGCGATATTCGGAACAGATCGGATATATGCCGGATGATTATCATTTCAACCAGGGTTTGACGGCAGAGGAGGCGCTCCAGTTCTGGGCGGCGTTAAGGAAAGTGCCTAAAGCGCGAGTAACGGAAGTGCTAACCATGGTAGGCTTGGCCGATCAAAAAAAGAAACGGGTCACGACCTTTTCCAAAGGTATGCGGCAGCGTGTGTTATTTGCCCAGGCTCTGCTGTCCAAGCCTCCGCTGCTGATCATGGATGAGCCGACGAATGGACTGGACCCCTTCTGGATGCAGGAGTTTGCAAATCTGATAAAACAGATCAAGGAGGAAGGGCATATGGTTGTGTTCTCCACCCACCAGCTTGAGATCGCAGATGATGTTGCCGATCACATTGTTTTTATGAACCAAGGACGTAATGTGGGAGATGGCTCTACTGAGGACTTTCGTCAACAGTTCGGGTCGCTTCATGCTGCATTTCATCATAGTCTTGGCTAAAAATGAAGGTGAACTTATTGAAAAAAAATAGTGCGAAAATGAGTTTGAAAATGATACGTTTGTTTACCATCCTGATTGGAATGGCTGCTGTGCTGGTCGCTGCGTGGGCAATTTATCAGGGGACTTCATCATCTGAGCCCAAAATAACCGGTGCCATTGAAGCCGGTGCAACTGCTCCTGAATTCACTGCGGTTAATTCAGACGGAGAACAGGTGAAGCTCTCCGATTATCGGGGCAAAGTCGTCATGATTAACTTCTGGGCTTCATGGTGTACGCCCTGTGTGAGGGAAATGCCAATGATTAAGCAGATTGCTCAGACGTATCAAAACGATGTAGAGGCTCTGTTTGTCAACGTGGGGGAAGCGAAGGGCACCATTCGTGAATTTATGGAGAAACAGCAATTCGATTTCCCTGTTATCATTGATGTGACCGGAAAGGTCTCCGGTCTGTATCGTATCACCGGGTTGCCAGCGACCATGATCATAGATCAGGAAGGTATATTCAGTCACATTTTGCTCGGTGAGTTGACTAAGGATATTCCTTTGCAGCAATGGCTGGAGGAGACCGTACAGCAACGGAATTGAAGCTTTGCAGACTTATGAACAAAAAAAGTCGAGAAGTCGCTCACTATACGAGCGGCTTCTTTTGTTTTATTTTTCCCGAACATCTTGCAAGCATAGTAGAATTGAAAATCGCAATACCACGGTTGTGCCTAATGAATCAATAGCCCCTTTGGGTGCTTTTTATGCTTTTCACCGAGTTGTCAGAAAGAGTTGATCCTTTCTTGAACATTTAGGGACGAAGACGTGTCAGTGATTGAATTGCTAATTCACAAAGATATAATAATTTTAACTATTAGGTCCTGTTAAGTACTTTGGCCCTTCAGTATCAGGTAAAACACAGCTCGCCAACCCATGCTCAGTCCAATAACTATGTGTAGCAATGCACAATGATGGTGTGGTAAAGCTCCTTCGTCACTTACTTTGTGAAAAAATTCTCTTTGTACATACAACGATGGAGGAACGGTTTGTAGATAAACTCTGAACCAGTCTAGTGGGGCTTCTATCAACCTGATAAAGAACGCAGTCCAAGGGCTGACTGACCTAATAATTAAAAGATTCAAATCAGTACGAAAATCGAACAGAGTTTGAAAGGAGGCAGTAAACAATGGCAATCGATACGGTGATGTGGAGCAAGCTGGTGACAGGTATGACGCTGGGCTTCCACGCTATTTTTGCGACACTTGGCGTCGGTATACCTCTAATGATCGCAATTGCAGAATTCATGGGGATTCGCAAGAAGGACCCCCATTACACACTGATGGCGAAGAGGTGGTCAAGAGGGTTTGTCATTTCTGTGGCGGTTGGTGTGGTGACCGGTACAGCGATTTCACTGCAACTGGCCCTGGTGTGGCCGAATTTTATGAAACTGGCAGGCAATGTCATTGCACTCCCACTATTCATGGAAGTGTTTGCGTTCTTTTTTGAAGCCATTTTCCTGGGCATTTATTTGTATACCTGGGATCGATTCAAAAATCCGTACATTCACTGGCTGCTGACGATTCCAATCGTCACCGGTGCAGGTATGTCGGCTGTGTTTATTACGACGGTGAACGGCTTCATGAACCAGCCTGGAGGCTTTGTCATGGAAGCAGGCCAATTCACAGCGGTTAACCCAGTGGAGGCGATGCTGAATACGGCGACGTTCTCCAAGGTGTTTCATGTATTAAGCTCAGCATATTTGACAGGAGCTGCCCTGTTAGCCGGAATTGCAGCCTTCTCGCTGCTGAGAAAAGGGGCATCTGCATACCACAAAAAAGCCTTGAATCTCATGATGGCGGTGGTTCTGCTGTTCGGCTTACTGAACACGTTAGCGGGAGATGTGTCCGCCAAGTTTTTGGCCGAGCATCAGCCGGAGAAACTTGCAGCGGCAGAATGGCATTTTGAGACAGAAAGTGGCGCGGATTTGATTTTATTGGGATGGCTGAATGCAGAGCATGAAATTATAGGAGCTCTTCACCTGCCGAAACTGCTCAGCTTCCTGGCCTTTAGTGACTTTAATGCAGAGGTAACCGGACTGGAGGAGTTTCCGAAGGACGAATGGCCGCCGCTGCTCGTTCACTACCTGTTTGATTTAATGGCCGGAATCGGATTTACGCTGCTGGCTATTTCAGTTCTGTATTTCCTGTTTGTATTCTGGAAAAAGCGCAATGAGCTGAATAAGTGGCTGCTTGGGATCATAGCGCTAGGCGCACCGATGGCTTTTCTCGGAGTTGAGCTGGGCTGGTTCTATGCTGAACTGGGACGACAGCCGTGGATTATCCGAGGATATATGCGTGTGGAGGAAGCAGCCACTTCATCACCCAGCATCAGAATGATCTTTTTCTTCTTCCTGCTTCTCTACATCGTTCTGGGAGTCATGTGTGTTCTCGTACTAAGACGTTTGTTCAACAATAATCCGGCAGAAGTCGAGATGGAGAAATGGATGAAGGAGAAGCGCAATCCGTCTACAGAAAAGGGTGAGCGTACATGAGTTACGAACTGATTGGCATTTCGGTACTCTGGCTGTTCTTGTATGGCTATTTAATTGTTGCCTCCATTGATTTCGGGGCGGGTTTCTTTGCCTTTTATGCACGCTTGACGAAACAGGATCACCTGATTAATCGTCTGATCTCCCGTTATTTATCACCGGTATGGGAGATTACGAATGTATTTTTTGTCTTTTTCTACATTGGCATTGTTGGATTCTTTCCCGACACGGCTTATTATTACGGATCAGCGCTGCTCGTACCGGGAAGCATTGCGGTCATTTTGCTCGCCATTCGTGGGTCGTTTTATGCCTTTGAGAACTATGGTTCCAAAAATAACATCGTGTATCTGTTTCTATATGGAGCTTCGGGATTGCTGATTCCAGCTTCGCTATCAGTGGCGCTAACGCTGTCTGAAGGTGGTTTTATCGTGAAGCAAGGTTCGACGGTTTCTCTGGATTACTGGACGCTGTTTACCAATCCGTTATCATGGAGCATTGTTGGACTGGCGATTGTGTCCGTATTGTTCATTAGCAGCTCATTTCTAGCCTTTTATGCATCGCGGGCAGAGGATCACTCTGCATTGAAGCTGGTACGGACCTATGCCCTGTTCTGGAGCACACCGACGATCATCATCGCACTGACTGCATTTATTTATTTGGGACAGCACAATGAGCGACATTTTCAAAATATGATGGATTTATGGTGGTTGCTTGCACTTTCCGTTGCATTCTTCATGATTGCGATGTGGCTGATCTATAACGGACGCCGCTACGGATTAGCGTTTATATGTATCATGCTGCAATTTTTCTGTGCCTTTTTCGCTTACGGAATTGGTCAATATCCTTATATCCTTGATCCGTTCATTACAATTCAAAACAGTGTAACCTCACCAGCGATGGGCTTCGCACTGGTGGTTGTGTTTATCGGTGGCATGTGTATGTTGATTCCTTCCTTGATTCTGGTTTTCAAACTGTTTCTGTTTGATGCGGATTATGTAAAGGGAAAAAAATAAATTGAATTCATTATGCGATGTAAGGGAGTAATCTCACAGGTTCATAGAAAGGAGGAGAGCTTACATGAAGAGGAAAACAAGCCTGATCTCTCAACAAATGTCTGGGCAACGAAAACGACTCGTGCTCCTTGCAGTGATTTCACTTGCGCTGGGTGCAGCGATTGTAAGTCAGGCTGCGCTGCTTGCTGAAGCAGTACAACGGATTTTCGTGGAGAAGGCTTCCCTTTCGTCGGTCGTCATGCTGCTCGGGATACTCATGGCTGTCATGGTCGTACGTACAGGGTTGTCTTATGGGAACGGAAAAGTTGGTTTGCATATGGCTTCCAGTGCCAAGACGAATATGCGGGCAGCCGTGCTGAAAAATTTGACCCATGCGTCGATGCCATCAACCCTTCGTGGACAAACAGGCGGAAAGGTCAGTGTTGCTCTGGATGCTGTGGATGAGGCTGACAGTTATTTCAGTCTGTATATGCCACGCATGATGGAGGCTGCCATCATTCCAATTCTGATTTTGGTGGTAACGTTTATGCAGCATGCCAATTCAGGCTTTATTATGCTGTTTACGGCCCCGTTTATCCCCTTGTTCATGATTTTGGTGGGACTGAAGACGAAGAACAAATCAGAGGAGAAATATGCGCAGCTGGCCGAGTTTTCCGGTACGTTCCTGGACTCTCTTCAAGGGCTGGTTTCGTTGAAAATATTTGGACGGGCTCACCGTCAGCAGCAGGAGATTGAACGCACCAGCCTGGGGTACCGCGATGCCACGATGGGCATTTTGCGGATTGCGTTTACCAATACGTTCATGCTGGAATCGATTGTAATGCTAAGCATCGGTATCGTCGCTCTTGAACTAGCAATCCAGCTGCTTGTATTCAAATCGATGTCGTTCCACACTGCGTTTCTCGTGCTGCTGCTCGTTCCCGAGTTCTACAGTCTGTTGAAAAATACGGGAACAGCTTTTCACAGCGGGCGAACAAGTATGGGAGCGGTTCGTAAGGTAGAGCAGATGCTTGAGGAAACAGCTGGGGAGAACAAATCGGCAGATAGCAAAGAAGGAATAGGTACATCGGATGGAATTGACGAGGTCGTTAACATGGATCGGGTGGAAAGGGAAAACGGGATAGGGACATTACAAATGCACCGTTCCAATGACGGTTCCATGCCGCCGTCCATTATATTGAACCATCTCCGATTTCGTTATGCGCCCGAATCATTCGACCTTGAGACTGGTCGAGCACAGCTTGATCCAGGAGAACACATTGCCATTGTCGGCAAAAGCGGCTCAGGAAAAACGACGTTGCTCCATCTCATTGCGGGTTTGCTGAAGCCAGAATCAGGAGAGGTTCTGGTAGATGGACAACCCCTATCCGAATATGATGAGGCTGCATGGTTCGAACATGTGAGCTACATTACACAGCATCCGTATATTTTTGCAGGTACATTTGCTGAGAACATTGCGATTGGTGCGGGCCGGAACGTGTCCAGGACTGAAATTGAGCAGGCGGCTGAGGATGCCGGGCTTGCTGAAGTTGCTGCCCAATTGGAGCATGGCTTCGATACCTTGGTTGGTGAAGGAGGTCGAGGACTGTCTGGTGGGGAAAAGCAACGACTTGCTTTGGCAAGAGCTTTTTTGAAGCGGCCTTCCATCATATTGTTTGATGAACCTACGGTGGGACTGGATTTGCGCACGGAGCAGATACTGCAACGTTCCATTGCCACATTGGCAGATACCGCGACGATGATTACAGTGGCTCACCGATTATATACGATTCAACATGTCGATCGCATATTGTTTATGGACGATGGTGTGTTAGTGGATACGGGACGCCATGAAGAGCTTATGGCGCGTCTACCCCAGTATGCCGAGATGATTGATGTTCAACGAAAGGGGGGCTTGGCATGAATGAGCTAGCGATTTTGTCCAAAGCCATGATTCAGGAGCGCAAGGATATTATCCTTTCTATTCTAGGTGGGTTTATTGCGGGGATAGCAGGAGTGGCCCTCTTCTCGGCGAGCGGATATCTGATTTCGCAAACAGTCTTTGCGCCCCCGCTGTACACCTTAATTGTACTCACCTCGCTGGTCAAGCTGCTTGGACTGCTTCGGGCGGCGAGTCGTTACGGCGAGCGTTTGTATTCCCACCGGGCGACATTCTCCATGCTTAGCCGTTTGCGTACATCCTTTTTTGCCCGACTCATTCCTTTGACGCCGGGTATATTGAACAAAAAGCGAAGCGGGGACCTGCTAGCCCGCATTGTTGGGGATGTGGAGAGCCTGCAACATTATTTTTTGCGCGTCGCTTATCCACCGATTATTGTTGTTATGGTCTTTTTGGCGACAGTGTTGTTTACTTCTGCTTTTTCATTCTGGATTGCGGTTTTGTTTGTAGTAGGCATGCTCACAACGACATTGGTTGTACCGGGAATAGTCTTGCTTGGGCAGCGAAAAATACATGGACACGTTCGCGAGCAACGGGCGCTGCTTTCCACAGAAGTCACCGAAGTATTGTATGGGTTCCGGGATTTGAAAGTGTACGGACAACTGGCTCAACGGGAGCAACAGCTGCAGCAGGCTTCTGCTGCGTTGACGGTCCAGCAGCAACGGGCTGCCGGACACCTACTGCGTGGGCAATCCATGCATGCTTTGGTTACGTTCCTTATTTCCTGGGTCGTGCTGACACTTGGTGCTTATCTGATTATGGATGGAGCGCTTGCTGGCGTGTTTCTTGCAATGCTGGTTATGGCCTCACTAACCGTTTTCGAAGAGGCTGCGGCAATGGCGACATTACCTTTGTATAAGCAGGATAGCGAACACGCAGCCAAGCGACTGACGGAAACCATACAGACCTCTGATAGGCAGTCTGTGTCTACGCAGCCAAAAGGCGCGTTATCTGGCAATCAGGCTGTTTCGCTTGATCTCTCCAATGTTACGTTTCAATATGAAGGGGAGTGGAGACCGGCGTTAAAGGACATTTCGCTGCATATTTTACCCGGCTCCAAAACGGCGATTGTCGGACCGAGCGGATCAGGCAAATCAACGATTATTGAACTACTGCTTAAACTGCGAACGCCTACAACAGGGGAGATCCGTTTAAATGACATTTCGGTGAAGGAACTGGATGAGGCGAGCATTTGGCAAACGGCCAATGTTGTCTTGCAGCAAAGTCATTTCTTCCGGGGAACGATCCGGGATAACCTGCTGTTGAATGATGATGAACATTCGGACGAGCAACTATTGGATGTGCTAGCAAAAGTGCAACTGCCCAATACATCATTGACTGATGTAGTCTATGAAAAAGGGGAAAACCTGTCGGACGGTGAGAAGCAGAGGCTGGCTCTGGCACGGGCCATGCTTCGCAAGGGACGGTTATGGCTTCTCGATGAACCTACTTCCTCAATGGATTACGTTACAGAAGAACGTGTGATGAAACATCTCTATGCACAAGCAGCCGAGGATACGCTTCTACTAATCTGTCATCGGCTTACTGGCCTTGAAGAGATGGATCGGATTGTGGTGATGGAACAGGGAAGGGTAGTGGAAGCGGGCTCCTATACGGAGTTAATGGAGCAAGAAGGTTATTTTTATGAGATGAAGAAGATTGAGCGGCAAATGATCGGAGAAGTTGGAGTGTAAGAGAGTAAGATACACACAGATACGAATGAAAGAGTATGCGTCATTGCAGTTTAAACATTCACATTACAAAAAAATACACTCGCACACGTTTATACTGTGTGGAGTGTATTTATATTACCGTAAAGAAATGAGGGTAAGCATCAGTCAATTGAAGCTTCGATTAACAGCTTGTACTCCAGTACAATAGACCTTAATGGCCTCCTGTATTAGAAGCCCAGACAGGATACCAGCCTGCACTCGGTGTTTCTGTATTGTACAGCACCAAATTGCCGTCGTTTTGAACGATGAGCACGTTACCCCTGAGGTTGGGTGGCAGATTGTCCGCTCCATAGTACGATGTAGACCATGCCTTGTTGTCTGACGTCCAGTAAGGTGTGTTTTGGGGATCCTGGAGCACGAGTTTTCCACTCCAATAATCAATCTTGAAATGATTTATTCTCGTGTCATTGGTCTTGGTGTTCCATAACATCGTGTGTGTGCGGTTATCCCAGAGCTGTAGGTCGCCGTAGACGCTGTATTGCAGTGAAAACCTGACGTTGTTGGATACGAGAGGAATCGAATTGTTATACATGATGTCATAAATGAGGCGGTCTCCAGCTGCAGATGCTGATGGAGCGCTGGAAAGCAAAAACATGAAAATTGCAGCAAATAGCAAAACGGCTTTTTTCATAAGATCCTCTTTTCTGGGATATATTTTAAATTACATACCAAATATATCATATCTCTATATCAAAAATGTATAAAATTTCAAGTCGAAAGAAAATATTTTTGGGAGCTTTATATTTTTGCTTAACTTCTCGTAATAACTTATATTCGACATACAAAACTAAAGGATTATTCTACCTAAATCAATCTATTTTAGGATAATCCAACTTCCATGTTACACATCGTTATCGCTGACATGTCAGTTTGAAAATTGAGAAAGAGCTGGATACATTAGGCAGTAACTATTTAAAGATTTGCCATTATAATCAGATATGCCTAAGAGCGAAATGTGTGTTCCAAAATGATGAATAAATAAATTTTTAGAGATCGCTTGATTTTTTTCAATGTATCTGATATTGTAAGACCTGTGATTTTGGAAAGCAGATATATCAACATAAATCAGGTCTTTCCAGCAGATAATTTTTGACCACTTCTCTTAAGGAAGTTAAGGCCATACGGACAGCCGGGTCAAACGCCGATTGGCAACTTATGTTGCCTTATTGATTGAGTTAAAAGCTCAAATTTTATAAGTTGGTTACTTTACAACCAGTGCATCTGCACATCAACTTGTGAAACGGTCAATAAGAGTGGTAAAGGCGAATTATTTGCTATATAGACTCTGATCTGATATTGATATACATGAAGAAGCTTTCCGCTAGAGGAGTTCTTTTGAACTTTTTTAGTTATGGGAACTTTGCGTCTTTTTAATGATGTATATCGACAAGCAAGTGTGATGATGCGCGTTTGGGGCATTTTTCACCTTGCTTTTTTTGTTGGTTCAGAACGGGCGAAAAGTTGAAAAATGAGAAAAATAATGAAGTTAATTTTAAAAAAATTCATATTGGGTTAGGAGAATGGAAAATGGGAAAAGCACTAATCATCGGCGCCGGCGGCGTAGCTTCAGTAGCAGTTCATAAATGCGTTCAAAACAGCGAAGTATTCGAGGAAATCTGCATCGCAAGTCGTACGAAATCCAAATGTGACGATCTTAAAGCCAAGCTGGACGGCGGCAAAACAAAAATTACGACAGCTCAAGTGGATGCCGACAACGTTGACGAACTGATCGCCCTCATCAACGAAGTTAAACCGGATCTCGTCATGAACCTGGCATTGCCTTACCAAGACCTGACAATCATGGATGCTTGCCTTGCAACGAAAACGAACTACATGGATACAGCGAACTATGAGCCGGAAGATACGGCAAAATTCGAATACAAATGGCAATGGGATTACAAAGAGCGCTTTGAAAAAGCGGGAATTACAGCTCTGCTTGGCAGTGGATTTGACCCAGGTGTTACTGGTGTATTCTCTGCTTATGCTCTGAAACATTACTTTGACGAGATTGAATATATTGACATTCTCGACTGCAATGGTGGAGATCACGGCTATCCGTTCGCAACCAACTTCAACCCTGAAATCAACATCCGCGAAGTTTCGGCTAACGGAAGATACTGGGAAAAAGGTGAATGGATCGAAACGAAACCAATGGAAATTAAACGTGTCTATGACTTCAAAGAAGTTGGCGAGAAAGACATGTACCTGCTTTATCATGAAGAGCTGGAGTCCCTGGCTAAAAACATGCCTGGACTGAAACGCATCCGTTTCTTCATGACATTTGGTCAAAGCTACCTTACGCACTTGAAAGCACTTGAAAATGTGGGCATGACTTCGATCGAACCTATCGAATACGAAGGCAAACAAATCATTCCGCTGCAATTCCTGAAGGCGGTACTGCCAGATCCGGCGTCCCTTGGACCACGTACTGTGGGCAAAACGAACATCGGCTGCATTTTCAAAGGTAAAAAAGACGGCAAAGATAAAACGTACTACGTTTACAACATTTGTGATCACCAAGAGTGCTACAAAGAAGTGGGTTCCCAAGCCATCTCTTACACAACAGGTGTTCCAGCCATGATTGGTGCAGCAATGGTGATGACTGGTAAATGGAACAAACCAGGCGTATACAATGTTGAAGAGTTCAACCCAGATCCATTCATGGAAGAGTTGAACAAATGGGGTCTCCCATGGGTTGAAGACTTCAACCCAGTACTCGTTGACGAACTGCCAGAAGAAGCCAAAGAATCGGAGCTTGTTCGTTAAGATGCGGTTTGAGCAATTACCGACACCATGTTTTGTTGTTGACGAAGGACTTATCGAAAGAAATCTCAAAATCCTGAACGGTGTCATGCAACGTACAGGAGCCAAAATCGTGCTGGCTCAGAAAGCATTTTCCATGACCACGATGTATCCGCTCATTGGAGAATATCTGAGCGGTGCAACGGCAAGCGGGCTGTATGAAGCCCGCCTGGGTCATGAGGAGATGGGCAAAGAGAACCATGTCTTTGCCCCGGCCTATCGTGAAGATGAGATCGATGAAATCCTTTCGATTTCAGATCATATTATCTTCAATTCTTTCTCCCAACTGGAGAAATTTAAGGGCAAAGCGCTTCAGGCTGGTCGAAAAGTAGGCCTGCGTATTAACCCTGAATGCTCTACTCAGGAGGGGCATGAGATTTACGATCCATGTGCTCCTGGTTCCCGTTTTGGTGCCAAACAAGAGGATTTCCGTGTAGAGCTGTTGGAAGGAGTCTCCGGACTGCATTTCCATACGTTGTGCCAGCAAAATTCAGATGATCTGGAAACGACACTGAATGCGGTAGAAGAGAAGTTTGGACAATGGCTGCCACAAATGGAATGGATCAATTTCGGCGGTGGACACCACATCACACGCGAGGATTATGACATTCCAAGACTGGAAGCTTGCATCAAACGCATGCAGGAAAAATATGGCCTGGAGGTATATCTGGAGCCGGGCGAAGCGGTTGCGCTGAACGCGGGCTTCCTGGTGACGTCTGTGCTCGATTTCCACAAGAACGGTATGGACATTGCCATTCTGGATACCTCGGCAACATGCCACATGCCGGACGTGCTGGAAATGCCGTATCGCCCGCCGCTTATCGGTTCGGGAGAAGCAGGGGAGAAAGCCCATCTGTATCGTCTGGGGGGACAAACTTGCCTGTCAGGTGATGTGATCGGAGATTATTCATTTGATCAACCGCTCAAAACGGGTGACAGATTGGTATTTGAGGACATGGCGATCTACTCCATGGTCAAAACCAATACATTTAACGGCATGCCGCTGCCAGCCATCGCAGTGAAAAGAAAAGATGGCGATTGCGAAGTGGTTCGCGAGTTCGGCTATCAGGACTTCAAAATGAGATTGGCTTAATACTTTTATAGATATAGCAAGAGCAAAAGGGAACCTGATCACAGGTTCCCTTTTGACGTTTCACATAGGATGGGTTAACGGCTGTTTTTATGATTAATCGTTGGGTTTCGAGGCTGCTCTGGCGGCATACGGAAAGATCGGTTCTTTCAATTCAAACTCATAGGTTAATCCATTTACAATACCGACGACGCTTTCGCTGTCATATAATTCAAGCAAGAATCCAGCCATTTGTTCTGCTGTATGAAATTGGGGAACACGGCCCTCATATTTGAACTGGTCCAGATCAAAAGCACGTTCCGCAAATTCCGTTTCCGTTGCAGCGGGCGCGAGCACTTTCGCTTGCATTGCAGCATGCTTGCCTTTTAATTCATGTGCGAGCCCTTCCGTAAAGGCACTTACATAGAACTTTGTTGCACAGTAGGTTACTGCATCCGGCACGATCGTATATCCACCTCCAGAGGAGATGTTAATGATCTGAGTGCCCTCAACCTCTGCATAATCACGCACATACAGGGAAGAAAGAATGGTTAATGCTTCTATATTCAGATGAAGCATTTGTTCGATTTTAGGTAGATGTTGTTCACCAACCGAAGCAAAATTTCCGAACCCTGCGTTGTTAATCCATGTCTCGATAGAGTAATGATGGAGACTTTCATAGAATGCATGGACATTGGCAGCGATGGACAGATCCACCGTGCGAATGACAATGTCCAGATCAGGATCAATTTCACTTACTTTTGATTTTAACTTCTCCAATTCGTCGGTTCTGCGTGCAGCCAGGATCAAATGTTTGCCGCGAGCCGCAAAAGCCAAAGCTGCTTCATAGCCAATGCCCGAACTGGCACCGGTAATCACTGTATACTTCATGGATATTCCTCCTGGATTTTCGGTTCATTATTTATTGTGATATGAGTACGAGTTGATTATACTGATTAGAGCTTACTCTAAGTCAAGCGGAATATAGAAGGGAGGATCACCATGCACACGATCGGTGAAGTGGCTGAACTACTCGGTATCAGTACCCACACATTGCGTTATTATGAGAAGGAGCAAATTATCGTACCGCTCCGTGATGCTAGTGGAGACAGACGCTACAACGAATCGCACCTGAAATGGCTGCAATTTGTAATCAAACTAAAAGAGACTCAAATGCCGATCGCTATCATCAAAAAGTACGCATCGTTATTTCAGGAAGGTGAGCATACGGCTGCAGAGCGTTTGAAATTGCTGGAAGAGCACAAAGAGGCGATTCAACAGCAGATGCACACACTTCACTCAGCAGATCAGATGCTGGAGAATAAAATTACGGCATATCGAGCATTAATCGGGAAATAATGTAATCTGATCGAAGAAACGAGCAGAGCGAATTCAGTGGTTACATATATGACGATCTATTGCCAAAATAGTGAATTTTGTTATAGACTATTTTTTATGGTTGTTCATCAAGGGGGAAAAGGAATGAATCAAAGGAACGTGCAAAAATCGAACAAACTGAAAATCATCTCCAAAGTTTTATTGATTATGATTGGGGCTTTTATCACCTCATATGGCCTGGAAGCTGTATTAATTCCAAATAATGTATCAGACGGTGGTGTGACAGGTCTTAGTATCGTTGGCTCACAACTGTTTGGTTTACCGTTAGGGATGCTGATTGGTATCATCAACATTCCATTTGTATGGTTAGGCTACAAACAAATAGGTAAGAGCTTTGCTATTTATTCCATTATCGGTATAGCCTCGCTAGCTGTGGGTACAAGCCTTATGCACCATGTACCCACGATTATTCAAGGGGATACATTGTTAATTACCGTTGTGGGCGGGATTATCATCGGTTTTGGTATGGGTTTGGCGTTGCGTAATGGTGGGGCATTGGATGGAATCGATATGTTGGCTGTCCTGCTTTCACGAAAATTACCTTTTGGAACCAGTGATCTAATCTTATTCTTGAACATGTTTGTCTTTATTGTCGTGTCAACTGTATTTGGTCTTCAAGGGGCGATCCTGTCCGCACTTGCTTATTACATCGCTTCCAAAGTGATACATATTGTTGAAGAAGGTTTGAGCGGCTCCAAAACCTTTAAAATTATCACCAATCAACCGGAGATCATGGTCGAAACCATTCGTGACCGGTTAGGTCGTGGAGCAACTTATACCGATGCTTACGGCGGGTATACCAATGAACAATTTAAAGAAATTACCTGTGTAATCAACCGTATGGAGGAAAGCAAAATCAAGGATATCATTCACGAAATTGATCCCAATGCTTTTATTGTAGTTTACGATGTAGCCGAAGTTAAGGGCGGAAATTTCAAAAAGAAAGATATTCACTAATCACTAAAATGAGTATGAGTTACTGTCGCATAGAAAAGCATATAACATACAAAAAGTCGCTAATATAGCGGCTTTTTTTTGTTTTAAGGTAGAAGTTATTGTGTCAAGTTCGATCCAATAACTTCAATAATTTCTACCCTTTGAAATTTATCATTCTTTGCAAATCCTCAACTGTATTTCAGTCAGAAATTGCTCGGTAATGATCGTATCACGATTATCAATTTCATAAATCTCAAAAGGATCACCCATTACACGGAGCCCTTTTTCGTTGGCATGTGCAACGACCTCAAGCATTTTTTTATAACTTTGACGGTAGTTACCCCGATAAAAAAGGGATAGATACTCACCAGCTGGCAGGTTGTAATCGTAATCGATCTTTCCGGCTTCGTCAGGATTAAAGATAAAGAAGACGGAGTTAAAAACATCCCTCACACCATGCTTTAGTTCCTCAAGGGACACGGATGCACCATATAATTGGTTTCCAAAGTCCGGAATGTGACTTTTATGTTTTTGATGCAGCTTCTTAATGGCATAATCCATCTCCTCATCCCTAGTTATGCGTGTATTGAGTTGCAGACACGGCCGGTCGGGATACGTTTTGATAGAGAAAACTCCTGTCTGAATTTTGCTTGCGTCAGTCAATACCTTGATTCTGCCCTGAATAATACGCTGCGTAGTTTTAAGCTTTGCAATTTGTTCCTTAATCAGTTCCTGTTCAGTCAATAACAATTCAAGCGTATTTTCGACACTTTGCTGATCCAAATAAGCTTTGATCTGTTGCATGGTAAAATCCAACTGGCGCAGGTCCCGGATGATATTCAGTTTATACATATCTTGAAGGCTATACAGACGATACCCGTTTCCGTCTCGCCGAGGCACCAGCAACCCTAATTTTTCGTAATAACGCAGCGCGTCAACACCTATTCCGTAAAGCTTCGAAATTTCATTGATTTTATAATCGTTTTTCATCGGTTTTCTTCCTCGTTTACACTTAATTATTAGATGCGTGCGCGTATGCTGAAGGCGCGCCATACACTTCCTTATACAGCATTTTTTTCACCATTTCAAATTGTGTTGGGTTCAACTTTGCTGGATAACTCATGATCTGTAATGAGAGGGTTTCCTGCCCGACAGCACGAAGAGGCGGCTGAACATAAGAATGATCTCCCAAGCAGAATCCCAGACGCTCGTAAAATCCGATCCTTCTCCGCTTCATCTCATCTTCTGGCAATTCAACTTCCAATATAACCGGCTTGGCGGTCTGCTTCATGTAACGTTCCATTAACCGCTTGCCTATGCCGCCTCCACGAATGTTCGGGGAAACAGCCAAATGCTCTATATATTTGAACGACTCGAACTCCCAGCCTGCGAGAAAGCCAGTCACTTCATTCTGTTCATTTTCCTCTGTAAGAAGGCGGTAGCATGAATGGGAAAGCAACTTCTTCTGTTCTGAATATTCCCGATATTCAGCTTCGGGAAACGACTGCTTCATAATTTCAAACACTTGGTCAAACCGTTTTTGTAACATCAACTTAATCCACTCCTGATTTGTAAAGCCATATTTGTTATAAACCAACAATAAACCCTGGTACGATACCAGAGTCAAGCAATATGGCGGAAAAGGTAGGGCAGACCGAAGTGAAGAGGAGAATTGTGAGTGGATAAGGGGGGCGATTCACAATATCTAAAAGTTTACTTATCGCAACTTTTTTTGGCCGAGGTCAAACTCTTTCGTTGTACAGACATTGTTTTACTTGGTTCAAAACGTTTCTCTAGACCCACACAACACCGTGATGATACCATCGTAAAGTGCTAGAAAACAGTTGGAATCAGGGGGATTACTTTTCGTGGAGCAAATAAAGTACGACAACTTAAAATTGGGTGAAAAGGGAGCAATCATCAGTATTATTGCTTATATTTGTTTGACTGCAATTAAAATGATGATCGGTTATATGTCTAATTCTGAGGCTTTGAAAGCCGATGGGTTAAACAATGCTACCGATATTATAGCTTCGATCGCGGTTCTTATCGGTCTGAGACTTGCTCAGCGTCCAGCTGATAAAGATCATACATACGGACACTGGAAAGCAGAGACCGTTGCCTCACTGGTTGCTTCTTTTATAATGATGGCAGTAGGGATTCAAGTGTTATACGAAGCTATTACATCCGTATTCCAGGGGAAAAGCGAATCTCCAGACATCATCGCAGCATGGACAGGCATTTTCTGTGCCGCTGTGATGTATCTGGTTTACAGATATAACAAAAGACTTGCTTTGAAGATCAAGAGCCAGGCGGTTATGGCAGCTGCAAAAGACAATATCTCGGATGCCTGGGTTAGTATAGGGACAGTAATAGGGATTATTGGTTCCCAATTCGGCCTGCCATGGCTCGACCCATTAACAGCTGTAGCAGTGGGCTTTCTAATATGTAAAACCGCTTGGGACATTTTTCGTGAAGCAACACACCATCTTACAGATGGATTTGATGAAGAGCTCATCAAGGAATACAGGAGTACAATTGCCAATGTAGATGGCGTTGAGGCGGTTAAAGACTTAAGAGCCCGGAATTACGGTAATAATGCCGTTGTCGATGTGGTAATTCTTGTACGATCGGATTTGGATCTTCAGAAAGCTCATGATATTTCAACAAATGTAGAAGACGAATTGTTAAGAGAACATGATGTGTACACTGTTCATGTTCACGTTGAACCAGACGAAGCCCCTAGCGAAGTGGGTCAAGTATAAAACATAAGCGGCATATAAAAGAACTTGCCGGTAAACATGGACATAGTCTCTTCTTGACGTATGACAGGACAGGTAGCCCTCGGGCTACCTGTTTTTTTAGTTGGAAGGGTCCCCAAACATGTCCTTTTGATATCTTTTGCGGAAACTTCTCGGAGATTCACCTACCGTTTTGGTAAATAAAATTGTAAAGTAGTTTGGGTTCTCGTACCCGACCAACTTGGAGATTTCCCATACTTTTTTCTTGGTCGAAACCAACAATCGGGTCGCTTCTCCCATTCTTCGCTGAATGAGGTAATGATAGGGGGAGGTACCGTAGCAATTTTTATACATATGGATCAAGTAGTAGAAGTCGATATGGAATTGGTCCGCCAAGTCCTTCAGCTTAATATTTTGACGATAGTTCGTATCCAAATAGTCTTTGATGCTTTCAGCGAGGGTATTATTCCGAATGATCTCACTTGCTGTGCGCTGATGGTGAGACATGCGATCGATAATGAGCAGAACGGCATTCAGCAGATGATGGGAAATAGAGTCATATCCTTCTTCCCGGATTGAAAATTCATTGAACATGGTCTGCATTAACGAACGGATCTCTTCCGAATAACGATTGGCACGAACAACTGGCTCGCTACCGGGAGGAATAATCCAATCGTTGTTGGCACGGGTACCCTCTTTGAAACGAAAGCCGCAATAAAAGGTGGATAAAGGGAATTCCGGGTCGGATTTTTCCTCGTGAAGTGTTCCTTTGTTATATACAAGAAGATCTCCCTTTTGGGCTGAGTGCTTTGTCCCATCAATCGTGAACGAACCCTGACCCTCATTAACGTAAATAATCTCATGCAAATCGTCATGTTTGTGGGTCGGAAAACTCCAATGCGGATTGTCTGCCAACTTCCCTACATAAATAATAATGCAATCTTGATCTTCATGTAGTCGGTGGGGCTCATGGCGTGTATTCATTAATGTCTTCCCTTCAAGATTCTGTGGTGAAATGACAACATACATAATGTTTTTGATGAAGATCACAACAACCTTGATTGTCGCCTAGCATGTCTAACAGTACAATTTCACTATTCAATAATATGTACTATATATCGAATTGAAGGGATGTGAAAGCAAAATTTGTTAACAATGGAATCTATTTAAGAAAATGAAACGCTTGCAACATTAGAGAGAATTGTGAGGGCTTATTTTTGACTAGAAAAAGAGAAAATTTACTTATTTTAACACTTACCTTAGTTAGCTTTGTGTTGGGAACAACCGAATACGTGATTGTAGGCGTATTGAAGGAAATCGAAACCTATATGAAAGTATCGCTGGCTGCCGCAGGTGCGCTCGTATCGGGCTTCGCCATTGCCTATGCGATCGGAACACCGTTTGCTGTTGCTTTCTTGGCCAAAATTCCTCGAAGAAACTCCATTTTAATTGGGTTTGCAGTCGTGCTTGCCTTAAACGTACTTACCATGTTCTCAACGACGTTCTATTCCTTGATGGTTATTCGGATCGCTTCAGCTGTTGCATGCGGACTTACGATATCGCTTTCGGTCTCGATTGCAAGCGACGCAGTTAACCGGGAACGGAGAGGGGAAGCGATCGCCTGGATACTGGGTGGCTTTTCCATTGCCAATGTGCTTGGCGTCCCGCTCGGAACCTTCATTGGACAGCATCTGAACTGGTCCATGACGTTTGTTGTTACAGCATGCATCGGGGTCGTGCCATTCATATTCATGTTCCGGATTCTTCCGCGACAAACTACGACCATTGCCGGTTCATTCAGTGATCAGATGGCGCTATTTATGAAGCCGCGTATATTGCTGGCCTGCTTGATTCCGGTTCTTGGAAACAGTTGTATTTTTGTGATCTTTACGTATATCACTCCGTTACTGGGACAGTCCATGGGTATACCTACACGTTGGATTAGCGCTGTACTCCTCATATACGGTGCCTGCAGCATACTAAGCAATTGGATTGGTGCCAAAATAGCCAAAGGAGATTTCTTGCCCAAGCTCAAGTGGCTTTTCGTCATTCAAGCTGCAATCTTTTTGGGACTCAGCTTCACTGTGTCTCATCTGTGGCTGGGCTTGGCGTTCCTGTTCCTGATCGGTTGCCTGTCATCATCCATGAGCGCAGCGTCCCAGCTCTATCTGTTCGACGTCTCCGGAGCGATCGCGCCGAATTCCAGACCGTTCGCGTCCACGCTGCTGCCCGTGGCGGCAAATGTGGGGATAGCGATCGGTTCCGGAGTTGGCGGACTTGCTGTCAGTTTAGGCGGTGTGAAGTGGGTACCACCAGTAGCTGTGATCCTAGCTCTGATGGCTTTTGGGATCACAGCGATCTGCCAGCGATCCATTCAATTGAAACCGGAAGCAGCCACCGCTCCTATAGTAGACTACTCGATTCCAAGTACTAATTAGTAAATCCTGAAGGCTGCTTCTTCGCTCCATAAGTGTGAATTTTCATTGAGGTAGCAAATTGAAACGACATAATCATACATGTTCGAGCACGGAAAGCCGCTAATTTTAGCGGCTTTTTTGTTTTTTTGGATACATTTCTTGCCCAAAAATTACAGTAGAAATGAGATGAACAGCACCTTTTTCCCATCCATCATTTTATTGTTCAAAAAACAGAAGTGAAAAGGAAGCATTCAAAAAACGATTGACGAAGGAAGATATTCTGTATAGAATGAAACCGTGATTTAGTAAATTAGTAATTTAGTAAATTACTAAATAAAAAGTTGATGGAGAGGAGGGGGAAAATGAAAGAAGCCGTTGCTTTATGATGGAATGAATAGGGAACGGCTGCGCGCGTTAGCAAAAATCTTAAAGGATATGGGGTATTAAAATGTTTGCCAATCCATATGTTCGAACAATTATCCTTTCCCGAGTTCTATTGCAGCTCGGAATCTGGATCCGGAATTATGCCGTTCTTCTTTATGTTTCAGAATTGACGCATAATAATCCCGTTGATATTTCACTGATTTCGGTAGCGGAATTCTCACCGATCTTTATATTTGGCCTGATTGGCGGTACCTTTGCCGACCGATGGCGGCCGAAAAAAACAATGGTATGGAGCGATTTATTCTCAGGTTTGTCCGTTGGTGTTGTATTGCTTGCGGTCATGAATGGTGGCTGGATTGCACTTCTGATTGGATCATTCGTTTCTGCCAGCTTGTCACAGTTTTCTCAGCCTTCGGCGATGAAACTGTACAAACGGCATGTACCAGCCGAACAATTGCAGGGTGTCATGGCCATGTCGCAAACGCTTGTTGCTGTTTTTATGGTTTTGGGGCCGGTCATCGGCACGTTTATTTTCATTAAGTTTGGCATTAACGTATCCCTCATCCTGACAGCAGTTATGTTTCTGGGCTCTTCGCTCGTATTATTATCGCTTCCCCGAGATGTAGAGGAGGAGAAATCAGGTAATAGTGGCGGCTTCCTTAAAGAGCTCACGGATGGCCTGCGTTATATCGGGGCGAATAAATCCTTAAGAACACTTGGATTAACCTTCTCGGCAGTTGGTTTGGCATCAGGACTAACTCAACCGCTTCAGCTCTTTCTTGTCATTGAAAATTTGGGTCAGGACAAAGAGTTCTTACAATGGCTGGTGATGGCGAATGGGGCGGCCATGTTGGTCGGAGGTGCTGTGATCATGGCGATCGCTAAAAAAGTAAAGCCACAGTTATTGCTTTTAGTCGGCTTACTTGTCAGTGCGATCTGTACGGTTGGAATGGGCGCATCAACACAAATTTGGTTAACCATTATTCTGCTCGTCATCAGCGGTTTGTTCTTCCCGTGTATTCAGGGGGGAATTCAGACGCTTCTTGTGCGGAATACGGAAGGGGCATTTATTGGCCGGGTATCTGGAGCGATCATGCCGATTTTTATGGGAATGATGGTGATTGGCATGCTTACTTCCGGATATCTCAAGGATACGTTTTCCCTGCTAAGTGTATTTATAGCGAGTGGTGTTTTTGTGATTATTGGTGCGCTACTATTGCTGCCTATAGTCATTGAAAGGAGAAGTAAAGCTGAAGAAACTCCATCATCATGACGGAAAGGGAATCGAAACGATAAGGAGAGAGACACATGGATATGAACAAGCGCAGGGAGCTGCTGGAGGAATATAAGCAGATCAAGACGTATATGGGTGTAGCCCAAATTAAAAACAAAGTAAACGGTAAAATCTATATCGACAGCTATCCCAACTTGAAAAACAAATGGTTTACGCTGCAGATGCAACTGGATCAAGGAAGATTTGCAAATGCCGAGTTACAAAAAGAGTGGAGAGAGTTCGGAGAAGACGCATTCACTTATGAGGTACTGGAACAGAAGGACATCGACAAGGTGACGGATATACGTTGGGAACAAAAACAAATCCTGAAGCCGTGGCTTCAGAAGTTACAACCTTACGGAGACAAGGGCTATAATAGACCTCCACAGAATTAAAATAATGTAACAGGAAACGAATTTGACTAACAGTGAAAATCAAGATAAGATGAAACCGTCGTTTAGTAAATTAGTAAAAAGGTAAACGGAATGAGGGAATGTAATTGAAAATACCTACAACGTTAAAACATAAACCTGTTATCGTCTCGGATAATTATGAAAAGGTTGATGGCCGAATGGCCGGAAACACGGACGCAAAAGGTCTTTCCCTGGGATTGGCCCAGTGGAACGATAGAGGAAAGGTTGATATTTCAGCGAAAGTATGGAGATACACTGGAGAAAAGTGGTCCAGACAATCTGAGGAACTGCCTCTCCATCGCGTGCTGGATTTGTCCATTCTGATCTGTCGGTCTTTGGAACATTTTCGCGAGGCCTATAGATATGAGAATTTATATGACCCAGAGCAGCCTGTCATCGATCGTGTTGGCCTGCAAGGGGATGCAATGTCCGTGGAGATCTGTACGGACAATGAGAGAATAAATGAAGATATTAAGCTGTTCAGCCAAGCTCTGAGTGATGACGATGAAATGATTGGCGAGCGTTTGCGCACATTATCCAAAATATTAAAGGATATGGGTTATTAACAAGAAAACGTCATTGCTGAAGTGGATTGAGCAAAAAGAGCCTAAACGTCTATAGACGTTTAGGCTCTTTTTTTTGTGAGTTAAATATAACGTAATTAGTTAGCAATGAAATTTCCCATTCTCTTGCTTTGATGAATCTCTTCCGTTCCAGCATCGAGAGCAGTCCTGTAATATGCACGTTTATGTTCAATAACTTCCATGGTCTTTCTAAGTTCTTCCATTTGCGCTTCTACACTGGCCTTGCGTTCGGTGAACATGTCATATCGCTCCTGCAAGGTGGAGTCCCCCTCGGAACACCATGCAATAAAATCTTTGATATCCTTGATCGGCATCCCGGTAGCTTTCAGACATTGAATGATCTTTAAAAAATCGATGTCTGATTCTTTGAAGTTTCGTGCTCCGCCAGGGGTACGCTCTACAAAGGGCATGAGTCCTTCCTTGTCATAGTAGCGCAATGTATATACGGTTAGATTCAATTCTTTAGCAACCTCGCTAATTGAATACGTCATTTATTTTCCCCTTTTCGTACTAATATAGACTTCGAGCTAACTCTAGGATTATCTTTTGGGATTCTACCACGCAGGCTGCAGGATGTCAAAATTTCAAAAGACATTTGACCTAGAGTTAACTAGAGGGATTAAGATAGTTTTGCAAGAGAAAAGGAAGAATGACAATCTTAGGAGGTTTTATGATGATAACTGCTAAAGCACGAGCTGTTGACGGTCCGCACCAATCATTCCGGGCGGCTGAGATTAAACGACGCGATTTGGATTTGCACGATGTCCTGATCGAGATTAAATATGCCGGCATTTGCCATTCTGACATCCATACTGCTCACGGCGAATGGGGCCCCGTAAACTATCCGCTCGTACCTGGACATGAGATCGCAGGAATTGTTACAGATGTGGGAGCCGAAGTTTCAAAGTACAAAGTTGGTGACCGAGTAGGAGTTGGATGCATGGTTGACTCCTGTGGCGAATGTGAGAACTGCCGCCAAGGAGAAGAGCAGTATTGTCTCAAAGGAAATGTTCCCACCTACGCGGGTGTTGATAAGTACGGCGAACCTACACAAGGTGGATACTCCACTCACATCGTCGTAACTGAGGAGTTCATCGTTCGTATTCCGGATAACATCGAGCTGGATGTCGCTGCACCTCTTCTATGTGCAGGTATTACAACATACTCGCCGCTGAATCATTGGGGAGCGGGACCAGGTAAAAAAGTAGCGGTTGTAGGTCTGGGCGGTCTGGGTCATATGGCTGTCAAAATTGCACATGCCATGGGGGCAGAAGTAACTGTTCTGTCACAATCATTGAAGAAAAAAGAGGATGGTTTGCAATTCGGGGCAGATCATTACTATGCCACAAGTGAACCAGATACGTTCAAAAAACTCGCCGGGTCTTTTGATCTGATTATTAACACGGTAAGTGCAAATATCGACATCAATGCATACTTCTCACTGCTCACTCTGGATGGCACGTTGGTTAATGTGGGTGCTCCTGGGGAGCCGTTGGCAGTAAATGTGATGTCCCTCATTGGTCACCGTCGTTCATTTGCTGGTTCAATGATCGGTGGCATCCGTGAGACTCAGGAAATGCTTGATTTCTGTGCAGAACATAGTATTGTTCCTATGATCGAAGTCATTTCAGCTGACCAAATTGACGAAGCATACAAACGTGTATTAGCTTCTGATGTGAAGTACAGATTCGTAATTGACACTAGCACAATTTAAATTGTTTTAAAGTTGTGGGTAAAGACATTTACCATTTGATCTATACCTAGAAATTAGAAAATCCAATCGCTCATAACATTGCGATTGGATTTTCTTCTTTTATGATGAAGGAGACTGAGTGAAAGGATTAGAAAGAGGAGCTGTCGTATTAGTCTGAAACGACGAATCCATCAAAGTTCTCAGGACCTACACGGATCGTACCCAGCAAGTTGGAGCTTACGAATGCAGTGTATGTCAATTGAGGGGTAATTGGCGGATTGAAATCATCCGCAGAGAACGTAATGATTTGAGGAGCCAAAAGACTCAAATCAAATGTTGAAGTTGCTGAGTAAATTACAGGGTCAGTCGACAAGGTACCTCTTACAATGGTGATCGTTATTCCGACAAGAGCTAATGGTAATTGTACAGAAACCGTTCCTTTAAATTGAACTCTAGGGTTAGTACCTGCACCTGCTGTTTGAAGACCAATTTGTCCAAACAATTGCGGCGCGTTGATTACCAGAATCGGAATAGCAATCGAGTTAGCCAAACTTGCGTTTTGCGATGTTCTTGCATCAAGAAAAGTTGTCATTGAATCTACCTCCTAATGAGTGGGATAGGATAATATATTCAAAGGTTACTAGTATGCTTGGACTTCTGAATATAATCAAAAAAAAGGCATCTTAACTAACGGGCAGAATCGTTCCAAGTATGGTAATGTAATGAGCATGAAATATGACCATTTGAGGGGGATTGGAATCAATCCATTTTACAGCAAGCGCAAATTCTCGACCAAGTCATCCAATCCAAGTTGACTCATTCTACTACCCAGACCCTTTCACTTTTGGATTGTTCATGTGGTATAGGTACACAAGCAATCGGACTGGCGAAATACGGGTATAACGTAAGTGCGACTGACGTAAGTCCTGATTCCGTAAAAAGAGCTGAGAAAGAAGCCGCATCTCGCGGAGTTAACATAAACTTTGGGGTAGCCGACTTTCGCTCGTTGGATACAGATCTAACGGGAGTTTTTGATATCGTTCTATCCGCAGACAATGCTATTCCACATCACTTACAGACGGAGATTTACATAAGGCCTTTCAAAATATATATACAAAGCTTAATCGGAATGGCTTGTTCATTGCTACTATAAGAGACTATGATGCATTGGTAAAAGAGAGACCATCAACCACGCAGCCGCGTGTTTTAGATAAGGGGAAGAGGGTTGTTTTTCAGGTATGGGACTGGGCCGAAGATGGGAAAACGTATACGACAAACCAATTTATTGTGCAAGAAATGAATGGTGAATGGAAAACAAAACATAATAGCACACCGTACAGAGCATTGTTGCGAGAAGAGATGAACAACGTATTAAGGGCGACTGGTTTTATGGATGTAGAGTGGCATTTCCCTGCGGACACAGGTTATTACCAGCCTATGGTGACAGCTCGAAAATTGTAAGTGTATACTATAAAAAAGGAACGAAGCAGCCTCGATAAGAAGCTTGCATTCGTTCCTTTTTTGAGTAAATCAATACCATTAACCGACTTGAACCGTTGGGCGAATGATCATTTCGTTAATTGCGACATCCGATGGTTGCTCAATTGCAAATGCGATTGCACGTGCGATGTTATCGGCATCAATAGCGGATTTGTAGAACTCATCTAAACCTGCTTTGGACTCAGGATCACTTGTCGTTTCCACTAACTCGCTGGTGACAGCGCCTGGAGAAATATTGGTGACTCTGATATTGGTGCCGCTCATGGCTTCTTCCTGACGCAACCCTTCGGAGATTGCTGTAACGGCATGCTTTGTTCCACAGTATACAGTTCCACCCGGATATATGTTATGTCCAGCAACAGAGGAAAGGTTCAAAATATGACCTGATTTCTGTTCTCTCATGGACGGAAGAACCGCTGCAATAGCATAGAGGACACCTTTAATGTTTACATCGATCATGTTGTCCCATTCATCAATTTTTTTCTTGAAAAGAAAGGCTTGAGGCATGATTCCTGCATTGTTGATTAGAACATCGATTTTACCAAATTCGCTTAGTGCATACTTAGCCAAGTCTTCCATTTGAGTTTGCGAAGTCACATCTGTTGGTTTGATAATAGCGTGACCGCCATTGTTCTGAATTTCTTTTTGTAATTGTACTAAACGCTCTTCCCGACGAGCTGCTAATACCAGTTTGGCACCTTTTGAAGCAAGAACTTTCGCGGTAGCTTCTCCAATTCCACTGGATGCTCCCGTAAGAATTATAACTTTACCCTCAATATTAGACATATTCAGTTCATTCCTTTCATTTGGATCAGATTCTTTCCTTAGAGCGCGTTGTACCACTCATCATTCACAGGTTCTAACCATTCGGTTTGTCCAGGTGTCATAGCCAAATGCACAAACCAACTATCGGCTGTTGCCCCATGCCAGTGCTTCGCGTTAGGAGGAATATTTACAACATCTCCGGTTTTAAGCAATCGTGCGGGTTTACCTTCTTCCTGGTACCAGCCTTCACCACCTGTAACAAGTAACACTTGACCTACAGCATGCGAATGCCAATTATTGCGTGCTCCTGGCGCGAAAGTGACATTTCCAATGCTAGTGTTAAGTGGAGTTTCATCTGTAAAGACCATCTCCAGATACGCATCTCCAATAAAATTGGCTTCTACTTTCTTTCCGAGTGGGAAGATGGTGCTGTTACTCAAATGTTCGTTTGTCATAATGGTTCCCTACTTTCTTTTTTATTTATAAATATCTTTTGCAATATTGAACGCAGACCATGCCTTCGGCCAGCCCACATAGAAGGAAAGATGAGTAATCATTTCAGACACTTCATTACGAGTTACTCCATTTTCCTTTGCTTTGTGAAGGTGTGGGGTTAATTGTTCGAAATTTCCACCGGCAATAAGTGCAGAGACGGTAATCATACTGCGATCACGACTAGATAATTCTTCTACTCTTGACCATACCTGGCCAAACAGAATATCATCATTCAACTCTGCAAATTTCGGGGCAAACTCACCTAATATATCTCTTCCAGCAGTTTGTTTTTTTTCCATAGCTATGTGATCCTCCATTCGTAATTCGGTTGAGAGTTATTTAGAATTTCCTTCTACTCGATAAGTCATCCACAATCCGTTATGTTCCATTTGTTCGACTCTTATCAATTCAAAATGAACGGGGAAGGTTTCTTTGGAACTTGAACCCTTCTCAAAGATGGTCAAAGCCGGAGAGCTTGCCTCTGCAAAAGGAACGAATACGAGACTTAACTCATCGATCAAACCTTCATTCAGGAAAGAACCATTTAAGACACCGCCGCCTTCAAGCAATAATCGATCGATGGAGAACAATGCTTTCAGTTTTTTTACAACCGTCACAACATTAAGCTCTTTCGTTCCACCAAAGATATAAGAGATGCCCAATTCCTGTAGATATGCGAGATAAGCATCGGGCACTTGTTCAGTCAGCACCTCAATAATGTGATCCTTTGTTCTGTTGCCATTCTCGTCGGATATATAGTTATGGGTCCAAGCCAATTTGCCGTGTGGATCTACGGCGATGGCATAAGTTCCAATGTCTTGTTGCGCAACATAATCCGTTCGAGGAATCGGGGACTGCTTCTCTTGATTGGGTGGAGGAATATATTCATGTGCAAAATGTTCTTGCATCGTGACTCGTCCGCACATCCAAGCATTACACTCGTAGCGGTCATGGATACGTTCATACTCTTTAATGAAGTAGGTTGACCGATCATCTTCCAGAAAATCGCCGATAATTTTGCCATCTATTGAACTAAGCATATGACAAATCGTATAGGGTCTGTCCATCGTAGCATCTCCTTTCGACATGAATGGATTGCAGGGGGAAAAGTGAATATTATTCATTACTGTAGTATTACTTTGACGTGTGATTAAAATTTACATTAATACAATAATGAACATCTATCTATTATTATATAAGAGAGAATCGTATAATCAATTGTTAGATTCATTAAATTTGTTCATTAATAAACATAGAGGTGTGGATTGTAAATAAACGTCAAGATAGTATGAACAAAAAAACGCTTTTGGGAGTTGCCTTGTATTTCAACCTGTTTCGTCTCACTTAATTTATGTTGCAAACTCTACAAAATTAGAGTAGATTAAGAACATAATGAATGTTGTATTTGCAACAAAAAAACTGAAGTGTTTTCAAATAAGTAATTGATTCATAGAAGGAGAGATACATCAGAATGACAGTGGAAATTAGAGCATGCAGTCCCGAGGATTTACTAAAACTACAAGAAATAAGTATAGAAACATTCAACGATACATTCAAAGATCAGAATTCCCCTGACAATATGAGAGCTTATCTGGAAAGAGCATTTAACGCTAAACAGTTGGAAGATGAACTGTCCAATAGCTGCTCAGACATCTTTTTCGTCTACTACAATGAGGAACTTGCCGGATATCTAAAGGTGAATCGTGATGGCGCCCAATCCGAACAAATGAGTGATGCTTCACTAGAAATTGAGAGAATTTATATCAGGAAAAAATTCCAAAAGCATGGACTGGGTAAATATCTGCTAAATAAAGCGATGGAGACCGCATTGGAGCACAAAAAGAAGGAAGTCTGGCTTGGCGTATGGGAAAAGAATGACAATGCCATTGCTTTTTACAAGAAGATGGGGTTTGTCCAGACTGGCTCTCACTCTTTTTACATGGGGGACGAGGAACAAATCGATTTTATCATGGTCAAGACACTCTAGTAATCGTACCGATCCTAAAAAATGTACAGATTGTTTAAACGTTGCTTATTATTAGATATGGTCAATGCATGTGAATGGTCGTATATTAATACTATGTGGGCCATGTGCATGAACACAGATCCACTATGTGTATTGATAACGATTCTACATAGAAGGACGGGGAAATATGGACTTTAAACCGCTTGCTTCATTTATTGATCGCATCACATCATGGAGAATTCCGTGGGCAGAGGTCCTTGTGATGCATCAAAATGATACCGTTTTCCGTTACCGGAATGGTTACGCTAATCTGGAGGAGCAAACGCCCATCGGCGATGGGGCGATCTTCAATCTCTACTCCATGACGAAAATTATGACCTGTGTGGCAGCGCTTCAACTTGTAGAGAGAGGGCAATTGCTGCTGAGCGATCCGTTATCTGACTATCTGCCGGAATATGCCGAGATGACGGTGAAGAAAACATTATCGAGCGGCGAGGTCAGATTGGAAAAAGCGACAAAGGCGATTACAGTACGTGACTTGTTTACGATGACTGCCGGGTTCTCCTATGATGTTGGCTCGCCAAGCATTCAGGAAGCTGTGAAGAACACGAACGGAACATTACCGACAAGAGAATTTGCGAAAGCGCTCGCCAAGGAACCACTTCTGTTTGAGCCAGGTACGCATTGGAACTATAGCATGTGTCACGATGTGCTCGGAGCCTTGGTGGAGGTTGTGAGTGGCAGACGCTTTGGTACGTATCTGCAAGAGGAAATTACCGGACCGCTAGGTATGAACGATACGGCATTCGATCTGAACGATGAACAGCAGACCCGTCTGATTCCCCAGTATGCTTACAATGATGAGCTTGAAAAAGCCGTACGCATGGACGGAAACGGATTCCGGGTAGGCACGGATTTGGAGAGCGGCGGTGCCGGGTTGTTGTCCACCGTTAGCGATTATGCACTGTTCCTGAACGCTCTGACTGGACGCGGGACCAGTCCGCAAGGCGTGCGCATTCTGTCACATGCTTCAATTGAGCTGATGCGCACAGACCATCTGAACGATCTGACCCGTGATGATTACTCCTGGGATCATATGGGAGGGTATAGTTATGGACTGGGTGTGCGCACGCATATCTCCAAAGCGGGCAGCGGTTCGTTAAGCCCACTTGGTGAATTTGGATGGAGTGGTGCTGCCGGCTGCATGGCCATCATTGATCCAGATTCTGAACTCACGGTCATGTATGCGCAGCATCTGCTGAACAATCAGGAGCCTTATGTTCATCGCCGCTTGCGTAATGTCGTTTACTCCTGTTTGTAATGCGGGAGTGGAATCTGACGAGGCATTTGCTTAATTCAACGACTTGATGTTGAGTATTCGTACAATTGGAAACAAACAGGGACGCGAGCAATGTCGCGCCCCTGTTATTATTTTTTCCTTTTCTTTTTGAACTAAGGTTCCAGGGTATTTGAGAACTTTCGAGAGGTTACGCGATTAACCATATAAATACCGATGGATACAAAGAGCAATGCAATTAGGTTTTTGAATTCCAAAATCGTTTCTCCCAAAAACAACGCCGATAGCAATGCACCAAAGACAGGGATAAGGAAGTTATACACAGATACTTTCCCCACTTTGTTGTATTTCAGAAGTAGATTCCATAAGCAGAATGCAGCTGATGAAAGTAAAACTAAATAAATCAAGATACCCGTTGATTCGAGTGTAAAATGTGTAACCCGGCCGCCAAGCAGGAGTCCCAGTATGGTGAGTGCCAGTCCGCCGACAAACAAGCTAACTCCAGTAATAACGAGGACGTCGATGGAGCCTGTCAAGTGCTTTGCGTAGATGGCCGTAATGGAAAAAATAAGAGCCGCCATAATAACGAAACCTTCACCTGTGAGAGAGAAGGAGAATTCCAGCAGATTGGAGTGGAAATTCACAATAATTACGCCAATAAATCCTAGCAAACAGCCGACTATTTTATTTTTGCTCAGTTTATCATTTTTATATAAAAAATGAGCTAGAACAACACTGAAAAAGGTCGTTGTCGCATTCATAATCGAACCTTTGACACCTGTCGTATTGGCTACACCCACATAAAAAAACATATACTGCAGACCCGTTTGGAACATGCCAAGCAATATTAAGCTTGAAAATTGTCGTCCAGACAGTTCAAATTTCCGTTTACTAATGACACGAAACAGGAATAGGAGCAGTAATCCTGCTAAAATAAATCGATAACCTGCAAATACAAATTTGGATGGAATATCTTCTGCCAGGATGTCAAAAGCACTATATCCAAGCTTAATAAACGGGTAGGCACTCCCCCATAACAAGCAACATAAACTTGCAACTAGTGTCACAAATAAAGGATCACTAAACTTGTTCGGGTTCTCCAATGCTTTTATTTCATTCACTTTCAATCTTCTCCTCGCATGATATGTAAATGTGTACGGGCTGATCGCACCTCACTGACCATATCACAAACTGCGAGTAGCTGTAACAAAAAAATGAAATCCCGTTTCATAACAAGACTAAGAGATATAATTAACGTTGTGAAAAATGATTGAGGGGACGAGAGTTACCCCTTTGTCTACGATCGCTGAGGATTGACTGAACTGGGTTGACTCGCCATTTAATGATACGGATATCACTTTTTCTGCTGCATGAACGGAGGGAAGCCCTGAGGTAAGTAAACATAAGGACAGAATTGAAGCCGTGATTTTTTTCATTTGCATGTAAGCTCCTTATTGTGAATTGATAAAGCGTGAGGATTATTTTGGGACAGCGCGATAATGCCGTTGAAGTTTAGATAATAACTGCCGTTCCGCTGACTGCGACCACGAGCATACCTTGACGAACAACTTCGTAGTTCAGATCCACACCGATTACGGCATTGGCTCCCATCTGTGCGGCTTGCTCGGTCATTTCTTCAAAGGCAGCATCTCTTGCTTCTCTTAGCTTGTTCTCATAGGTACGAGAACGACCGCCTACAAGATCTCTAAATGAAGCGAGAAAGTCTCTCCCGACATTGGCAGCGATGATGACCTCACCGGTTACAACGCCGATATACTGTCTAACCGGGGAACCTTCAATTACTGCTGTTGTTGTAATAATCAAATGTTTTCCTCCTAAAATAAAATAGATTTGTCGCGAATCAGATTTTTCATTTCCTATGCTAACAGCGTTACTGAAACAGAGCCTAAACGAGTTGCTGAACAATCGTTTAAGTTTGCCCAAGCCGTTTAGGTTCTGTTAATGTGAGTATGCTACTATGAAATGGGTGAAAACGATGACCAATCAAACGGATATTAAAATTGCAATTGTCGACGACGAACCCTCGATTGTCACCATGCTGCAAATGGTGCTTCGCAGGGCTGGGTTTCATCAGCTGTACGATGCTTCCACCTGTGCGGAAGCTCTCGATCTGGTACAGCGCGTTGCCCCGGATATTGTCCTGCTCGATATCACGCTCCCGGACGGGAGTGGTCTGGAGCTTTGTTCCAAGCTCCGTGAATACGGAAATCCGCATATTTTGTTTCTGACGGCTAAGGCATCCGATCTCGATGTGCTGAGAGGATTCGCCATGGGCGGGGACGATTATATTACCAAACCCTTCAATCCTTTGGAGGTAGCTGCAAGAATTCAGGCGCGCATACGCCGTTTGGAGCCTGAAGCTCCAACTGTGAGTCAGGTGAAACGCCCTGAACCAGGGGTTTACCGATTCGGACGCTTCACCGTGAATGAGGCGGAGGGCGAGTTAAGCGTGGAGGGACAGCCTGTCCCTTGTCCTGCACAGGTTTTCCATCTGCTACTGCATTTCTGCAAGTTTCCGGGAGTCGTATTTTCCAAAACACAGCTCTACGATCAGGTGTGGGGGATCAACGGACAGGGAGATGACTCGACGGTAATGGTACATATTCGGCGCATACGAGAGAAGATCGAGATCGATCCAGGAAATCCAAAGCTGCTGCTGACCGTACGCGGGCTCGGCTACAAGCTGTCAAAGGAGTTTCAGGAGCAATGAAGATACAACAGCGCATGACATTTCACTTCACGTATCAATTGATCTTTTATGCCCTGATCATTCTGGCGATTACTCTCATTGCTTGCATTATATTCTTTCAAAACACGACCAATAGTGAGTTGCGCCGGAACTTTCCGGTGGGTGCCTTACAACTGATTGCTCAAGAAGCTTCTTCAAAAGACGGGACCATTCAAATCTCCCCCAAGTGGGATAAGCTCATTGAGGAAAAAGGAATGTGGATGCAGGTTGTAAATGCCGAAGGAGGGGTCATTTACGAAGTAAATACAGATACGCATGATGGGCTGTCGCCATCATACTCAATCGCCCAACTGCTCGATATTCAGGAGACACGGACACTTGGGACGTATGCTGTTCAAACTCATCTGAACTTTGCCTTTAATGTGCCGGTTCTGTATATCCTTGGCTACCAAAGTTCTGACCTTAATCAGCTCAAGGCCTGGTTCGACGAATACGGGCAGCAAGGCATGGTATCTAGCGAAAAGCTTTCCTTTCTGGATCAGCGACTGCGTGAAACCGGTAGTTATCTCCAGGTAATTAATTCCACGGGTCATACCGAACAAGCCATCGGTGATGGAACGTATTTGCAGAAGGGGTACCGTCCACTGGACATTCTGGCAATCCAGCAATCGCCCAGCAACTATGATACCAATATAGTCGCCCATCGGGACCAGCGTAGTGGAATGACCTGGATTCTTTATACGCCCAATCCAGCGGGTGGCCCTTTGAAACATCCAGCGATGGATACGGCAACGCGCAGACTTATGTGGTTTGCAGGTCTAGCTCTTCTCTTGGCAGTACCCTTATCGATTTGGCATGGCTACCGTTACGGTCAGCCGCTGATTTTGTTCGCAGGCTGGTTCGAACGTATGGGGCGGGGGCAGTACGATCAGGTACTTACCGCCAAGGACAAACGCAAGATATTCCGCTCCAATGGCACGATGCGAAACCGATACAGGCTCTATAAGGAAGTCATTGAATCCTTCTACCAAATGGCTGATCAATTGGCCCAAACCGAGAAGGAGCGCGAGCGGCTGGAGAAAGATCAAAGAGAATGGATGTCAGGAATTTCACATGATCTGCGCACACCTCTGTCCACCATTCAAGGGTATGGATATATGCTGGAGAGTTTACCGGAACAATGGAGCCGAGAAGAGATGCGTACCATGGGGGCGACGATCCGGGAAAAAGGGGATTATATGCTTGAGCTGATCTCTGACTTTTCCATGATTCATCAGCTTAAGCAGGGCGATTCGATTATGGAGATTCGGAAAATCGATTTGGTTGAACTGGTGCGCTGCTCCGTGCTGAAGTATGTCAATGACGCTACGCTGTCTGAATACCAGTTTCACTATGTTGGGGAGGAGCGTCCCTTGTGGGTACAGGCTGATGAAACCTGGCTGCTGCGGTTAATGGATAACTTGCTGTCCAACGCCGTGAAGCATAACCCGCCAGGCGTTAACGTCACCGTCTCCATCGGCAGAATGAACAATAAGGCATGTATACGCGTATTTGATAATGGGAAAGGGATGGATGAGGAAACGCTGCAGCATTTGTTCAATCGTTATTATCGGGGAACAAATACAGAGGAATCGACGGCAGGTTCTGGACTAGGGATGAGTATCGCCAAAACGATCGTGGAAGCACACGGCGGAGAAATTCATGTACAATCCAAAGTGCGGCAAGGTACGAAAATTGAGATCTTGTTACCCTGTTGAAATGTTTACTGTCTTAAAAAGGCGATTACTGAAAAAAAGCAGCCCAACCTCATTTGAGGGCAGGTTGCTTTTTCTGTTGGCTTCAACATCTGTGGTACATAACATGTTCACGACAGTGATCTGGTTGAGGAGAGCCATGTTTCTATAGGGATTAATATTATTTGAATCAAAAAAGAACCTGGGTAATTATCCCAAGTTCTTCGATATTGTATATAAACAAACACAATGATATAATCAGATTACATTTCTTTTGACATCGAAGACATAAATATCTTATCTTATATTTAAATCTTATCATGGCGGTAAACTCTTTGTCAAATGTTTTTTTCTCAATTTATTGGTTAGGGGAGATTCGGAATGAGTTCTTTGGTTATCGGGTTTCAGGAAATGGAAAAATTGCAGCTTGCACTCGTTGGTGGAAAAGGATTAAATCTAGCGAAGTTATCAAAGATTGAAGGAATTTACGTCCCTGAAGGATTTTGTGTTACAACCGTTGGATATCAGAAAGCCATTGAACAAAATGAAATGTATCATGCTTTACTGGATCAATTAACCTTGTTGAAAGTAGAAGAACGAGAGCAAATTGGTGAAATCAGCAGGAAGATCAGGGAACTTATTCTGGGCGTAGACATTCCAGTCGATGTTGAAAAAGAAGTTGCTCATTTTCTCTCCACATTTGGAGAGGGCCATGCGTATGCAGTGCGTTCCAGTGCGACCGCTGAAGATTTACCACATGCCTCTTTTGCGGGTCAACAAGACACCTACTTAAATATCATTGGGAAAGAATCAATTATGCATCATATCAGCAAATGTTGGGCTTCCCTGTTTACCGATCGCGCGGTAATTTACCGTATGCAAAATGGATTTGACCATGGTCAGGTTTATTTGTCCGTTATCATTCAAAAGATGGTATTCCCAACGGCTTCAGGGATTTTATTTACGGCTGATCCGATCACATCCAACCGGAAATTGCTTTCCATCGACGCCAGCTTTGGACTTGGTGAGGCGCTGGTGTCCGGCTTGGTATCTGCTGATTGTTATAAAGTACGGGAAGGTGAAATTGTCGATAAGAGGATAGCCGTCAAAACGTTGGGTATCTATGGACGGAAAGAAGGTGGAACGTATACACATCAGATCGATCCCGTGCTGCAAAAGACGCAAACACTTACCGATCAACAAATTTTAGAACTGGCACGCATAGGAAGACAGATCGAAGCTCATTTTGGTTTCCCGCAAGATATTGAATGGTGTTTGGCGGATGATATGTTTTATATTGTCCAAAGTCGGCCAATCACAACGTTATACCCGATCCCTGAAGCGAGTGACCAAGAAAATCATGTGTACCTATCTGTGGGTCATCAACAAATGATGACTGATCCCATGAAACCGCTGGGCTTATCTTTCTTTCTTTTAACGACTCCGGCACCCATGCGTATAGCTGGTGGAAGATTGTTTGTTGATATTACGCCTAGGCTAGCTTCGCCTGTCATGAGAGAAAACTTCATAAATACCATGGGACAATCCGATCCGCTCCTTAAGGACGCACTTACAACTGTAATAGAGCGCGGGAATTTCATAAAATCGTTACCTGTTGATCATCCAGCACCAACTCCGCGTAATCACCATAAACAGAGCGTATCTGATGGTTTTCAAGCACATATTGAAAATGAATCGACTATCGTCTCTGATTTGATTAAGAGCAATCAAGCCTCAGTAGAAGAGCTAAAACGTAACATCCAAAACAAGTCTGGATTGGATTTGTTTGATTTTATCCTTGAAGATCTGAAAGAATTGAAGAGATTTCTATCTGACCCACGAAGTTCAAATGTATTTATGACTGCCATGAATGCTTCAGCATGGATCAATGAAAACATGAAAGAGTGGTTGGGTGAGAAAAATGCAGCAGATACGCTGTCTCAATCTGTACCTAACAATATCACTTCGGAAATGGGTCTGGCATTACTGGATGTTGCAGATGTGATTCGTCCGTATCCTGAAGTCATTGCTTATTTACAGCAAGTGAAAGAGGATGACTTTATGGATGAACTGGTTAAGGTTGAGGGTGGACAGGAAACAAGGGAAGCGATCCAGGATTATCTGGACAAATACGGAATGCGATGTGCCGGAGAAATCGATCTGACCAGAACCCGTTGGATTGAAAAACCCATTACACTTGTACCGTTGATTCTGGGTAACATCAGAAACTTTAAGCCTAATGCAAGCAAACGAAAATTTGAGCAGGGACGACAGGAAGCATTGAAGAAAGAACAGGAAATATTGGATCGATTGAAGCTATTGCCTGATGGTGAACAAAAAGCCAAGGAAACGAAACGAATGATTGACCTAGTTCGCAACTTCATCGGTTATCGGGAATATCCCAAATACGGCATGATCAATCGTTACTTCGTATATAAAAAGGCTTTATTGAAAGAAGCCGAACGACTTGCACAAGCCGGTGTTATTGCCGAAAAAGAGGATATATACCTTCTCACTTTTGAAGAACTTCGTGAAGTTGTACGCACCAATAAACTGGATGAGAAGATCATTACCCAACGGAAAGACGATTATAAAATCTATGAAAAGCTAACTCCACCTCGCGTGCTCACGTCTGATGGTGAAATCATTACAGGTCAGTATAAACGTGAAAATATGCCAGCCGAAGCCATTGTCGGCCTGCCTGTTTCTTCCGGAGTGATAGAGGGCCGTGCACGTGTCATCTTCAATATTGAAGATGCTGATCTGGAAGATGGAGATATACTAGTGACTCCCTATACTGATCCGAGCTGGACACCATTATTTGTTTCTATAAAAGGCCTAGTTACCGAAGTGGGTGGACTGATGACCCATGGAGCTGTGATTGCGCGTGAATATGGCTTGCCAGCCATTGTCGGAGTGGAGAAGGCAACTCATCGAATAAAAGATGGGCAGCGAATTCGGGTACATGGAACAGAAGGATATATCGAAATATTGTAAATGATACACGAATTGAGATTGTACAGCAGTGATCGCGCATCAGACCTGATGTGCGATCGTTTTTGTTTTCAAAGTCAACAACGGAAACGAATTGTACAAATTCAGTTGCTAATCAGAGCACTTAATTCTGCCTGAAAAACCTTCTCATTATTTTGATTAAAAGTAGTGAGCAGCACGGTAACAATTCCACCCCTGCTTCTTCTTGGAGCCAATTCAATCACTTCGGATAGAACATTGATTTCATCATCTGGAAACACAGGTTTGATAAACTTTATGTTATTCATGCCGGTTCCTGCGATAACATCTTCTCCATATATCCCGAGTTCCACCCAAAGTTTGAAGGACGTGCTCATCGTCTGCATACCCGAAGCAATGAGGCTGCCGAAGCGTCCTTCTTTGGCTTTTGCCTCATCTATATGCATATATTGAGGGTCATATATTTTTGCAAAATCAATAATATCTTTCTTTGACAATTGAATAGACTCTGTTCTATAGGTCTCGCCTATAACATACTCGTTAAATTTCAATGATGTACACCTCCAATATCTACTCTAATGGATAAGTTGAATTCAAGGCAAGTAGTCATTTTATGAAGATGCTAGGGCATAATAAAGCAAGTGTAATCAGGTCTCTTTCTGGTGACTTGGATAAATTTCCAGTAACAAAAGGATTGTCAAACTTAATAAAATATGATATTTTCATATCTGTAACCGGTTACACACATAGGAGTGAACGTTCATGACAACAATAAAAGATGTAGCTAAATTCGCTGGCGTTTCAGTTGCCACTGTATCAAGGGTCATTAATGAAAGAGGTTATGTTCATGCGGACACTCGTAAGAAAGTGGAGGAGGCGGTCAAGCAGCTTAACTTCTCTCCCAATGAGGTGGCCCGCTCTTTATACAAGCGTAAGTCCAAATTGATTGGCCTGCTGTTACCCGATATTGCAAACCCTTACTTTCCGCAGCTTGCACGCGGCGTAGAGGACCGGATGCAGGAGCAGGATTTCAGATTGATTTTCGGAAATAGTGATGAGGATGAACAGAAGGAAAAGGATTACATCCAGACTTTTATCCAGAATAATGTAGTCGGCGTAATCTCTTCAACGAATTACCCTCATTCTTCAATATATGAGAACTTGAAAATTCCCGTGGTGTTTCTTGACAGAACACCTCTGGACAGTCCCTCCGTATTTGCGGATGGCAGAGAGGGTGGACGTCTGGCTGCACGGGAGATCATCAAGCGTGGAAGTCGCCGAATTACGGTTATGCAGGGGCCGGCACATATCAAACCTGCACAGGATCGTTTTGAAGGCGCAATCGAGAGCATACGTCAAGCTGGTCTGGATTACCGCGTAATCCAAACGACATCCTTTTCCTTTAACGATGTTGGCTTATGGGCGGATGAGCTTTTTAGCAAGTACGGCGATACAGACGGAGTCATTGCAAGTAATGACATCGCAGCTATGGCGGTACTGCACGAGGCATTGCGAATCGGTAAAAAAGTTCCGGAGGATATGCAAATTATCGGCTTCGACGATATCCCGATGAGCAGCCTGCTATCACCAGCATTGTCGACCATTCGCCAACCGGCCTATGAGATGGGAAGGGAAGCAGCCGGTTTGCTTATCAAACTGGTGGAACAAGCTCCAATCGAAAACAAACACATACAGCTCCCGGTCAGTTTCATTGAACGGGGCACAACAAGAAAGGTGAATTCAGATGGCTAAAATATGCGTAATTGGCAGCAGCTCCATGGATTTAGTTGTTACTTCTGCAAGGCGGCCGGGGGCGGGTGAAACCGTCCTTGGCGACAGCTTCAAAACAGTTCCTGGCGGCAAAGGAGCAAATCAGGCAGTTGCTGCCGCAAGGCTGGGGGCCGATGTTTCCATGATCGGCCGGGTGGGTGATGATGCTTTTGGTACAGCCATTTTAAATAATTTCAAAGCAAATGGTGTAAATACGCAGAATGTGAAACCGGTTACACATATGGAGAGCGGTACGGCTCATATCGTGCTGGCTGAAGGTGATAATAGTATTGTGGTTGTTGAAGCGGCAAATCGAGAAGTTACACCGGCTTATGTCGATGAAGCGGCAGAAGTGATCCAACGTGCAGATATTGTACTGATTCAGCAGGAAATTCCGGAGGAAACCGTTGTTCGTGTCAGCGAGATTTGCGCCCAAAGCGGAACGCCCCTGTTGTTGAATCCTGCACCTGCAAGGAAAGTACCGGATGAGGTCATTGACAAAGCTGCTTATATCACGCCGAACGAGCATGAGGCCGAGATATTGTTTCAGGGCATGACTCCGGCAGAAGCGCTGCGCAAATATCCAAACAAATTGTTTATTACGGAGGGCAGCAACGGAGTTCGATATTTTGACGGCGAACAGGAAATCGTTGTACCTACTTATAAGGTGGAACCAGTGGATACAACCGGAGCGGGTGATACGTTTAACGCCGCATTTGCGGTGGCTTTGGCTGAAGGCAAACCGCTACAAGACAGCATTAGATTCGCCAACCGGGCTGCATCGCTATCCGTGACCAAGTTTGGGGCACAAGGAGGCATGCCGACACGGGGTGAAGTGGAGGAAAGCCTGAAATGAAGAAGCTGGGAATATTGAACAGTCACATTTCGAAGGTGTTGTCTGATTTGGGTCACACGGACATGATTGTCATCGCGGATGCTGGCCTTCCGGTTCCAGAAGGGGTCCCCAAAATCGATTTGTCCTTGAAACTGGGAACACCGAGTTTTCAAGAGATCGTGGAGCTTATTGCGGACGATATGGTCGTTGAGAAAGTGATTTTGGCAACAGAAATCAAGGCAGGGAATCCAGAAGCTATGCAGTTTATTACCGAGAAATTTGGCGATGAAGCCATTGACGTTTCCATTAATCATGAACAATTCAAGGCGTTGACCCGGAATGCCAAAGTGGTCATTCGTACGGGCGAAGCTACGCCGTATGCCAATTGCATTTTACAATCGGGCGTCATTTTCGGTTAAAAGGGGGACGGTATCATGCATATTCAGATGCAAGACATATATAAAGCTTTTGGCACCAACCAAGTGCTAAGCGGGGTGGATTTCGAACTAAAGGAAGGCGAGGTTCATGCCCTGATGGGAGAGAACGGGGCTGGAAAATCCACGCTAATGAACATTTTGATCGGTCTTCATGGGCGGGATCAGGGAACCATCTCCATTGACGGCAAAGAAACCTATTTTGCCAATCCGAAGGAAGCTGAGAAGATGGGGCTTGCTTTTATCCACCAAGAGTTAAACGTTTGGCCGGAAATGACGGTGCTTGATAATCTCTTCATAGGTAAGGAAATAACTTCGTCTTTTGGATTGCTGAATTCAAGACAAATGAAAGCGCTTGCCACTAAGCAGTTTGCCAAGCTTTCCGTACAGATTCCGCTGGATCGTCCTGCCGGGGAATGTTCTGTCGGTCAGCAGCAAATGATTGAAATTGCCAAAGCACTGATGACCGACGCCAAAGTAATCATCATGGATGAGCCCACGGCGGCGCTTACGGAGCGGGAGATTCAGAAGTTGTTCGGCGTAATCACTTCGCTTAAGGAAAATGGCGTTTCCATCGTATATATCTCGCACCGGATGGAGGAGATTTTCACCATTTGCGACCGGATTACGATCATGCGTGACGGTAAAACGGTAGATACCAAGGCGATCCCGGAGACCAGTTTTGACGAAGTTGTGCGGAAGATGGTCGGACGGGAACTTACGGAACGATATCCGGCACGCAATCCTTCGTATGGTGAAGTGGTCCTGGAAGTAAGGAACGCAAGCAGCAAAGGATTGTTCCAAAATATCAACTTTACGGTGAGAGCAGGCGAGATCCTCGGGTTCTCCGGGCTGATGGGTTCGGGACGGACAGAGATCATGCGGTCGATTTTCGGTTTGGAGCCTCTGGACGGTGGCGAAATTATGATTCGAGGCAAAAAGGCTCATATTCGGAAGCCTGCCGACGCGGTTAAACATGGAATTGGATTTATTACCGAAGACCGGAAGGATGAAGGTTTGGTATTAGATTTCTCCATTCGTGAGAATATGGCCTTACCTAATCTGTTCAGCTTCTCAAGTAAGGGGTTCATCTCGACCCAGAAAGAACAGGAATTCGTCGATACGCTCATCAAACGTTTGCAAATTAAGACACAATCATCCGAAACAGCGGTACGAAACCTGTCAGGGGGCAACCAACAGAAGGTGGTTATCGCCAAATGGGTCGGCATTGGCCCAAGTGTGCTCATCCTGGATGAGCCGACACGCGGTGTGGATGTTGGAGCCAAGCGAGAGATTTATCAGTTGATGAACGAGCTGACTGACCGCGGAGTTGCCATCATTATGGTATCTTCCGAACTGCCTGAAGTGCTTGGCATGAGCGATCGAATCGCGGTTGTGCATGAGGGACGCATTAGTGGTGAACTGGCAAAAGAAGAGGCAACACAGGAAAACATTATGACATTGGCTACAGGGGGACAATGATATGACAACTTTGCAGGAAAACCAACCCGCCAAAAGCGGTTTCCGCTTGACGAATCTAACACAGAAATTAGGTCCGTTGCTTGGACTGATCATTCTGATTATCATCGTATCGGTATTAAATCCAAGCTTTTTGGAACCGCTTAACATATTAAATCTATTGCGTCAGGTTTCGATTAACGCGCTGATTGCCTTTGGCATGACATTTGTCATTCTGACAGGCGGCATCGACTTGTCGGTGGGCTCCATTCTGGCTTTATCTAGCGCCTTTGTAGCCAATATGATGCTATCTGGCCTGGATCCGATTCTGTCGATCATTATCGGGGTTGCGCTCGGCGGTGTCATGGGTATGGTGAACGGACTCATGATAACAAAAGGCAAGATGGCTCCATTTATTGCTACATTGGCGACGATGACGGTGTTCCGTGGATTGACGCTGGTATATACGAACGGTAATCCGATTACCGGATTGGGCGATAGCCTGCTGTTCCAACTGTTCGGTCGTGGTTATATGCTAGGCATACCGGTTCCAGCAATCACAATGCTCATTACTTTCGTAATTCTGTGGACGATTTTGCACAAAACTTCTTTCGGCCGTAAAACGTACGCGCTTGGTGGCAATGAGAAAGCGTCTATTATCTCAGGTATTAAAGTGCATCGTGTGAAAATCATGATTTACTCCCTGGTAGGTATGCTGTCAGCGCTGGCAGGCGCGATCCTGACTTCCCGTCTGAATTCTGCGCAGCCAACGGCAGGTACTTCATATGAACTGGACGCCATTGCAGCTGTTGTTCTGGGTGGAACAAGCCTATCAGGTGGTAGAGGACGGATCGTCGGTACATTGATTGGGGTCCTGATTATCGGCGTGTTGAACAATGGTTTGAACCTGCTCGGAGTGAACTCGTTTTATCAAATGGTTGTAAAAGGTGTCGTTATTGCCATCGCTGTCCTGCTGGACCGCAAGAAAACGGCTTAAGGAGAGAAGCGAATATGAAAAAACTAACCATATTGCTTGTAAGCGTAATGATGATCGTTCTTGCAGGATGCTCTTTGGAGCCTCCGGGTTGGGCTAAGCCCGACTCTGCCGGAAGCAATGGACAGAAAAAAATCGGCCTGTCAGTTTCTACGTTGAATAATCCCTTCTTTGTTTCCCTCAAGGACGGAGTCGTTGCAGAAGCCAAAAAACAAGGAATTCAGGTCATCGTGGTTGATGCTCAAAATGATTCAGCCAAACAAACCAATGATGTGGACGACCTGATTCAACAGGGCGTGGATGCTCTGCTGATTAACCCTGCGGATTCGGCGGCAATCTCAACGGCTGTTCAATCGGCCAATAGCGTGGGTATTCCAGTAATTACATTGGACCGTTCCGCAGACAAAGGCGACGTGGCAGCATTGGTCGCATCCGATAACGTCAAAGGTGGACAAATGGCGGCGGAATATTTCGTAAAACAGCTTGGCGAGGGAGCAAAAGTGATTGAACTTGAGGGTGTACCCGGAGCTTCCGCAACAAGAGAGCGGGGGAAAGGTTTCCACGAGATTGCTGACCAAAAACTTAATGTGGTTGCGAAGCAATCTGCCGATTTTGATCGCTCCAAAGGTTTGAATGTAATGGAGAATCTGCTGCAGGGCAATCCTGACGTGCAGGCTGTATTTGCCCATAATGACGAGATGGCATTGGGGGCGATCGAAGCGATCCAAAGTTCTGGTAAAGACATTCCCGTGATTGGATTTGACGGCAATGATGATGCGATCAAATCCATTAAGGACGGAAAGTTGACAGCAACAGTAGCTCAGCAGCCAGTACTGATTGGCCAGCTGGCGGTGCAAGCTGCTCTGGATGTACTGGGCGGCAAGCAGGTAGAAAAATCAATCCCTGCTGAATTGAAGCTGTTGACCAAGGAAAACGCAAACGATTAATTCAACAAGTACGTCCCGTTCTGGACAAAATGTCTAGGGCGGGATTTTTAATTTATCCATCTGCTACGGTGAAAAAGACAGTTAACATTGAAACCTGCGGTAGTTTTTGCCCGTTATATTATTGATCGCACCTCGCGGGAAATGTAAATTAGTTGTATGCATGAGAAAAGGAGAGGTTAGCACTACATGGAAAATGTATCAGAGGAAGAACAATTGCTATCCATTCAAGCTTTCCAATCGACCATACGCAAATCCGAAAACGCCTTGACTAATTTGACTCAGAAAGGGAATAACACTACTTTATTAAAGAAACGACTTAACGCCTTATACGTCGGTTTGGCTATGCTGGAAATGGCCTGGAATCAAAAAGCTCATCAGTACACCAACGAAGAGTTAGCAGGAGCTCGAAATGTTCTGATTGGATTATTCCCATCACTTGAGAACAGTTATAATAAGTCCAAAGCGGGCAGCCCTCAAAAGACGCTTTTAAGAAGAAGAATCAAGGCATTCGAATTAGCTGTTCAAGCCATGGATGATTATGCAAATAAATAAATCTTCTTTTGCGCATGTCATCCCTGTAATCTATGCACTTGTTCATTTTCAGTTTGCCGATGGTTCACTTCAATGTATAATGATTATTCGAGGTGATGAGGATGGCAAGATCCAAAGAATTTGAAGTTAATGAAGTATTAGATAAAGCCATACAATTGTTCTGGTCCCAAGGATATGAGAAAACTTCAATGCAGGATTTGGTTGGATTTATGGGCATTCACCGCAGAAGTATCTATGATACATTTGGGGATAAGCATGCTCTCTTTATGAAAGCTCTTGAACGATATGAAACGAAGCAGACCAACAAAATGAGCTTTCTGATTGATACACAAAAACCAATCAAAGAGATCATTCGAGCATTGTTTGAGTCAACAATAAGAAATGAAGGACAACCTTTAGGGTGTTTTCTTGTAAACTCAGGCGTAGAACTGGGCGTATTGGATCCTGAAGTTGCATCTTTGGTTAATGAGAGTTACTTGCGAACAGAGGAATTCTTGAGAAACCTTGTTCTGGAAGGCCAGCAAAAGGGTGAAATCAAGGCTGACATTGATCCTGTAGTTATTTCTCATTATTTGATGAATGCATGGGTGGGCATACGTACGTTGGTTAAGACCACTACGGATCAGCAAAAATTAACAAATATTATGGATATGACATTATCCGTTTTAGATTGAAAGTGGAGTTACACCTTGGATGGCAAAGAGGGAGTTGTCTCCACAAAGGCTGATTTGTTTTAGTGATACAGGTTCTTATTCTGTTAACGTTATAAAGAACTTGTATCGCATGTCTGGCAAAACTCAGTAGTTCCATGTTCAAACATCATTATATAGTAGTCAGAAAATAATTCTTTACTGTTCGTTCTAGAAATGATATTCTAAATAGCAAGTTAGATCTAACTTTTTTTGCAATATCAAGAACGATCGTTCTAAAATTATTTTGAAAGCTTATCTATATAAAATACATGTTGATAAGGAGAAAATAGGATGAAATATACTGTTATTACGGGTGCAAGTTCAGGGATTGGATATGAGACAGCATTGGCATTTGCTGCACGTGGCAAAAACTTAATCCTGGTCGCTAGAAGAGTGGACAAATTAGAAGAACTCAAATCAGCAATTCAGAATATTGATGCTACAGTAGATGTTATTGTTCATACAAGTGATCTTTCGGATACAAGACAGGCATACACACTTTATAACACGTTGAAGAAATACCAAATTGAGACTTGGATTAACAATGCGGGGCTCGGTGAAGGTTCTTTTGTAGCAGAACAGAATTTGGAGAAAGTTGAAACGATGCTGCGTGTGAACATTGAGTCCCTAACGATCCTTTCCACACTGTATGTGCGAGATTACGCAGATGTAGAGGGAACTCAGTTAATTAACGTTGCATCCGCACTTGGATATGCCATCGCTGTTGGGAGTGTTGCGTATTCGGCATCGAAATATTACGTGAGTGCCTTCACAGAAGGGCTTGCCAAAGAACTTGAAATAAAAGGGGCAAAATTAAAAGCAAAAGTACTGGCTCCAGCAATTACGGAAACGGAATTCGTGAAGAAATCATTAGACACAGAAGAATTTGATTACAAAGCAAACATGTCTAAATACCACACTGCCAAAGAAATGGCAGGCTTCATGTTAGATCTATATGATAACAACGAAGTCGTAGGGATTGTAGACCTGAACTACAATTTCAATCTGAGAAGCCCAATCTATCCCATCATTTCAGAGCTGCATTAATTTAATATTTCATCAAACATGGCGTACAACTTACATTGTGCGCCATGTTTTTATCTGATCCTTTCAATTTTTAGATAACCCACAGAAAACAACGATTATTGATTGATTTTTTCCAGCGATTTGTACCAGTTGTTCACCTCTTCAGTGATCTTATCGCCACCTAGCTTGTGCCATCTAGCGACGACGAGATCGAAGCTTGACAACGGCTCCTGCCCGTATACGATTTTGAGCATCGCGTCATGCAGTAACTCGTCAAGGGCGTCACCGATCTTTTCCATCGTAGGCGTAGGTGCACCTGTGAAGGCATCTGTCTTGTAGACGGAGGGATTGCTTTCAACGATTTGCCAGCCCTTCAGCTCTTGAGGTGTACGGAGCAGCTTGTTTTTGATGTCATATGAGGTCTGATCGGATACACCGCTGTTGATGCGAGCAATCGATTCACTGAGCAGGTTAGGGACAGAGGGGAGAGACAGGCTTAAGAGATACTTCTGGGGGTCTGCAAAACCGCCCGGAACCTGGCTTTCCAGAAATGTCACCTTGCCATCCTCATAGCCGTAGTCGTAGCCTTCAGCGATACCCCAGCGATACGGTGAGCCAGCAGGAGGATCAATGAAGTTGTCATAAACAAAGTTCATATAGTTGAAAAAAATCTCAGGATTCGCCATATCTGCATTGATAGCAATTGCGCCATACTCTGGCGGCGTGCCACGCGTACCGGATAAACCGCTCGGTCCGACGGGGATCGGGTATGCCTCGAACCGGGCGTCCGGTACGTTCGCAGTTACGTTCCCTAGCGGCCATCCGGCCGCCCACAGCGGCGCCACAATCATGCCTGTCTTGCCAAGCTTCCATGATTCCGTCGCTTGGACCTCATCGAGAATCTCAGCATCCTTTGGTATGTAGCCTCGCTCCATCCAGCGTTTTAACGTCGTTAGACCTTGCCGAACACTTGGTTGGACCGAACCGTAAGACAGCATCCCGTCCGGGTCTGTGCTCCAGATATCCGGCATCTCCCCATAAGCCCCAAATACAAATCCCGCATCCGACATCCAGGTGAAAAACGAATTTTTCAAGCTGATGCTAAGTCCATAGGTGTCGTCTTTACCATTGCCGTCCGGGTCTAGATGAACGAACGCATCCATGACGGACTCCATCTCTTCGAGGGTGGTGGGCGCCTTCAGACCAAGCTTATCAAGCCAATCCTGACGAATGTACAATACCTCGTTCGAATTCATCTTGCCGTCGAGGATTGGTATCGCCATTTTTTTGCCGTTGATCATGTACCGCTCCCACGACTCGGGTGCCTGCGCCATGGCTGCCTTCCACGTGGGTGAGGCATACTGCTCGAACAACTCTCCTACGTCCCTGAAGGCACCGGAGCGCAGCAGCGGATACATATTTTGTCCACCCTTGAATGTGACGATGTCGGGAAGGGACTGACCGGTCGCGATCAAGGTGTTCAGTTTATTGATGTAGACATCCTCATCACCAGTCGTCGTCCAGAGGTAATTGACCTTGATGCCAAGCTTGTCCTCAAACAGTCGGCTCAGTACGTTGTTTTGCAGATCCTCACCGTTTTTGAACTCGATGTCCGGGTACAGATGCCCAACGGTCGTCAAGACGACGGGAGACTCATATTTTCCACCGATGAACGAAGGGGCAGGCCTGACAGAAGTGTTTTCTTTCTTCAGTAGTTGGGAGGGTGTCGTTGGATCTTCCCAAAAGATAAACGAGAAAATCATAACGACTAGAAACAAGATGATCGCGAGGCCAAACAGACCTGTCTGCCTCAACCATTTCCAGATTAACATATCTCTGTTACCTCCTGTTCACGGACCACTTTCCAGCGCAGCGTCACCTGAAGTCCACCCAGTTCTCCATTAGCCAGCTCCATATCGGCCTCTGAGCCGAGCATCGCTCTCATCCGCTCATATACATTGTGAAGCGCCCACGCAGTATTGGCGTCCGCGCCGTAGTAGATTGCATTACGAAGCGTGTCGAGTCGACCGGGCTCGACACCACAGCCGTTATCCGCCACAATAAGCTCACAATATTCACCGTTGGAATAGCCACGAATTCGGATGTCACCAACCATGCGCAGCGCCTCAATGCCGTGCAGAATGGCATTTTCCGCGAGCGGTTGTAGAAGCAGTCGCGGCACCTGTATATCGAGGAGCTGCTCTTCGACATCAATGGTGAAAACGAAGCGGTCCATCTGAAGGCTCTGGATCGTCAGGTATAACCGGACGAGCTCAAGCTCATCCCGCACCGTTGTATACGTGTTCTCGAACTTGATCGTTTGCCGGAAATAACGGCTTAAGCTTATAGACATGTCAATGACGGCCTGCTTCTCATCAAGCTCGGTCATACTCTTGATAAATGCAAGCGAGTTGTACAGGAAGTGCGGCTGGATCTGGGATTGGAGCTGCCGAAGCTTTGCTTCTTTGGAGCGTATCTGTTCTATGTAAACCCTTTCAATTAATTCTTTGATCTCTTTGGACATTTCGTTGAAGCGCTCAAACAAATACATGAATTCGTCATTGCTCTCTTGGTGGAGCTTGATGGAATATTGACCGGATGTGATTTTCCTCACGCCCCAGAGCAGTTTACGTATCGGAATCTGCACGTCCCGGTATAACAGCAGGGCGAGCAGGATACTGAACAGAAGTAGGAAAACGCTAGAGAAGTAGTAGAGACGCTGGTTGGCATAGATCGGATTGAGCACCTCACTGATCGGGGTATAGTCGGCGATGTACCAATCTTTAAAGTTACTCAGAGCAGTGAAATTAACGAGGTATTGCTCACCGTTCAGTTTAATAAGTCGGTTACCACTCAGTTCTTTACCAACTTCAAGTCGGCTTGTCAATTCACGGATGAAAGGAAGCTTCCCTGTGTCGCTTGCAAGCACATCCCCGGCCGTAGACAACAAGATTGTGCTGTTGTCGTTCGTTCCCTTGGCGCGGTCCAAGTAGGCGAGTACATTTTTGGTGTCGATCTTGGCCCTGACGACATAAGACACTTCCTCCGGATCAAAGCGGAAGGTGTACGGATGCGCCAAATAATACGTCAAATACGTGCCATCGCCCGTCTGCTCATACTGCCAGAACGGACGGAAGTGCGTCTCCAGGTACAGTTCGCTTAACTTTGACGAAGAGGACGTGGAGGAGAAAGATGAACTATCCTCATCGTAAATCACCATAAATTCGGCGTTCCAGTTGTTCAGGGCATGCAACAGGTTCAACTTGTCCGATACCCGCAGTTTCAACTTGTTCAGCTCAAAATCTCCTTCCAGAAAGGAAGGAGTCGCAAGCAATCGCACATCTTTGTCGAGTACGAGAAAATCGCTAAAGGACGATACTTTGGACAGATTGTTGTCGATGTCTCCGGCCAGGAAAGTAAGCTCATTCAATTTCACTCTTTGAATTTCCTGCTTGATGAGCCGCACGCTGGAGCGATTGGTCAGGTAGTACAGAAGCAGGGTAGAGACGAGCAGTAGAAAGATGACAAGTACAATTTTTGTGAAAATGGTTAGTTTCATTATAATGTCCCCGTTCGGTCAGGAGGATTGATGACGGAAGTCTTGCGGTGTCAGTCCACAATGCTCTTTGAACAACTTGATGAAGTACTGCGGCTTATGGTAGCCGATTGCCGTCGCAACGTCGCTAACCTTGAGTTCTGGTTGCTCGATAAGGATTTCCCGCGCGCGCTGCATGCGCACTTTGTACAAATATTCGCTAATATTTTCGCTTGCCTTGCTTTTGAACAGAGCGGACAGATACGCGGGATGCAGGCCGACGTGATCCGCTGCCGTCTGCAGCGTGGCGTCCGCGAGATGCGCTGTGATGAACTGCTGGACCTTACGGATGAGCGCTACTTGCTCATTGTTCCATTCGCTTTTGGTCATCTCCCGCAATCGCTCGAGCGTGAGTACTATCCAATCCTGAAGCTGGTACATATGGCGGAAACGGTTGGCTTCAGAGGCCTTTTCCAGCTCTGGAGGGATGATCTCAAGCAGGCTGAGTCCGTTTTTGTGGGCAAAAAAGCTGAAGGCGCCCATCGCGTGATAATAGAGCTCAAGGAGCGTTTCCCGTGAATCCATTCGTTTGTTTGTCACCTCAAGGAAAATGGCGTCCCACTTGGCAGAGATCGCCTCCCACTGGTAAATTTCGAACAACTGGATCAACGTGGGTGACTCGTAAAGACTATGGACTCGGTAGGGCTTTTCCGGCACTAAGGCGTCCTGCAGGCGGATTAAGAGGTCCGTCTCACCGCCAAGATGGCGGGTGAGTATAGCCAGTGCGTCCTGGTAAGTTTCACGCAGGCCATGAGCCATGACCTGCCAGTGGCTCACGACGATTGAAATGCTGCTTTTGAGAAAGTGTCTGACGTGCTGCTGCAGCCTGGCCGCCAAATGTTCGAGGGATCGCTGCCGATTAAGCTCCGGCTCCTTCTCCCGCGCTAGCCATGACTCTTCCCGTACCTTGAGAACGAAGACTTCATGCTCGTACGCATCACGCCCGTGCCAGACATGAAACAATTCCGAGAAGGTTTCCTCAGCGATATTTGCGACGGCCGAGGAGAGCAGGGACTGGTCCTTCCAGTTCAACTCCTCAGCAGACGATTCAATGCGTAGGAGGCATATTGCAGTTTCGTCGCTCGGACAGAACGGCAGCCGATAATAAGCCATTTTTTCTTCGAGAAGTTTGGGAGCAAGCTTCCTACCTTGAAGCAGATCCATAAGCAGCTTTTCTCGAAACAATGGCATATGTTCGCTGAGCATGCTCATTGCCTTCACCTGTTTTCCCCGTTCGTCCCATTCCAGATGAAGCGCTTCCGTAAGTTGGCGCAGCATGTCGGCCAGCTCTCTTTGGTCGACTGGCTTGAGCAGATAACCATCCACCTGTTGTCTGATCGCCTCCTGTGCGTAGTCCCATTCGCCGTAGCCGGATAGCAGGATGCTTTTGAAGTGTTTGTCGTATTTTTTTATATGCTCGATCAGCTCCAGGCCGGAGATCCCGGGCATTCGAATATCGGTGATGATAATATCGACGGGATAGCTCTTGCAATGTTCGAGTGCCTCTTCGCCAGAGAAAGCCTTGTGAACCTTGCCAATGCCGAGCGCTTCCCACGGCATGGTGCGTTCGAGACTGTCCACGAGATGAGCATGATCATCAACAATTAGTAGCTCATACATGCTTAAATCCCCCAGTCAGTTTTCGCTTGTTACGGTTGACGTATCTTCAACCTTTTTATTATCTGAGCAGAACTGTTCCTTTGTCAATTGCAGGCTGAAGACGCCAGAATCGTTGCCTTGAATTCGCTCATCTCGACGACTAATCCCTGCCTCAGCCTTGACGCCTCGGCAGCGAATGCCATCAGATGATTGTCAAGCGAGGCCTGAGCGGAGGCGACTGCTACGAATTCGGCCTCGTCCGAATGGGCGAGTACATAGGGAACATAGCTAGGCAGCCCTCTGGCGCTTGCTCCAATCAGGGCAAGATTTATTTTTTTCATGGAGATATACTTCCTATTGGATTTTGCGATACCAAGGCAGACGTGAGAGGGGCGCATCAACTTGAAGTTCGATTGGCCCGTTGATGATCTTCCCATCCTCGTCCTGCCATTGACCCTCAGGAAAAATCACGTTTCTGGATGTCAGTCCCTTGACGACGACTGGCGCAACGAGCAGATTCTGTCCGAGGAGAAACTGGTCATTTACGAGCTCGTAGCCGCCGCCGGGATATTCGAACTCCAAGCTGCGCAGTATCGGTAAACCGTCTGCAGCGGCTTGGCGAGCAAGCGCCAGAAGTTCGGGACCAAGCTCGGATCTTAGCTGTACAGCGTCAAGGCACCAGGTTAGCTCCTCACCTTTCAGCACGCGCCAGGGTGCCATGGAAAACTGCATCACAGGGAACAGTGCGGCACACTGGGTGTACCTTACGAACAACTCGCTGTCAAAGTGAAATTCCGGGGAGTTGATATCGCCGTCCATACCGCCGCCGATCATATCGGGGCAGTTAAATGCGTAACCAAGCAGTCCCTGAGCAATCGCGTTGGGTATGAGTCCGCTGAGCCCAGTGGCGTCCCAGGTATGTGTCTTGTCCCGCTGGCGCTGGATGAGTCCCTGGCCACCGAGTTTCCAACACATCCGCAACTCAACCAGCGAGTAGCCAACTCCGAGATTAGCATATGCTTCGCAGTCTTCAAGCTGACGCAGGGGACGAGTCCATGCAACGGGCTGGGTCGTGTCCGCTCCGCCCGGCAAGAACGGCTCGCCGGCGTCAAGCTTAAAACCATCAACACCGTAATCAGTGATCAGACGATCCATCTGCCGCTTGAACCAGGCCGCACCTTCCTCCTTCGTATAATCCACAACTGCGCTGTACCCATTCCACCAATGTCGGATGATTGGCGCGTTGTCCACGCCTATTAGAAGCAGATCACCCGCCCGCAATTCCTTAAACATGGTGCAGTCCGCACTTACGTATGGGCACATCCAGAGCATCACCTTGAAACCCATGCCATGAAGCGTATCGATCATCTCCCGGGGATTCGGGAACCTGTGCTTGTCAAAGTCCCACATGCCATAATCCATCATCCAATTGTCGTCGATAATGAGGACGCCGGGCGGTAGCCCGTTCGCTAGAATTGATTCTGCATAACGGATAATTCTGTCCTGCGTGGGGTTATAGAACATCTCGACCCAGGTACAGTACTGCGGGGCTGTGAAGACGAGAGCGTCGGGCATTTGCTTGGAAGGAGGGAAGTGTGTGCCAGCAGCATGACGGTATGCTCCCTGCAGTGAGCTATGTTCCTCTTCCACGACGACTTCACCTGCGTTATCAAAGACCGAGAGTCCATTCCCGTCCACATGGAAAGCAAACGGTTCCTCGCTCCAAATATATCTGCCTTTATTGGAGAGCAGCAAAGGCGAGGCCTGATTGTCATCCGTCACACGCAAATCCCTCGTATATGTTGTCTGGCCAAACGGCATGGAGCTGCCATCGTTGATCACACCGCCCCACCAGTACTCACCGGGCAACCGGGTGATTGAGATATTATTCATGGGAGAATTCTCCTTTGGAATTGCGGACAAAATCTTGTGGATGATTTGCCCCAATCGTTTGAATTTAGGTACGGGTTTTATTATGCAGAGATCATCCGCAGTTGGGAAGGGGATCTTAAAAATGTGGTTTGAATCTTAAAATCTGGGCATTTAAACTGGATTTTTCCTGATTTATGATGAGAACGTCAAGAGCTCACGACGATCGACTGACGGAAAAAACGCGCATTTTTTTCGTCCTCCAGCTTTTGGAGCATGATTGCTGGACATAAGAGTACAACTTCATTTTTAAGAAAAGTCGAGGGGAGTTTGACGATGAATATAAGAAAAAAAATGGCAGCAGGGATCGCCAGCTTACTTCTTGTCTCGTTGATGGTGGGCTGTAATAGTTCTAACGACGGGGGCGGGGCTACCGACGGTGGTGCCCAGAAGAACGTTACGATCTCTTATACGATCTGGGACAAAAACCAGCAGCCGGCAATGGAGGCGATCGCCGATGCGTTCACTGAGCAGCACCCGAATATCAAGGTGAAAGTTGATGCTATTCCTTGGGGCGAATATTGGACGAAGATGTCCGCCGCAGCGCCAGCGGGAATGCTGCCTGATGTATTCTGGATGCATGGCGGTCAGTTTATGAAGTACGCAGAAGGCCAGTTCCTCGAGCCGATCACGGACAAAGTGCAGGCCAATGAAATCGATCTGAACAACTACGCGTCCAACCTCGTCTCCATCTATACGATGGACGGTCAAAACTACGGTATTCCAAAGGACTTCGATACCATTGGTCTGGCCTACAACAAGGAGCTGTTCGATCAGGCGAACATTCCTTATCCAGACGATACATGGGATTATGCCAAGCTTGCTGAAGTCGCCAAACAGCTAAGTCAGCCAGACAAGGGCATTTACGGTTTTGGCGCAAAGCTGGACACCCAAGCCGGCTACTGGAACGACATGTTAGCGAACGGTGGTTTTATTTTAAATGACGACATGACCAAATCCGGCTACGACGAGTTGGCTTCGATTGAGGCACTAAAGGCCCGTTACCAGATGATTCTTGACAAGGCTTCGCCGACGCACCAGCAGATGACCGACACGGATTCGGTCGAAATGTTCAAGTCCGGCAAGCTCGCGATGATTTTCGACGGGTCCTGGGACAACGGCAATCTGGCGAGTAGTGAAATTATCAAAGGAAAGTACGATTGGGCACCCCTGCCGAAGGGGAAGGTCAAGCGTGGCAATATCATTAATGGCATCGGCAACGTCATGTCCACTAAGGGTAAGCACAAGGATGAAGCATGGCAGTTCCTGAAATTCCTCGGCTCCAAGGAGGCCGCTGAGATCACGGCAGAGATGGGTGCCGCGATTCCGGCGTTCAATAACACGCAAGACGCATGGGTGAAGAACAATCCCGATTTGAACCTGCAGGTATTCATTGATCAGGCGGGGGACGCGACTCCGTACCCGAGCGGTTCAAAATCGTACCCAGTCTGGTTCTCGAAAGAAGCAGAAATCATGTCACAGGCATGGGGCGGCGCCATTTCAATCGAAGAAGGCGCCAAGAAAGTGGCGGAAATGATGAATCAGGCGATTGAGGGCGCAAAGTAAGCGCCCTACGTCAGGCAAAATTGTCGATGGTATTCCGGTTAACGGAATACCTATGGCACAAATGAGGTGAAGGCAATGCATTCGAAAAGCAGATATATATGGGCTTATATGATGATCGCTCCGACATTGATCGGAACGCTCATTTTCTGGAGCTGGCCAGCAGTCTATTCCATCTATCTGAGCTTCCTGAAGTCCGAAAACTTCGGCCTTGTCAACCACTGGGTCGGTTGGGCCAACTACGAGAGATTATTTATGGATGAAGAGTTCTGGCAAAATCTACGTAATACGATACTTTATGTTGTGCTGTTTGTACCTACGACGATTATACTTTCGACGTTCTTCGCCGTACTGCTGAACGCTAAGATCAAGGGCCAGGCTGTCTACCGGGTCATTTATTTTCTACCGCAGGTTACGATGGCGGCCGCGGCTGCTATGGTGTGGGTCATTATTTTCGCTCAGGATTACGGACTACTAAACTCTGTACTCGGCACACACATCGCGTGGATCTCTGACAAGCGGTTCGCCATGTATGCTCTTGTCATGGTCGGTGTTTGGGGAGCGATTGGCTTTAACATGTTGCTGATCCTAGCTGGGCTTCAAGGCATTCCACGTACTCTGTATGAGGCGGCTGAGATTGATGGCGCTGTCGGCTTTCGCAAGTTTCGTTCCATTACGCTCCCGCTATTAACACCAACACTATTTTTTACGTCGATCGTGCTTGTGATCGGTGCCACACAAATTTTTGACAGTATCTATCTGATTATCGGTAAAACGAACGTTGCGCTACCGGCCGTGCGTTCTCTTGTATACGCTTATTACCAAAATTCATTTATCTATTACGATCAGAACTATGGAGCAGCGATTGTCAACATTTTGCTGGTGATCAACCTGGTTTTGACGGGTATCCAGTTCATGCTGCAAAAAAAATGGGTGATTTACGATTGAGGAGGTACAAAAGTGAGCAGAGTTGTCTCTTCGAAGCATAGAAGCAACCTTATTATTCATTTGGTTCTGATCGCTGGCGCAGCCGTCATGGTGCTTCCATTTCTCTGGATGATTCTTACGTCGCTCAAGACGACGACGGAGGCGACCCAGATTCCGATTACGATATTACCTGCCGAGCCGAGCTTGCGAGGCTATGTAGACGCCCTTAGGCAGTCGGCCTTCTTGCATTATTATGCGAATACGCTGATGGCTGCGTTCATGAAAACATTATTCCCTGTCGTCTTCAGCGCGATGGCGGCCTTTGCATTTGCACGCATTCGCTTTCCGGGTAGAGGTCTGTGTTTTTTTCTGATCATTTCGGTCATGATGATTCCCAACCCGGTGTTCTATACCCCGCAATATTTGATGATGAGCAAACTAGGATTGGTGAATACGACGACCGCACTTTGGATCACTTCGCTCGTCAGCCCATTTGCTACCTTTTTGCTGCGCCAGTTTTTCCTCGGAATCTCCAAAGAATTGGAGGAGGCGGCAGTGCTCGACGGATGCAATCCGTTCCAAATCTTTCGCTACATCATGCTGCCGCTTGTCAAGTCAGCACTGGTTGCAGTCGTCATCATCCAACTACTCTGGTCATGGAATGAACTACAGTGGCCACTTATCATCAACAGCTCACCGGAAAAATTAACGCTGTCGGCAGGCCTTGCCACACTTGTCTCCATGTTCGGTACGGATTATCCTGTATTGATGGCTGGGGCGTTCATGGCCGTTATTCCGATGCTCATACTGTTTTTTATTTTCCAACGGCGGTTTATTGAGGGTGTCGCCTTCAGTGCCAGTAAGGGATGATTTTTTGAATTACGCCGATGTAATCTGGAAAATGGATTGAGCGTACCACCACGTTTACTAAGCTTTTTGCATCAAGTAGAGACGAGGTGTGTTCTCGTTCATGCTTGGAGTTCCGAGCTGGAGAGGGGGTGAGTGAGACTGGCGAGCAAGTTCGTTGCCATATTTAATAGTTAATCTCATGCGAACAGGAGTGAAAGATGCAATGTCGAATGCAAGAATCGCAAGGCTAGGATTGATGATGGTCGTCTTTTGTCTACTTGGCTCGATAATGTTTATGAACTTCAAGCCCAACCATGCCTATGCGTCAGGGGAGTGGCAAGCCCAAACCTATGACCCGAACAAAGCAGGGCTGGAGCTAAATCCACTGAAGGGATTTTTACCCTTCTCCAAGCTTCCCTCGGAAAGTGTTGATCCGAACAACAGTTTTCCGCACAGCATGGAATGGTTCTACGTTTCACTTCGTGACCTGATGACGGATTGGAACACATACAACTGGGCACCGCTGGATGCCTATCTAAATGATATCGCTAGTCGGGGCAACCAGGCGGCTTTTCGTGTCTACGTTGACTACCCGGGGCGTACAAGCGGTATTCCGCAGTTTCTAATTAATGGCGGGCTTATGACCCGAGATTATGATCAGAACGGCAATCATGATACATCCACTCACAGTCTGGCCCCCGACTGGAACGACGCAAATCTGAATCAGGCTTTGCGACAGTTCGTCACCGCACTTGGGGCCCGCTATGATGGCGATCCTCGGATTGGCTTCCTGACAACAGGATTATACGGATTTTGGGGAGAGTGGCATACATGGCCCTACAATACAGACCCAACGAATTGGGAGATGAACCAGAGTAACCGTGACGGACTGCTTTCGGCATTCAAGAGCGCATTCCAGAAGACCCAGGTACTGGCCAGGTATCCTTATTCGGCGAGTACAGCAGATTTGAAAAACGCTTTCGGCTACCATGATGATTCTTTTTCGTACGAAACGTTGTTCGCAAATGACTGGGGATTCTGGAGTTTGATTACGCAGAACGGCCTGCAGAACATCTGGAAGACTCATCCGATTGGTGGCGAATTATACCCACCCCTCCAGCAGGATACGAGTTTTTGGCAGCACTGGCCCAACCAAAACGGTGAAGACTTCCAGACCTCAGTCGAAACGACACACGCCTCTTGGCTAATGTACGATCGTGTGTACAAAAATTCTTTGCCTGACGAGACGGCTAAGCTTAATGCGCTGCGAGCTCATAAAATGCTTGGTTATACGCTGTACAATTCATCGGTGCAGCTGAGTGATTCATCGGCGTCCTCACTGCAAGTCAACGTCAAACTCCAGAACAAGGGCGTTGCTCCGTTTTACTACAATTGGGAGGTCGAGTTCGGCGTACTGAATTCCTCCGATACATGGGTTAAGTCGCTTGGCACGAAATCGTGGAATCTGAAAAGCATCTTGCCTGGAGACACGGACTATTCCTTCTCGTATAGTGCGAATCACAACCTTCCCGCAGGGGATTACAGGTTAGTCATGCGGATTGTCAATCCACTCACCGGCGGCAAGACCATTCGTTTTGCGAACACGCGTCAGGACGCGAACCTAAATGGCTGGCTAACACTGTCCGGTTTCCACGTTTCTGGGAGTGCTACGACTTCTACTTTACTGGCTGACCCGCCCGTGACGCCAGTCACACCTCCGAATTCAGGTGTTAGCGCCTATGAGGCAGAGGCAGCGGGAAACACGTTAGCAGGTTCAGCGGTCATTACGAACTGCACGACTTGCTCAGGTGGGGCAAAGGTGGGTTATTTAGGCAACGGTAGCGGCACGCTGAAGTTTAATAGTGTAACAGTGCCGTCAGCAGGCAACTACAAATTGACGATCCAGTACTTGAATGGTGAAGCGAGCCGCTCCGCCATATTAAGTGTAAATGGAGCGGCTGGTACATCGCTCAGCTTCCCAAGTTCCGGCGCTTGGACAACAGTGGCTTCACAGGAGACGACAGTACATCTGCAGGCGGGGTCCAATACGTTGCTGTTCTCACAGCCCACGGGTTATGCCCCAGATATCGACCGCATCTTAGTGAGTGTGAACCCTACCGGTTCGGGAGGGTAAAGAAGGTCAGCCATCCCTTCCAGTTAGACAGTTAAGAGAATGACTCTTACTGTTGAGTGAAGTGAACCCCTTAGAATGGACATTGGAAAAACCCCTGGGTTTGGCCGATGAAATTCTAGGGGGTGCATTTTTGTATGGCTAAAAAAGAGGCGATTAATCTACATACTGTTGAGGGGTGGACATGCCGTATTGTATGGACGTCTTCAGATGTAAGCGTGTACAATATGTAAATATATATCATTCCGTTTAAAAAATTGGGGGCTGGATATGAGGAAAACGTTATTTAATCGATTGCTGTTTTCTTATATGCCGATTTTTATTGTCGTGATCACGTTTACGTTTTTTGTTTTTTTTCAGATATTAAGCGAACAAAGCCGTAAGGAGGCGCTTAACGCCAACAAAATGCTATCATTACAGGCGATGCGTCTGATCGATACTTCCCTGAAGGCGATAGACAATATGATAATGTCGGAAACCATAAATAATAAGCAGTTGATTGATTTCTTCAATAATGAAGAGAAGAATAACATTTTCATCAACATAAGCGCAGTTAAAAAAATGCAGGATATGATATCCTATTACCCCATGATTGATTCGATCTATTTTGTGCGTTATGAAGATAATTTCGTGCTTAGTAATGCGACAAGTGATCAACTTAGCAACTACAGAGACGAGCCATTTATTAAAAAGGCTATGGATCCGCTCGCACCCAAGCAATGGTCGGGCATAAGAACCTTCGAGCAGTTTTCTACAAAAGGGAGTAAGCCTGTCGTTAGTTTGGTACGGGGAGCGCCATTTATTACAGGCAAGAAAGGCATGATCGTCGTCAATGTGGCAACTGATTCGTTGCAGAACAGTATTGCTGACCTATACGATTCAAAAACAAGCTTTATCGGAATTCGGGACGCCGCGGGAAACGATTTGTTTAGTGACTTGCATTCTAAAGAGCAATCAAAGATTTTCTCCAATTATGTATCGAGCTATACCGGATGGTCCTACCAAAGCGGACTCATAAATGGAAAGTTGTTCCATGTAATCTCTTCATTATATAATGTCTGGTTTATCATCGGTATCGTGACGATCGGGGGTGGTTTTGTATGGCTGCTCTATGTTACCAGACGCAATTCAAGACCGCTGGAACAGATTGTGGCGCGAATCCGCGGTTACCGTCTACCTTTGTCCAAGGAGTTGGGAGATGAATTTTCCTTCATCGAATCGGCCTTGTCCAATATTATTGAGCAATCGAATCAGTATCAGCAAAAGCACGATGAAGATCTGCATCTGCGAAAAAGGTACTTGTTCCACCAACTCATTGAAGGGGACATGGGTTTAACCCATGAGGAATGGATAGGAGAAACAAACAGTCTTCAGCTTCCATACTCGTTTAATAAACAAGTCGTACTTGTGATCGAAATGGATAAATACAGTGATTTTTGCTGCCAATACTCCCGCAGAGACCAAAACCTTCTTAAATTCGCGCTACGCAGTGTTATTCAAGAGCTTGCTCCAAAATATGAGCTCGCGCTTTGGTCCGAGTGGACTTCGGCATTTCAGCTAAGCGTCATGGTAATTATGAACAGCGAGGAGGAAGCAAGTACTTCCATAACACTCAAACTTTTCGAGAGCGTTCGTGTGTGGGTACAGGAAAATCTGAAGTTTACGGTAACGGTAGGTATCGGTGAGCAGGTTGAAGAGCTTTCCAGCGTCGCAAATTCTTATAAAGAGGCGCTTAGGGCGCTTAAATATAAAATAGTGTTAGGAGAAAACAGGCTCATTACTAGCGAACACATCGCAAATCACGGTCAGGTTGAGGTGTTCTCACAATTAAACGTAATTCGATCCATCATCCAGTCGTTCAGACTTCTTGAGGACGAATGGAAGACGAAGTATGACAAGCTCATGAATGAAATGAAGCTAGGATTGTTAACGAAAGATGAAATTACAAATCTGATGAACTATTTTATTTACTATTTGGGATTGGAAATCTCCGGGATGACAAAAGAGGTCCAAGAAATATGGATGCGAGATGGGTTACCAAGGCTCAGTAAAATCATAGATGAGTGCCATTCACTCGAGCAAATGCGGGAAGAATCTTTGAGCGTGTTGAACAGCTTTTTCACAGATTTGAAGGAAGCGCAAAACAGGCGTCTGCATGCAGCTACCATTCGAGATATGCGGAAAATGATCGAAGAGGAGTATGCCAATCCGAACATGTCGCTTGAATATCTCAGTTCAATCTTTAACATTAATGGGAAATATGTAAGCAAGCTGTTCAGGGAAGAGACCGGACAGAAATTCGTCGACTTCTTGATTGACATCCGCCTGCAGGCCGCAAAGCGCTTGCTCACGGAAACACAAGGTTCCATGCAGGAGGTAGCTGAGAAGGTAGGTTATACAAGCGCGATCTCATTCAGCCGTGTGTTTAAGAAAGTGGTAGGCTACTCCCCAAGCGAATTCCGCGAAGAAGCAGCACGCAGACAGATCGGTTGAATTTGGTTAACTGGTTGAAAATGGTTTGCTACGCCTGCTTACCCAGCAGTTTCATAATGTATTTCATGCAGCAGCTCCGGCTAAACACCGGAGCTGCTGCGCATTTTCAGGCCATGCGAAGACGGTTAAGTTAACGATTATTGTTTCTTGCTGCACCTCGTTATCCTACTTTACTATGTAGAATGTAAGCGCAAACAATCAGATCGAACGAAAGGAGAAGGAGCATATGTCAAGCATGCAAAAGAGAATCAGGAAACCCGAAACTTCAATGCAAGGCCAGCCACATGAACCGGCATTGCCTGACAGCAAATCATCATTACGCTTCATTGGGAAAAAAATGAAGCGTCACTGGCAGTTATACTTGGTCGTATTTCTGCCGGTGCTGTATTTGGTCATTTTCAAGTATATACCTATGTCTGGCGTTGTCATTGCTTTCAAAGAGTACAACGTCATCCAAGGTATTTGGGGTAGCCCATGGGTCGGACTGAAATATTTCGAACAATTTTTTGAATCACCGAACTTTTGGCTGTATTTGAAGAACACGCTTGGCATTAATATGTACGGTTTGCTTGTTGGTTTTCCTGCTCCGATTCTATTGGCACTTGCATTAAATGAAATTCGTAACGGTTTTTTCAAAAGCAGTGTACAAATGATCACCTACGCGCCTTACTTTATTTCAACCGTTATCATGGTTTCTATTCTCATCGTAACTTTGTCGCCAAGTGTTGGGATTATTAGCAAGTTCACACAACTACTAGGCATTGAAAATACAAATTTCATGGGAATTCCGAGCTTGTTCAAATCGATTTATGTCTGGTCGGATGTATGGCAATTTTCAGGTTATGGTGCGATTATCTACATTGCAGCTTTGGCAGGAGTCAATCCTGAACTATATGAATCGGCAAAAGTGGATGGTGCGTCCCGGATGCAGAAAATTATTAATATTGACTTACCGAGCCTTATCCCTGTATCCGTCATTCTGCTCATATTGAATTTAGGGAATTTCATGAAAGTTGGCTTCGAAAAAGTATATTTGATGCAAAATCCCCTAAACATCAGCACTTCTGAAGTCATTTCTACCTATGTGTATAAGGTGGGACTGCTCAGCTCCAGCTTCAGCTTTTCGACTGCAATCGGTTTCTTCAACTCGATCATCAATCTGATTCTTCTTGTGAGCGTTAACTACATTGCCAAGAAATTATCCAATTCGAGTTTATGGTAGCAGCAAATCAGCAGAAAGGAGGAACAAATATGTTCAAAGCGTCAAGGATTCGGGAATCGTATGGTGATCGTTTGTTTCTACTCGGTGTCTATGCTTTTTTGAGCGTAGTGACGATTGTCGTCCTTTTTCCGCTCATCTTTATCATTTCATCATCGTTTAGCTCACCGCAAGCCGTCGTATCCGGCAAGGTGTGGCTGTTACCCGTCGACTTTACGCTGGAAGGCTATAAAGCGGTGTTTCGAAATCCACAAATCGTTTTCGGTTACTTGAACTCGCTCTATTATACAGTCATAGGTACAGCAGTCAACGTTGCTTTGACTGTTATGCTTGCTTATCCGCTCGCCAGAAAAACGTTCTACGGCCGTAATTTCATCATGGTCCTTCTAGTCATCACGATGATGTTCGAAGGAGGGCTTATCCCCTTATATCTCGTAGTAAAAAACCTTCATATCCTCGATACACGTTGGGCGATGATTTTGCCAGGAGCCATGGCGGTGTTTCAAGTGATTGTCGCTCGGACCTTTTTTCAGACCACGATTCCCGAGGAAATTGCGGAAGCTGCCGAACTCGATGGCTGTAGTGACATCCGGTTCATTACCAGTATGGTAATTCCGCTCTCCAAACCCATTTTGGCTGTGCTGACGTTGATGTATGCTGTGGGCCACTGGAATGCTTACTTCGATGCATTGATTTTCCTGAAATCTCCAGATTTGTTCCCGTTACAGATCGTGTTGCGTAACATTCTTATTCTAAACTCGATCGATCCGACTATGGTGACCAATGTTGATCAGATGTTGGCGCAGCAAGGATTGAAGGACTTGCTTAAATATTCACTTATCGTTGTCGCAAGTGCACCTGTCCTGATCATTTATCCGTTCGTGCAGAAGCACTTTGTTAAAGGTGTCATGATCGGTTCATTAAAAGGATAGTGACGGGGAGGTAGCTCAACCAGCATTTAAAGGAGGTGAGGGGTTGAAGACCAGATAGAATGCTTCCGTAATTGAAATTAATGTTCGATAAATGGGAGGGGTCATAACTATGAAAACATGGAAAAAGTCATTCTCTTGCGTCCTCGGAGCTGCACTCTGTTTATCACTCGTCTTGAGCGCCTGTAGCGGGGATTCGAGCACAACTACGAATACACCTTCTGCTAGTGCACCAGAAGCAAGCGACGTGTTTACGCCCGTTGGAGAATATCCGATTGTCAATACGCCCATGACGATCAAAATGTTTGCTCCGCAGTACGCCGTCATAGAGAATATGGAAACCAATACATTCACGAAATACCTCCAGGACAAGACGAATATTCAAATAAAATGGGATCTCGTACCCGAAAAAGCGCTAAACGACCGCAAACAATTGATGCTGGCAAGCGGTGATTATCCTGAAGTAATTTTGCATGGGAGCTTAACCAAAGAAGAGCAGATGAAGTACGGCAAAGAGGGTGTGTTTATTCCACTGAACGACTTGATTGATAAATATGCGCCTAACTTCAAAAAAGCAATGGCTGAACTGCCGTACCTGGAAAGCTCTATCACTTCACCGGACGGCAACATTTATGCTCTTCCGCAAGTGAACGAGTGTTATCACTGCAACTATGCACAGAAGCTATGGATCAATCAGTCTTGGCTGGAGAAGCTTGGGTTAAAAATGCCGTCAACAACGGACGAGTTTTATGAAGTACTAAAAGCTTTTAAAGAAAATGATCCGAACGGTAATGGTATAAAAGACGAAATTCCGCTTACCGGCGCTGACGACATGTGGGCAGGGAACGTCGCTTCCTTCTTGATGAATTCGTTTATCATCGACGATCAGGTGGACAAAGACAACGGGACTTTTCTCCAGGTAAAGGACGGCAAAGTGGATTTCGTCGCCAATAAGGAAGAATGGAAGCAGGGATTATTGTACCTGAACAAGCTCTATACGGAAGGCCTGATCGATCCAGCATCATTCACACAGAACTCCGATGCCATCCAGCAGTTGGGCAACCGTCAAGACGCGAATGTGATTGGCAGCATTACAACCGCTCTAATCAGTTACGCCCACAGCCCCGATGACAAACACCCGCGCCATAAAGAGTATGTCACCGTGCCTCCCCTTAAAGGACCGAACGGTGTGCAGCAAGAAGGATACTTTGCGGGAGTAAGTGTGTCGCAAATGGCTATTACGAACAAAGCGACCGATGAACAGAAAATCGCCGCAATCCGTTTGGCCGACTATTTATATACAGAAGAAGCCATTGTGAATCAAGAGCATGGTCCAGAAGGTGAAGGATGGCGCAAAGCAGAGGAAGGCGAGCTGGGTATGGACGGCAAACCGGCAACTTATGCAATTATTTCTGATGGTGAAACCAAAATTACGTATAACGATCGCTGGGATCAGCTTGGACCGTCCCTCCGCACATACCAGTATCGTGACTCATGGGCAGCTCTGCAGGATCCGCTTGCTGAAGGCGCTTACGAGGTTCGTCTGAAGCGTGAATCAGCCAAATATGAGCCGTTCCAATCGAAGGAGAATTATCCGTCCAGCGTATTCATAGCATTGGAAGACACTCAGGTTGCGGCTCAACTAAAAACATCAATCCGAGATTACGTCAAGTCAAACATGGCTCAGTTTATTACGGGCAGCAAGGACATCGAGAAAGAATGGGATTCTTATGTAAAAGGTCTGGATGGTCTGCAACTTGGTCAGTATATAGAAATTTACCAGAAGGCAATTGATACGAAATAATTCGAAATTTCCCCTAAATAATTCTACCTTCAAGTCTGACCTGGAGGAGGACCTGGAGGATTTCAGATTAGACTCGGAGGTGCAGTTTAAAGTGAACTGTGGTTTGCAAAACATGTTCTATAAGTATATGTGGTCGTCCAATTGGTGGAATCAGGGACGTGAAGACACGCAGGTGAAACACTTGGAACTTCGCTGCTGTAAAAATGACAGCGCCGCCTTCCAGGCATTGGTCAGCTCAGATCAAGAGGATATGCTCGTTACGATTAACCGGGATGCATTGTTATGGAAGGGCGGGCCGATCAAAATCGTGCGCTGTGAGGTGGAGACGGATGCTCCCTGCAAGATCGATCTTCAGCTTATCGGGTTGATAGAGGACGATAATCGCGTTATGACTTCAGATGTTCTGCTGGATGAACCCTACCAATGGCTTAGGAAGCGTCAGATCCAACCTTTGTGGGTGGAGCTTCATGCCGATGATTCCGTTGTAAGCGGTCAATATGAAGGCAAGCTGAAATTCTACACGCATACGATGTTCGAGGATGAGGTTTTGGAGAAAGAACTGACGTTTCGTTTAACGATCAGTGAACAAGTGCTGCCAGAGCCTCAAAATTATACTTTCGTTTTGGACTTGTGGCAGCATAACTGTAATATTGCAAGAAAATATGATGTTTCCTATTGGTCCGATGAACATTTTACGCTTCTTGATTCGTATCTTCACAGCTTGTCTCAGCTCGGACAAAAGGCGTTGACGCTTGTTGTTTCAGAGGAGCCATGGAGCGGACAACGATCATTTATCGATGCTGAGCCATCCGACTTGAATGAATACAGTATCGTTCAAATCGTGAGACGGAGCGACGGTCGATTTGACTATGATTTTACGCACTTGGATCGGTATGTTGAGATAGGAGAGAAGCACGGAATATGCAAAGAAATAGAAGTATTCGGCTTGATCAATATTTGGAAGCATGAGGATGAAGGGTTTGGGGGAGTTGTGGATGATTACCCCGATGCCATTCGCGTCCGCTATTATGATGAAGAAACCGGGAGCTATAAGTTTATCCGAAATAAATCAGATCTTAGCGCTTATGTAGTGGCATTAGAGCAGCATTTTATCTCGAAAAAGTGGATTGACCGCGTTCGTGTTGTTGCGGATGAACCGGCTGATATCTGCTTATTTGAGGAAAGTTTAGCATGCTTACGCGAGATGGCGCCATCATTCCGCTATAAAGCAGCAATCAATCATACCGAATTTATTCGTAAACATATTAAAGGAATCGTTGATTATGTGCCTGTCCTTGACTGTGCTGCAGAGGAATTTGAACAGCTAGAGCAATTAAGAAAGGACGTGAAGGGGACATTTACGTTTTACGTTTGCTGCTCGCCAGAGAAACCCAACACGTTCCTCAGTTCGCCGTCAATTGAGTCTCGGGTGATCCCTTGGCTCGCAGAAAAGCTGAAATTGGATGGCTTTCTACGGTGGAATTATACCGTGTGGCCCGACAAACCTCTGGAGAGGCTTTCCTATCGTCCTATGATTTGGAAGGCTGGGGATACCAATTTCGTTTACCCGGGAAAAAGGGGCAAACCGCTGCTTTCACTGCGTTATAAGTGGCTGCAGCGAGGCATCCATGATTATGAATATATGCAGATAGCAAAGCAGAATGGACAGGAAGAGCAGGTTGAAAAGATTCTCCAGCGAGTATTTCGATTCAATCATCCGAGAGAGCTTGCACCCTCCTCTGGCAAAACGGCCATGCAATTATACAGTTTTAATATCGAGGACTACGATCGACTATATGAGATTGAGAACGGACAAACAGAATGAACAGCTGTATTAAACAATGGGGTGAGAAAGGTGTGATCATATGAATTTTGTTCAAAAATTAACGCCATCAGCCAAACAACTTGCTTTTCAAAAATGGGAATTTGGATTGTTTCTTCATTTCGGACTTCGCACCTTTTATGAAGGATATGTCGATTTCGATGAAAGGCAGATGGATCCGGCTGCTTTCAATCCTGTTGACTTAGACTGTGAGCAGTGGATCCGGTCGGCCAAAGAAGCCGGAATGAACTATGCTGTGTTAACTGCGAAGCACCATGACGGCTTTTCCAATTGGCCTTCCGACTACAGTCGATTTAGTGTGGCGGCTTCTCAGTGGAAGGGTGGGCAAGGGGATGTCATACGCGAATTTGTTGATGCTTGCCGAAAATATGATATGAAACCAGGCTTGTACTATTCACCGTATGATGGTTCAGCTGACTTTTACACCCAAGATGCGAAGGCCTACGACGATTATTTCGTCAATCAAATCACAGAGTTGCTCACGCAATATGGCGACATCGATATTCTGTGGTTTGACGGTTGTGGCTCTGAGGCACATTCATATGATTGGAAACGTATTATTGATGAAATTCGCCGCTTGCAGCCTCATATTTTAATTTTTAATATGGGTGACCCCGACTTTCGGTGGGTTGGGAATGAGGATGGTATTGCACCTATTCCATGCTGGAATGAAGTTGACTCAACGGAGTTTTCAATTATGACGGAAAAGAAAGAGCAATTGCTTGAACACCTATGGCTGCCAGCGGAATGTGACGTCCAAATAAGGGGAGATTGGTTTTATAGCGATAGCAATGAACTTACCCTGAAAAGTACGGAAGAACTTATGGGCATTTATTATCATTCCGTTGGCCGGGGTGCAAACCTGCTCCTGAATATTGGACCGAATCGCAACGGTCTGCTTCCGGAGAAAGATGTAGAGAGACTGTTGGAATTCGGTTCGGAAATTCGCCGTTTCGAACGTCCATTTGCAACAATTGAGCAATGCAGAAGATCTGAAAAATCGTGGGTTTACGAGACAGAGGTGCCCCAGTTAATCGACCACGTTATCATCCAAGAGGATCTTACATCTGGTGAAAATATACGAAGCTTCAAGATTGACATCATTACTCAAAAGTCAAGACGACCTGTGACCATTTATGAAGGGCAGCATATAGGTCATAAGGCAATTATTCGTATCCCTGCGATCAAAATTCGGGGTGTTATTGTTGAAATCACCGAAAGTGACCAAGAGGCAGTACTTCAGGAACTAAGCTTCCATCATGTTGGTGGCGGAACTCCAGATCCATTAAGCTAAATTAATATGAAAAAAAATAAGAAACAGTAACCAGAACGTGGTCGCTGTTTCTTATTTTTCATCCAAAGGAATTCAAATCTAAATAATTTGCCGCATCAAGACTTGTGATGTTCGTTATCTTTAGCATTGAGTGAAGCAATCAGTTTCTCGCCTTCGACATCAAGGTTTGGCAGAATACGGTCCAGCCATTTCGGAAGCGCCCACGCTTTATTCCCGAAAATAGCCATGATGGCCGGGACCAATCCCATTCGAATAATGAAGGCATCGATCAAGATTCCTACAGCTAACGTAAATCCAATTTGTTTGATCATGACATCATCCGTGAAAATAAACCCTGCAAAAACAGAAACCATAATTACAGCGGCTCCAACTACGACACGACTCACTTGTTTGTACCCGTGAACGACGGATTCAGTCCCCCGATGACCATGAACATACGATTCCCGCATGGAGCTGACAAGGAAAACCTGATAATCCATTGCGAGTCCATAAAGGATACCCGTAACAATGATCGGCATAAAGCTTAGCAGCGGACCACCTGTATCGAAGCCGAAGAGAGAGTGGAGCCAGCCCCACTGAAACACAGCTGTCGTGATTCCGAACGTAGCAAGAATACTAAGAAGAAAGCCGATGGTTGCTTTGATTGGCACGATGATTGAACGAAATACCAAGAGTAGAATGATAAGGGACAACAGAATAATAATTCCTACATATACAGGGAATACCTCTGCCAGCTTAGTCGACATATCGATATTTACGGCAGTGAATCCGGTAACTCCAAGTTTAACGTCATACGTCTGTGCAATACTCGACTCAGAAGAACGTAAATCATTTACCAGGTTTTTGGTGGTTTTATCATTAGGGCCAGTTTCAGGAATCAGACTAAAAATAGCCATATCCTCAGTCATGCCTAAAGGTGAAACCTGCGCAACATTCTTTTGACTTTGAAGCTCTTTCACAAGATTACCTACGAGTTCTGGAGAGACCTGCGTTGAAGAATCCTTGGGCTCAGCGACCAGAATAAGTGGTCCGTTAAAGCCTTCTCCAAAGCCTTCAGAAATTGCTTCATAACTTTGTCTTGCAGCCGTGTCCAGATTCGCTGAAGCAGCTCCAGGAATGCCCATCTCCATTTTTGTAATCGGAATTGATGCGACACCAAGAAGTACGATGATGGCGACAATTGTGGCCCAACGATACTTGATAACGAATTTAACCCATCTGTCAGCTACGCCACGACCAGCCGCTTTGTTAGATTTTGCGCTTTTCTCACGAGCTTTAGGCGAACAGATACGCTCACCCACCAACCCGAGCAGCGCCGGTAAAAGGGTTAAGGCAACGAATACGTTGATGAGCACGGTTGCAGCAGCTACCAACGCCATTGTCGATAAGAACGTAAGACCGATTACTAGCATACCGCATAGAGCTACGATAACCGTCAAACCTGCAAAAAATACAGCACTGCCCGATGTACCAATTGCTCTGGCAGCAGCTTCTTGTGCACTCAAACGTTGATCGATAATCATCCGGCGTTGACGATTTACAATGAATAGAGCGTAATCGATTCCAACTGCTAGTCCAACCATAAGAGCCAAAACCGAAGTGACACTAGGCATTTCAATGAATTTGGAAATGGAGAATGCTCCGCCCACTCCGATGCCGACACCAAGAAGTGCAGTTACAAGAGGCAGTCCTGCCGCTACAACGGACCCAAGTGTGGCCAGCAAAACAACCGCGGCAATAACAAGTCCAACGATTTCGGCGGATCCTACACCGATGGATACGGTTTTTAGTGTTTCGCCTGGGAGGACAGTAATATTGGTTCCTTTCTCAACAGTCATGACGGAATCTATTACGGAGTCAAAAACATCCTGCGTGATAGCAGACTGCTCAATGGTAAACTGAAATTGGAACAAAGCGATTCTGCCGTCGGGAGAGAGAAGAACACCCGGCACAGGAACACCATCCACCATCAGAGGACCATAGGAGGGAGTAGCCACTGTTGCAGACTGCTCTGTATTAGAAGCCTGAGCCATCTCAGCAGTTGAGCCGCTGGCTTCAGCAGCATAATCTGCAGGGTTAATCACATCTTTTATCCCGTAAACATCATTAACACCCTTTGTGATTGCTGCCAATCGTTCTGGCGTATCTAGACGCTCGTTTGGAGGTGCTTCAAACACAACACTCCCTTGACCGCCTGAGGCCGCAGGTAATTCTTTGGCTAACTGGTCCAGAACTTTTTGAGATTCTGTGCCTTCAATCTTCATTTCAGAACTGATATGCACACCATTCACACTGATCATCGAGACGACAATTCCTAAAATTAAAATCCATCCGAGTATAAAGTACCCCGGTTTGCGAAAAGCGGTTTTCCCCACTCTATATAATAATGTAGACATATCTTTGTTTTACACTCCCTCTATGGTGAATATGGATTGCTACTGTATTAGAATCCTTTGCGCAAGTGACCAAACATGTTTTCTAAAAACTCATCGAACGATACAGCCCCAGTTCTTTGGTGGTCACTTATGTTTTGTCCTGGTAACAGCACATTAAGTCTTCCGTCAATTAATGGAAGAATGGTTCCGTAGGCCGCGTTAATAAGTAGATAAGTATATACCTCGTCATCATTCCCGTTTGATAAGTCTAATAATGTCTCTTGAGCAGTCGTCTGCATTTGGTGTACTACTCCAAGGAAATGCGGTTCGAGAACAGGATATTTTTGGGAAAGTAACAGAAGTTCACGCAATCTTCCTATAAGGTCTGCTGTAAGCTGCATCTGGATTAGTTGATACAAAATGTCAAGCAAAGAGGCATTTGGTGGAATTTTGGTGATCAAATTCTCAAACTCAGTTGTGTTATTAACTGAAGTAGCTCCAATGGCTACTGCTTCTTCCTTGCATGTGAAATAGTTTGCGAAAGTTCTTCTGGAATAACCGGCTTTTTGCACGATATCTTCGACAACAAAACCGTCCAACCCATGTTCAAGTGCTAGTTCAAATGCTGTAGTCGCTAGCGCTTTTTCAGTAGCTTCTTTTTTTAAATGTCGCAGGGTTTGCTTGGCCATCAGATGCGTACACCTCCACATGCATGCTTCTGGAGAAAATAACTCTCTCGATAGTAGATTGTTTTCATTTGGTATTCACTCAACTCCTTAGTATTTACTCGAAATTATCATAACTTTAATTTGCTCATTGTGCAAATTTACTCAAGAGGCAAATTTATAGATAAGCAGATTGAGAAATAATCATTCAATAAATTCCATAAGAAAAAGAGGGGGAAAGACAAAAAAAGACAAAGAGTGGAGGATACGATTCCTCTTCTTTGTCTCTAAATGCAATTTAACTAATTGTCCCCCACATAATGAAAAGAATGAATATGTGTTTTTGATAGTTCGATTACGTTCTTGATAAACATATCACGTGATTCACGAAAATCGCTTAATATCCAATTGTTCAATATTCCAAAAAAACCGTAAGCCGTATAGTACTTAAAATACTCCATGTTAACGGGGGAATCGTTGATCGTCTCGAAGATAAACTGCTCCTCATAGATTTTCAGGATAGTCTGAGGAAAACCTGTATGCAGACCAGGTAACGTATCATCATATCGAATCAATTCGAAGAAGTCTCGGTTTTCATAGATATAATCGATGATTTGAAAAGATTCAAAATTAAGCTTGTTGGTGTAGACCTTTTGGCCATGCGAATATGGCTTGCCTACGGCGAGTCTCAAACCTTCGAGCTTCGTATTCAACAATTCTTCGGCGAGCACGAATTTATCTTGGTAGTGTAAGTAAAAAGTACTGCGATTATAACCTGCCTGATCAACGATGTCTTTGACAGAGATGGCATGATAGCCTTTTTTCTTAATGAGTTGGATCAGAGCGCTTTTAAGATGCTCTTCTGTTCGATTGCGCTGTTGAGATTTCATAATTTGTTCATCATTCATACATAAAACTCCTATAAAAATAGACATTGTTTTACCAAGTGTCTATGTAGTAGACATATCATCGTATCTTAATGATTGGATTGTTACAATTTTAAGCATACAATTATGTTTGTAAACGTCATATAGCACATATGCAAATAGGTGCTATTCAAAATAGTATACTGGAGGATTTAATCATGGGCAAACTTCAAGACAAAGTGGCAATTATTACGGGAGGGGCATCCGGAATCGGCGCAGCGACAGCACGCTTATTCGTTTCAGAAGGAGCCAAAGTGGTCTTGGTGGACCTGAATGAAGAAAAAGGTAAGGCGTTTGAGCAAGAACTGAAAGCGCTTAAAGCTGACGCTCTGTTTATTAAAGCGAACATCACGAGTGAGCAAGAGGTTGCTGAGATTTTCAAAAAAACCGTAGAGGTTTTCGGTAAAGTGGATATCGTATTTAACAATGCAGGAATCGGGCGTGTTCATCCTTCGCATGAGCTTGAATATGCTGAATGGCGCAATACGGTGAATGTAGATCTGGACGGCGTATTCTTGGTCGCGCGTGAAGCAATCCGAGAAATGCTCAAAATTGGCGGAGGGACTATCGTCAACACGGCTTCCATGTACGGATGGGTTGGTTCACCTGGTTCTGCAGCCTACAATGCAGCAAAAGGTGGCGTTGTGAATCTGACTCGTTCACTCGCGCTGGAGTATGCTGAGAAAAATATTCGGGTGAACGCACTTTGCCCAGGCTTCATCGATACACCGATTATTCCAGAAGAGAGCAAACAGGCTCTTTCTTCGGCAACACCAATGAAGCGGCTTGGTCAAGCAGATGAAATGGCCAAAGCCGTACTGTTCCTAGCTAGCGACGATTCATCCTATATGACAGGAAATAGTCTAATCGTGGATGGTGGATACACCGCCCAATAAGAGGATTAAATTTTCCGAAAATGAATGGATGAACATATTGAAAGCCGCAAATTGCGGCTTTTTTTCGTCCATATATTTGCAAAACTTGATACATATGCTATGTTTACAATGAAAGCGCCATCATGAGTAAACAGAGGGATCATTCTTTATCATATTTTAAAAAGGGAAGGAAGATGATGATGATGATTTTGCTCAAAAAGACAGGCGTATTAATGCTGGCATTGACTCTGCTTCTTGGATTGATGACAGTACCCGTTCATGCAGATTCCCCACTTTTTACGATCGAAAGCGAAAACGCTTTACTTTCCTCCGATCTTCAAGTGACGACAGAAATTTACGGACAACCCAAGCCCGGATTTTCTGGAAGTGGATTTGTCTGGATGCAGAATTCCGGCACGATAACCTTCACTGTGACTGTCCCCGAAACAGGCATGTATGCAATTTCTACCCGATACATGCAGGAGCTTAGTGCCGACGGCCGACTTCAATATCTATCCGTTAATGGTGTTACCAAGGGCTCATATATGCTGCCATACACAACAACATGGTCTGATTTCAATTTTGGTTATCAGAAGCTGAATCAGGGAAGCAACACGATTCAACTGAAGGCTGGTTGGGGCTTCGCTTATTTCGACACCTTCACTGTGGACTATGCCAATCTTGATCCCCTGGATGTTCAGCCTGTCCTTACTGATTCTCAAGCCACACCGGAAACACAACTTCTGATGAATTATTTAACGGAGGTTTATGGCAATCATATTATCTCAGGTCAACAGGAGATATACGGTGGTGGAAACGATGGCAATACGGAGTTGGAGTTTGATTGGATTCATAATTTAACCGGAAAGTATCCGGCTATCCGCGGATTTGATTTTATGAACTATAATCCGCTCTACGGATGGGAAGACGGCACAACCGATCGAATGATCGATTGGGTGAATAACCGGGATGGAATTGCGACAGCTTCCTGGCATATTAATGTACCCCGAAATTTCACGACCTACCAGCTTGGTGACCATGTGGATTGGAAAGAGGCTACTTATAAACCAACAGAAACCAATTTTAATACAGCCAACGCCGTAATTCCTGGTACGAAAGAATATCAATACGTAATGAGTACGATTGATGATCTGGCGGAACAACTGTTGATTCTGCAAGATAACAATGTGCCCGTTCTTTTCCGTCCTTATCATGAGGCGGAGGGCAACGGTGGGTTAAATGGAGAAGGCGCATGGTTCTGGTGGGCTTCCGCAGGTGCAGATGTGTACAAACAACTGTGGGATATGCTCTACACTGAACTTACAGAGACCTACGGTTTGCACAACTTGATTTGGACTTACAACAGCTACGTATATAACACTTCTCCTGCATGGTACCCTGGTGACGATCGGGTAGATATTGTCGGCTATGATAAATACAATACGATCTACAACCGCACTGACGGGTTGTCCGGCGTACCGAATGAGGATGCCATTACCTCGATCTTCTATCAACTGGTTGATTTAACGGGCGGCAAGAAAATGGTGGCCATGACGGAGAATGATACCGTCCCAAGTGTACAAAATCTGACAGAGGAAAAATCAGGATGGCTCTACTTCTGCCCATGGTACGGCGAGCATCTCATGAGTTCAGCCTTTAATTATCCGGCAACTCTGAAAACGCTTTATCAAAGCGATTATGTCATTACGCTGAATGAACTGCCTAATTTGAAGGTTAACAATCCAACATCAAACGCGTCCCTCACACCTACAACCGTTGAATTTGACAAACATACGCCCAATCCAAGCGACAAGGCCATAACCGTGAACTTTAACGGTAATACGTTAACCGGTCTACGGATAGGTACCTCTGCATTGACTGCTAATCAGGATTATACGTTAAGCGGAAGTACGTTACTGCTGAAAAAAGAATTCTTAGCCGGACTGCCGGTTGGCGAACATTCCATCGTTTTTGATTTTAATCAAGGGCAAGATCCTGTATTAAAAGTTAAAATTGTTGATTCAACACCAAGCACAAGCGCTGTAATTTCGCCCGTGAATGCAACATTTGATAAAGCAGCGAATCTAGCACAGGATGTTTCCTTGACTCTTACCTTAAACGGAAGACAGCTTACAAGCATAACGAATGGGAATTATACGCTTGTATCGGGCCAGGATTATACGGCATTAAGCAATGCCATCGTTCTGCGCAAATCCTACCTTTCCACGCTGCCGCTAAGCCAAAATACGATAACGTTTCATTTTAACGGAGGAAATAACGCTGTTCTTACAGTAAACGTAGTGGATAGCAGTATTTCTGTACCCTCTGGGAATTTGACGATCCAAGCCTTTAACGGTAATACAAGCGCGTCCACCAACGGAATCTCACCTAAATTCAAAGTGGTCAATACCGGTAATTCGGCGATTCAGTTAAGTGATGTAAAGCTCCGGTATTACTATACGATCGACGGGGAAGAAGCACAGAGTTTTTGGTCTGACTGGGCCAGTATCGGAAGTGCAAATGTAACCAGCAAATTCGTTAAATTGGCAACGCCAGTTGCCGGAGCGGATTATGTTTTGGAAGTTGGTTTTACGAGTTCTGCCGGAACGCTTAATGCCGGACAAAGCGCAGAAATTCAAGCACGTTTCTCCAAAAATAACTGGTCCAATTACAACCAGGCTAACGATTACTCGTTTAAGGCATCGAGTACTCAGTTCGCAAACCATGAACAGGTTACCGGCTATATCAACGGTCAACTGGTTTGGGGAATTGAGCCGTAAGCAGGCAAGCATAATAAAGGTTGGAGCGGGGATATCCCTACTCCAGCCTTTTTCTGTTGGGATGGCTGAAAGCCGCGAGAAACGAATATAAAGAGGAGTATACGAAAGGAACATGTTATGATAGGGAGGATGCTAATTTTTCAGAAGGAGATCAAAATCAATGGTTGTAAAAAAGTGGTTAGGTGGTTTACTTTTTATTCTGGCGACCATCCTGTTTACAGGCTGCTCACTCGAAACGGTTTCATTAAATGGCTCATCTCAAGAGAATGCAACTCTAACGCCATTTGATGAAGTAGCCAAGTATATTTCGGAGCATAATGAACTCCCGGAAAATTATATAACCAAGAAAGAAGCTAGAGAATTAGGATGGGAGCCTAGCAAAGGTAATTTGGAAAAAGTGGCTCCAGGCAAAAGCATTGGCGGTGACGTATTTCAAAATCGAGAAGGGCTGTTGCCCAAGAAAAAAGGAAGGACTTGGTACGAAGCAGATATTAACTATTCGGGAGGAACGCGGGGCAGTGATCGGATTTTATACTCCAATGATGGATTAATCTATAAAACAACCGATCATTATCGTACGTTCGAGCAAATCGAATAGAGAAAGGGTGATCATATGAAGACAGTAGTCATCAATGGAAAGGACATTCATGGAAAAGAAGAGTTACATGATGTCCTTCAGACCAGTCTTGAGTTAGGTCAAACGTATGGGCGGAATTTGGACGCATTATGGGATTGCCTAACTGGATTTCTTCCTATGCCACTTACCATTCAGTGGATTGATTTTGAGGCAAGTCGGAAGTCTCTTGGAGAGTACGCAGATCAGTTGCTGGACCTGATGCATGAAGCGGAAGAAGAAATGGAAGGATTTACATTGGACTTAAAAAATTAATTACTTGGTGCGAGGCAATAAGATGGACCCATTGAAAGTCGCTATTTTAGCGGCTTTTTTTTGTTTTGTTGGTACGAAATCTTGTCCCAAATGAGAAGATCAACACATGTCTGGATTTTTTATAAGCAGAAGACATAATGTGTTTAAACGGATTGTGAATAGCATTTTTGTTCATGTAATTTAGTTAACTAGTTTACAATAAAACAGATTATAATATGAAATATTTTATGAGCACATGAGTAGCATTTAAATTGGATAAAGGAACCAAAGCGATAATTTATCAGCTTCAGGTCAAATGAATAGACAAAATGGTTCGTTTCGCTTAATTCTAGCATGATTTTTAAAACAAACGTTAGTATTCTAAGATATAGACATTATCACGTTAACATTTGACAATGATAATCTTTATCAATTATTATTGTTTACAGGTAAATAATAATACGTTTGACGGCATTTTATTTATCTTAACTATTAATATGATTGAAGGGAGATTTTCTTATGTCAAATAAAAATGCCCGTATTGCTATCATTGGTGGAGGTCCTTCTGGATTAACGCTTGCTCGAATTCTGCAGCAAAATGGAATGAAAGCTACTGTATATGAGCGTGAACCATCCTCCAACTCTCGTCAACAAGGCGGCACACTTGATATGCATCCTGAGTCAGGTCAATATGCATTGGAGGTAGCTGGACTGATAAAAGAATTCGAAGTGAATGCTCGTTATGAAGGCCAAGACTTAAGGCTTCTGGATAAAACCGGAAAAGTCTATTGGGACGAAATATCAGGTCCCGAAGATAACCATAGACCTGAGATAGATCGTGGCGTACTTCGCAAATTGTTATTGGATTCTATTGAACCAAACACAATAAAATGGGGCCATCATCTAAAAAGTATAAATTCACTAGACAACGGTCAGCTTGAGTTGCATTTTGAGAATGAGCATACAGAACTTGTAGATCTTGTTGTTGGTGCTGACGGTGCCTTTTCAAGAGTTCGCGAGTTTCTCTCGGATGTGCAGCCGATCTACACAGGAATAAGCGCGGTTGAGATGGGGATATCAAATGTTGATGAAATTCACCCAGATTTAGCTGAATTCAACGGGAAAGGGAGTATGTTTGCATTCCAAGATCAAAAAGCGATTATGGCTCAGCTTAATGGTGACGGCCGCATCCGAGTTTATTTGGCTTTCAGGATTGAAAAAGAATGGCTGGATAATTGCGGTATTAAATTTGAACAACCAACAATGGCAAAAGAATCTCTGCTCCAATTATTATCCGATTGGAGTGATGACTTGAAAAATTACATTCGTTATTCTGATGGCGAGATGTTGCCTCGTAGAATCTATATGTTGCCAATCGACTACAGCTGGACGCATAAGGACGGGGTCACTCTCATAGGAGATTCTGCGCATTTAATGTCTCCATTTGCAGGAAAAGGAGCGAATATTGCCATGCTTGATGCAGCTGAGTTAGGCTTATCTCTTGCTAATCACAGCGATCTAAAAACGGCTTTAGAGCACTACGAGAAAAAAATGTTTGCATATAGCTCTAAAGCAACACTGGAGTCTGATATGAATCTTAAGCTCAGCTTCTCACATAATGCAGCACATAAGTTTCTGGATATTATCCTTAGAGATTCGACAGGGAAACTTAGAGAGGTAAAAACAAGATCTTAATAATTATCTTGATCTAGATCAGAGCCAGCATTATTCTGCAGCAATTGGTAAATAATATAATTTAAAACCAAGGGAGAATAACTGGCATGCATCGTAAGCAAAATTTAAAAATGAAAAAAGTAGACTTATCACATTTAGAACAATATAGTCAACTGTTACGCTATGTATTTCAAGTTACTCATAATGATCTTCACAAACATGGCTGGAAAGAAAGCGAAATTCTCCATGAAAAATCACCTGTCTTACAACAAGCAGATGTACTTGGATGGTTCGATGGAGAAAAACTGATTTCTCAGGTATCCATATATCCATTTGAAGTTCGGATATTTAACGAAACATACGCTATGGGTGGCGTCACTGGTGTGGGGACTTTTCCGGAATATTCGGGTCAAGGCTTAATGAATAAACTGCTGCTGCAAGCTCTCACCAATATGCGTGAACAGCAACAATCCATTTCTTACTTGTATCCTTACTCCATACCGTATTATCGCCGTAAAGGGTGGGAGATCATTTCTGATAAAATCGTGTTTGAGGTTCAAGACTTCCAATTACCCAAAAACAAACCTGTTCCTGGTGATGTGGCACGTGTAGAACCCGACAGCGAAGATGTGAAGGTGGCTTATGAACGCTTTTCAATGCAAACCCATGGAGCCATGCTGCGGAAAGAACTGGCGTGGAGTGAGTATTGGCGATGGGATTCAGATGATTTAACTGCAGCTGTCTATTATGGAGAAGACGGTCAACCGGAGGGCTACATTTTATATTGGATTGAAGAAGAAGTGTTCCACGTCAAAGATATGATCTTCATTCATGAAGAGGCACGAAGTGGACTGTGGAATTTCATTAGTGCGCATTTTTCAATGATATCTAAAGTGGTAGGCAATATTCATACCGATGAACAGCTTGCCTTTTTGCTGGAAGATGCGGATATTAAGGAAACCATTTCACCTTACTTTATGGCACGGATCGTGGACATTGAGCAATTTATCTCAAAATATCCGTTCAAACCCGCAGCGATGGATAGAGAGTGGACGTTTACGTTGCAAGATCCGTTGCTGTCTTGGAATCAAGGCACATTTACTCTACAGATTGAACCGAATGGAAGCGGAAGAGTAATTCGGAGTCAAAGTCGACGTAGTGAAGATAGCATAAGTATCCAAACCATGACGACCATGTTGTTAGGTTATAAGCGTCCTGAGTATTTGCATAAGATTGGCCGTATTAAATGTGATCCAGAAACGCTTGATTTGTTAGAAGATGCTATTGAGCAGCAGGCGCCTTACTTTTCGGATTACTTTTAATATTCAAAGTAATGATCAGCATTCCCTGATGAATGATGAATTGGCAATATCTCGTTCTCCGTCTGGAGACCTCTGTTTAAAATTAAAACAACCAGTATAGATGTTATCCATACTGGTTGTTTTTTGATTTTCATTCCATGATGTCTCAATAAATCAGACTGGATATATACATAAATCGTAGCAAGATATGCGCTTGTTTAAGAAGGTATGACCATCTCTGCGAGTGTATCCGACAACCTTTGTTTTGCTTTTTCCGATGCGGCAGTCAGCGGCAGACGCAGTTTTGCAGAAGCAATCAGCTGTTGCTGAGCCAGCCACCATTTGATCGAGGCTGGAGCAGGCTCTGCAAACACGTCACTAATCAGCGGTTGCAGTTGCTTAAAGCTGTCTCTTGATGCATTCACGTCACCAGATACAAAGCGTTGATACACGTCCACATACCTTTGGGTATGAATATTGGCAGAGGCCACCATCCCGCCTGCGGCACCTTGACATAGCATCGCATGGAAATACGCATCCTCGCCGCAAAGTACAGGCTTCGTCTCATATTGGGTTAGCGCCAGCAGCAGATCCAAACCGCCAGTGCTGTCCTTCAGGCCAATAACCCCATCCAGATCCATGACTTTTCTCATTGTATCCAAGGTCATGCGACTACCGGTTCGAGCCGGAATCTCATAGACTAGAATCGGCAATCCTGTCCGGGACGCGTTGGAAAAATGCTCAAGAATTCCTTCTTGCGTCGGTCTGTTGTAATAAGGAGTGACCACCAGAGCAGCATCTGCTCCTAATTCAGCGGCCATTTCGGTCCGATGAACCGTCGAATAGGTATCATTGGTTCCTGTTCCCACGACGAGGGGAATGGTTTTGTTCAGACTTATCAAAATCTCTTTCGTTACTTCCACCATCTGCTTTACTTCATCCCAGGAGACAGTCGGAGATTCTCCTGTCGTGCCGTTTACGACCAATCCCTGAATGTCGTGTTTGGCAAGATGGGTAACATATTTGCGATACGATTCAATGTCGAGTTTGTGGTCATCCGTAAAAGGGGCAATTACCGGTATATAAATTCCTTGAACATGTTGTTCGTTCATCATAATCAACTACCTCTTCCCGTTATATTGAAACTAATGTAACATAGGAACCAGCATCACAGTTACCTATAACAAATGATAGTTGTCATCAATATTTTCGATGAGGTGAGCAAGTTGGATTTAATCTATCTTCAGACGTTTAGAGAAGTCGCAATTCGCGAGAGCTTCACCAGAGCTGCAGAGGTGCTGGGTTATGCACAATCCAGTGTTACTACGCAAATTCAGAAGCTGGAAAAAGCATATCAAGTCAAACTGTTTGAACGCTATAGCAATAACAAGATTCGTCTGACTTCTGCCGGGGAAGAGCTGTTCAAGCTTGCCGGACAGATGTTGGAATTGTTTGAGCAGTCCAAGGAAAAAATGGCGAAGCAGGGTGGTGGCTCCTTAACGATCGGTACGATGGACTCTATCGCTTCTTACTTTTTACCTCCATATATGCAAGCCACCCGTAAGGAATACCCGGATCTGAACATACGACTGCATACGAATCGTGAGGGGTTAATTTTGCATCAGGTCAGGGAAGGTGAAGCCGATATTGGACTTATTCTCGCAGATGATTCGAGCGATCCGGCTTTGCAGTGGATTACCATTCGCCAAGAACCGCTTTTGCTGATCGTCCATCCGCAGCATCCGCTGATCGCCAAAACGCAGATTGAATTGAATGATCTAAAGGATATGGAATGGATCATGCCTGAAGATACCTGTAATTACAGGCAGCTGCTTGAAAGAGTGCTTCGCGCAAATTCAATCCCTTATCGGATCGGTCTGGAACTTGGCAATCCGGAAGCGATCAAAAGAAGTATTAAGTCAGGTGAGGGTATTTCGATTCTGCCGCAAATGGCTGTAATGGAAGAAATCGAGCGGGGGGAGCTGAAAGCCTTACCCCTTGAACATGCAGAGCTTCAACTCGAAATTCAACTCGTTCTTCATCCGAAAAAGTGGGTATCCAACGCACTGCACGATTTTATGGAAAGCTTGAAAAAGTAAAGAATTGATCGCTGTTTAGCAGCATTATATCCGCTTTTTCTGTAATTTCTTTAGCCAACTGCAGGATAAATATGTTAATATAAGATCCCATAAAATCAGCGAGCCACATCAAAAGGGCTCGCTGATTTATATTTGAACGCAAATAAAGGAGGCGCTACATGAGTTCCATTCTAAACGTTATAGAAAAGCTGAAATTGAATGTCTTGAATATTGAAAATGTTCCGGAATCATTTAGTTCTGATGTATATAAACTTACTCTTCGTAGTGGAGAAGACGTATATGTTAAGATTCCATATAACAAGGATAAGCTATTTCGCTAATTTCAGATGCTTGAAATATTGAAGGACGTCATACCTGTTCCTAAGGTATTGGACATTTGGTATGGGGATGAAAGTAATACTGGAGCATTGCTTCTCTCTGCAATTCAAGGGGTGCCTTGTTCAGAAAATATGGATGAAAAGCTATCTTTTCAAATGGGTGTATATCATGCAATGCTTCATGAGGTAAAAACTCCAGGATATGGATACCATTCAACCGATGGATTTAATATTCTTGACCAAAATAATTGGAGACTACATATCAAAAATAATTTTGAAAAGTGGAAAGAGCCCTGCAAAGAGCTCCTCGAACCAGCATTGTATGAACGATGTATTCTTCATTTTGATGGCGTGTTCTCTGCTTTACCTGATCCTGACGGACCCTGTTTGGTACATATGGATTTTCGACCTGGAAATATATTGGTGAATGGTAACAAGGTTACTGGCATTATTGATTTTGAGAGTGCTCGGGGTGGCTCCTCTGAAATAGACTTTACTAAAATCAATAGATATATTTGGGAAGTAAACCCGAGAACGAAGTCCCCGTACTTCGAAGGTTATCAAACCATTCGGAACATGTTAAATCTCGAAATCGTATTGCCGTTTTATAATTTCTATGATGCTTTCAGTGCCGTTGTTTGGTGTAAAAACAGAGGAGTTGAAAGAAATCAATCGTTCCTTCAGGAAAGTATAGAAGTATTGAAGAAATCAGTCAGTTACTGATTATTGATGGCTTTTTCCTAAATTGAATGAATCCATTCGGAAATGTCATTGATCACGTTCTTATCTACATGTTGTGCAACTTTGTACTCTTTTTTCATTTTTAATATTTCTCCATAAACAGCTGGCATAAATAAATGATTTAAGTTGGGATAAAGTTTAAACGTTACGTTTGGTTTTTCACCCAATAGGTCTTTGTAAACCTTAAAATCTTTGTCTACGGATACATGGAAATCTTGATCTCCTTGCAAAATGAGTACGGGTTTATCTAATACGTTAAGGTAATTAATGGAGGGATGTTCTCCCATCTCTTTGAAGTAGAAGGCTCTAGAATATTTCCCCAAAACCACAGTTGATTTCGCTTCTTCATCACTTAATTTATAAATTTTATCAAACTTAGCTGATAGTGCTGCTATTTGTTTCTTCGCAATCATTTTCAAAAACTTATTTAATGAGTCTAAAACATCGTTGTTTTGATCCATTAGAATCTCTTCTAACTTGCGTGGAGACCCACCCATAATAATGATCCCAGCAAAATGTCCACCTTCTGCATCAATTCGTGGAGCTAACATCCCGCCTAAACTATGACCTATAATGAATATTTGGTTGGTATCAATACGTGGGTCTTTGCGCAATAAATCTGCTGCGAGGATAGCATCTTCAATCGTTTCTTCTTTAACGGATAAGCCGGTATCGTTTTTCATTTCTTTTCCATAGACGAATGTTCTTTTGTCATATCGCAGCACGGCGATTCCTTTGTCTGACAACCCTTCGGCGAGGTCTTTAAAAGGGAAGTTATTCCCCACCTTTTCATCCATATCTGCAGGGCCAGAGCCATGTACTAGTACCACTGCCGGAACTTTTGATGAGCAATCCTCCGGCAGTGACAAAATTCCATTTAGAGGATAATTCGTTTCTTTGCCAATGATTAGTTTTTCGTTCATTCCCATAACCTCCAATTAACATGTTTCTTCTAAAAAATGATTCATTTTCTGAACTAGTCGTTGATATTCGGGAACTTCACATAAAGAATCGAATGCTGGATTCATCAGCACATCCCTCATCATGCTATTCTTTATAACCTGCTCGCTGCGGGGAGCGGCGACGTCGAAATCTTTCAGCCACGGATCAATCAGATCAAAAAAGGAATCTCCATGAAGCTCAAAAGGAAAGAATCCTTCCATGCAGGTTTCCACATATTTTTCAAGTAGTTCAATCGATTTTTCGGGTGATTTGTTCACGCAATATAGATGAGCGCCTAGTGCGTAAAGCAGAATGACATTGTTGGGATTTAGCCGTTTCATATCAAAAATCCGTGCAAAATCGGACGCTCTCATAAAAGCTGCTTCGGCTTTTTCGATATTATTAATATTTAGTTGTAGGACGTTCAGTAGCCCTTGAAAGACTGCCATTACGTGTTGATACAGTTCAGCCTGCAAGGTTTCTTTGGCTTTGCCGATGTTGCCCATAAGCTGATATGCCTGTGAAATTAACACACCCTTTGGCATCACGGGCCGGACAGTCTCCCCAAGTAAATCGAAGACCCGCTGCGGGCTCCTTAACGCCAAACAACAAACCGATTGATACAAAATCGCATCGTTGGAAAGGTGCATATCGCCACTTTCGCCCTGAATCCGTTCACACAGGGTCACGCTTTCGTTAAGAAGAGTCTCTTTTTGCTCTTGTGTTCTCGCCAGCGTGAAGTGATTGGTGTACAGCTTAACCATTTGCAATAAAAGCGGAAAGCAGGCGTAATATTTTTTGATGATCGCCGTACATTCAGCGATTACCTCATCAAAAGGAAGGGCAGCAAAATCATTGGCCAGTCGGGTGTAAAGCTTTGCGATGTCCGACTGCTCCATTTGCGGGGAATAACCCATCAATTCATCAATGCTAATATTAAAATAGGCCGCAAGCCGTGGCAGAAATGTGATGTCAGGATAGCTTTGTCCCGTTTCCCACTTGGAAACAGACGCTTTGGAAACACCGATAAATGCAGCAACCGCATCCTGTGTTAATCCTTTTTCTCTGCGTTTTGCTACAAGGATCGATGCTAAATTAATTTCGTTCATCAACGTCACCTCTGCTTATGATTATACGGTTTATAAAATAAACTCCCAAGCGACTTGTCGTTGACTTGTGTTAAAAAAATCAACCATTGGGAAACTTGATAGGTAAGGGTATCTTTGACGTTACTTAATCCGTCCATACAAATGGCGATTACTCAGTATTATCAAAAAATTCAGAAGCCGCAACCAAGTTATGGTTTAGTCCACACAATCCTCCAAATGCGAAGGAGTTTATTACATTCGACATCGATACACGTAAGGTTAAGTTAATCAAATATATCCATAGGAGCGACTAACTATTGTTCATGAGATGGTCCGAAGTAATTAGAAATATGCTATACTGGCAACGTAAAAGGGAGGTGCTTTACTGATGGAGAATCTGTTAAGATTGTCTGTGACTTGCTTCACTTGTGCAAAGCCAGTATTGGAGAAGCGTTACTTTGCATGGGGTTAAATCTTTTCTAACGCTAAATAAGCTTATCTAATATTTTGGCTTTGCACCTTATTTTCAGAAATAAGGAGTGAAGCAGAGTGAAATATACAAACGCTAAAAAAATATTGCCCGAAAAGTTAATAATAATGATTCAAGAGTATGTCCAGGGAGAGACGATTTACATCCCAAAACAGGAAAAGGAATATAATCATTGGGGAAGTTTGAGTGGCGGAAGGCAATGGTTAGATCACCGAAATGCCACTATTAGACAAGCCTTTAAGAGTAATAGCAGCATTGAGCAACTTGCTAAGGACTACTTTCTCTCTGTTGAAACCATTAAGAAAATTGTTTATTCCAAAAATAAGTAGTACACGGCACTGATGAAGAAATTCATCAGTGTTTTTTATGTCAAAAACGATTCTAACTTATTGTTTTCATTTAAATAGCTTATTGCACTCTTTACAATAGGATTAGGCAGAAGAGGAGTCGATACAGTGAGAGAAATGTAACTTTTGATCTGGATTCAAATCGGGAATACTGGACCATTGGAGAGAGCAGTACTTCATTGGACATAATTAAGAGAGCGAGGAAACAGTAAATATGAATGAACCAAAAAGCAGAAGCAGACATCTGATCGATCAGGAGATAATAAGTGCAATTGATTTAATACCAGCCACCGATCTTTCCGCTGCCACACTAATGGAAGCACGGAAAAGTCAAACAAAAATGATGCAGCAAATCGATGTAACGCAGCTGTTTCCAGTCACATTCGAAGAAAGGGCGGTTCCAAGTTATTTTGGTGGTCCTGATATTCGTATCGAAATTATTAAACCCCTCCAACCAAAGAACAGTAAGATGCCGTTATATTATTCGATTCATGGTGGGGGAATGGTTATGGGCAGTCCGGTCGGTGAACGCCAAAGCAATGCGGCACTGGCTGTGCAACATGGTTTTTGCTGTGTATCTGTTTACTATCGGCTAGCGCCAGAACATATTCAGCCAAGTCAATTACAGGATTGTTATTCCGGCCTGAAATGGTGCATCGAGCATGCCGAGGAATTAGGGATAGATACCGAAAAAGTCGCTCTTGCAGGCAGCAGCGCCGGTAGTGGATTAGCAGCGGGGTTAGCCCTGTACATTCGCGACCAGAAGGAATTCGACATCCATCATCTAAGACTGCGCAGCCCAATGCTCGATGACCGTACAAGTATTTTGCCAGACCATCCTTATGCCGGCGAGTTTGTTTGGACCAAAAAAAGCAATTATTTCGGCTGGAAATCTGTCTTAGGTCACGAACCCGGACAAGAGGAAACAAGTGAATATTACGTGCCAGCGCGTGCAAAATCTCTTGCCGGTTTACCTCCCACTTATATGAGCATAGGCAGCATTGATTTGTTCATAGATGAAACCTTATTATTTGCCAAACAACTTGCCTTTGACGGTGTTTTGATCGAATTGCAAGTACTTCCTGGATATCATCATTTGGCGCCAATGTTTCCGAATGCACATTTTTCTCAAATAGGTGCCACCTCTAGTGAGTATGCCTTGTTGAAAGCTCTGGAGTTACTTTGATTATAAGACTAATTTAGAGGTCGAATCGGAACCGAGACAATAGGGTGGAAGCAGTACAAATGACACAAGTTAGAGTGTTGAAAGATAAAGTCGCATTGATGCGGCTTTTTTTGTTTTGTCGTGGGGCAAGAACCAGACCTTTTGCCGTCCAACCATAGTTTAGATAATTGTGCATATCGAATTTGTAACTTGTGTATTTAAATTTGCTTGAATCCTTGCTAAACTTTGTTTTGATAATGAGAATCATTATTATTTGGTGGGGGCAAAATTTGTCCGGAGGGCTTTCTAGAGCAAAACAATGATAAGAAATAAGAAAGGTTGGTAGAAATGACTTCAAACAGACAACTATGTATTGGATTGTCCTTAAATGCAACATGGAATAAAGGTGACGGTTGGCGGCACCCGGATAGCGGAGTAGAGCAGACAGGAACCATTGACTATTATATTCATTGGGCAAAAATGGCGGAGAACTCTAAGCTCGATTTTCTTTTCAGAGCTGATTATCTGTATATTAGCCCGCAGATGTTAGGCGATTCTTCCAATTTCGGCAGCACAGATCCTACTTTGTTTTTTGCAGCAATAGCTCGTGAAACCAACCGCATCGGACTCGTTACGACCATTTCTACCACGTTTAATCCGCCTTATGTTGTTGCCCGGCAGCTTCAGTCCTTAAACTGGCTAAGTAATGGGCGTGCCGGGTGGAATATTGTCACTTCTATTGAAGGCGCCGATAATTTCGGGAATTCGCCAATGCCATCACCGGAAGAACGGTATGCAAAGGCAATAGAATTTACGGAAGTGGTATGCAAGCTTTGGGATAGTTTTCCGAATGAGGCTATTGTTATTGACCGTGAGTCAGGCATGTTTTCAGATAAGGAAAAAGTGACTGCTATTCATCATTCCGGTGAATTTTTCAATGTAAAAGGGCCACTCACTTTACCTTCTCATCCATCGGGAACCATTCCTCTGTTTCAAGCTGGTGCTTCGGATATTGGACGGAATTTTGCTTCTTCCGTAGCGGATGCTATTTTTGCGGCAATGCCGGATCTTGAATCGGGCGTGGAATTGCGAAGTGATTTGAGAAAAAGAGCTGTAGAACATGGGCGCGATCCGAACACGATTAAAGTTTTGCCGGGGTTATTTTTTTTCCTGGCCGATACGCACGAAGAAGCGCTTGAATTACATAAGGCTGCTCATGCCCATTTAAGTCTTGAGCGCAGACACGGATCTTTGAAATCGTTGATGGGTCTTGATTTAAGCAGTTTCCCCTTAGATCAACGCGTAACCGAGGATATGCTGCCTGATCCTGATCAGGCTGTTCGCAGTCGCACACATGCTGAGCTGTTGCGCCGTTATATTACAAAATATCAGCCTACAGTAAAAGATATCCTGAATCGGCCTGAGGTTGTCGGATCTGCCCATTGGGTATCTGTGGGAACAGTCGAGACTGTAATGAATGATATTATTGAGCGGGTTGAGGCTGGTGCTATTGATGGATTCATCGCCCTGCCAGGCGGTTCAGAAAAATCGATGGAAATATTTTTTGAAAAGCTGATTCCAAAGTTAGTTGAAAGAGGTCTGTTCAGAAGTGAATATACCGGGGAAACGTTGCGAGATCATTTAGGAAATTCATAAAACACTGCATACACAGTAATTGGGGAGGACATATGAAAAGACTAACTGGATTGATTTTAACTGTAATTTTACTTGCAGGGGGGATACTGGCTGGTTGCTCCGAAACGCCCGTTGCAGTTACTCCTGAGGCCAGCAAGATCGAGGGTGAAGGATGGCCAAGAACCATTGAGGATGCCAGCGATAATGGGGTGATGCTTGAGAAACGACCAGAGCGTATAGCGGTGCTGCATCCATTATACTTAGATTACTTTTTTGCTCTGGATACACCTCCAATCGCATCAATAAGCGCTTCGGAAGCGATGGAGAAGTTTGCAACTTTACAGCCTTACGCCGGGTCTACTGATATTATTGATTTGGGTAGCGACTCAGCGAATTTGGAAAAGATTATTGAGGCCCAGCCTGATGTGATTGTAACCTTTAAGGGGTCTGTGGATACCATCTATGATGAGTTGAACAAGATTGCTCCAGTCATCTTAATCGACTACACCGATACCTGGGAAAAAACAACGATGCTCCTCGCTGAGGTTGTTGGAAAAGAAGAGCTCGCAGAACAATTGATTAAGGAAACCCAAGAAATGATAGCACAAACGAAAGAACATTTAGGTACTCTTGAGGATAAGACCTTTGCCTTGTTACGGGTTGATGGAAAAGCTAATTTTATTGCTCAAGGATCTAAAAATACAATGTACTACAATCAAACTGCAGGCTTTGGATTATTGGCACCGAAGGGATATCCTGAGGGTGGCGAGGCGCTTACGCTGGAGGGACTATACGACATGAATCCCGATTATATTATTGTCCAGCATGATATTGATGTCGCAAAGGCAGCCGTTAAGGAAAAGGAAACTTCGAAGGTGTGGAACTCACTGGAGGCAGTAAAAAATAACCATGTTGTTATCTTTGATAATTCCCTCAATAGTGCGAGTATTCTGGCTGTTCGTTTGGCTTCAGAGTATTTCCTGAAATTAGCTGAACAATAATTCATAATACAAGAAGTCCGATTGCTGATACTGAGCGCAATCGGACTTTTTTGCTCTAGGGAGACAAGCATATAGTTGCATTAGAAGTTACCTAGTTGGCGATTAATTTGAGCTCATTTTTTTGTCTGAAGACGATAACCGCTTGGAGTTAGGCCACAGCACCGGCGGAAATTTTGTGAGAAGTAGCTTTGAGAGGAAAAACCAGTGGATTCCGCAACTTGAGCAATGGAAAGATCTGTGGTTTCTAGTAGCTCCTTGCTCGCACGAATCCTGACCTCATTGAGATAATTAATAGGTGACATACCGTAATATTTAGCAAAAGTATGTGCCAGATAATATTTGCTGATATGCGCCTTTTCTGCCAGAGAGTGGAGCGAGATTTCCTCCGCATAGTTCGAGTCAATATGTCGCTTAATCCGACTGCATATCTTGTCAGCCCTTTGCGTGGTTACAACAGAGAAGGGATGACCAGATCTTCGCATTAAACTAATGATTACAATCTCAAGTAAGTTTTGACAGACGTCCTCATAGTTCTCATTCTTGTTTTCGGTTTCCGAGAGCATAGCGTTGAAATACAACAAGAGTTCATTCCTCTGTTTTGAATAATTGATAATTTCATGATTACGGGTTCCACTTTGCTTTCCAAAATCAAAACTCATCCCCTCAACCCCAAGCACTACATACTCCAAAGGGTCACTCCCAATGGATACTTCGGTATGCTCTACGTTCGGGTTCACGATGACAAGATCGTCCTGCTGCACCGAAAAAATCTCATCCTCTACGATGAAATTCCCTCGTCCACTTCGGACATAAAACAGCTCCGCGAAGTTATGAGAATGACGAATGCTGAACCAATCTCCTTCATAAATGGAAGTGCTAACATAGATTAGCTTTGCGGGAATCTCTCCACGTCCCTTTCCGGGAAGCCAATAGCGTACATTTCCCATCTGCAGTCCGTCCTTTCCTCAATCTCATTTAGTGAACTACAGTTAAACCAATTTCAACGTTTTATGTTGTGAAAAAATTGTTAATTTATAAATTTATTATATTAGCAAGATATATAAAATCAACGACAACATGTATGTAGATATAAAGAGGCCGTTAAGATAAATTAAAAGGGCGAGAAAGAATGTAAGCGGTTACGTATGATCACTAAATATAGGGGGAATGGATTTATGAAAAAAATTCTTAGCCTTGCGATCACGGCAGCATTGACTCTTAGCTTGGCAGCCTGCGGCAGCTCTTCTGAAAATGGCTCTAATTCAACAAAGGATTCAACCGGCACGAACTCGGCAACATCTACGGAACAACGTACTCTTAAGCTAGCTGCTTTGGAAACCGCTTACGGGGCTGATGTATGGAAAGAAATTACGGCTGCCTTCGAAAGCGCCAACCCTGGCGTGAAAGTCGAAACGACGATTGACAAAAATATTGAAGATGTCATTGGACCCGGCATGAAATCTGGTGAGTTTCCTGATGTTATCCATTTGGCAACGGGCCAGCCGAAGGGCTTGACTGAAACCTTTGTCAAAGATAATAACCTAACTGACCTTTCAGATGTGCTGTCCATGACCATACCCGGCGAAAGTGTAACCGTCAAGGATAAGCTGATTCCAGGCTTCACTGATACAACGATCACGAATCCGTATAACGATGGAAAGACCTATCTCATGCCTATGTTCTACAGCCCTACCGGTTTGTTTTATAACGAGGGTTTATTTGAACAAAAAGGTTGGAAAGTTCCTACGACTTGGGACGAAATGTGGGCTCTAGGTGATCAAGCTAAAGCCGAGGGTATTTCACTATTTGCTTATCCGACGTCAGGTTACTTTGACTCTTTCTTCTATGCTTTGCTCAACGAGGTGGGCAGCGCGGATTTCTTCACTAAAGTGACGCATTACAACGAAGGCATTTGGCAAACCCCAGAAGCTCAACAAACGGTTGAACTGATCGGTAAACTGGCTACTTACACCGAAAAAACGGTTCCCGCAAATGCCAACAAAGATAACTTTACCAAAAACCAACAACTGATTCTGGACAATAAAGCACTCTTCATGCCTAACGGTACTTGGGTCGTTGGCGAAATGAGCAAAGCTCCGCGAGCAGAAGGCTTCAAATGGGGCTTCACAGCTCTTCCGGCAATAAAAGACGGTGGCGACCGTTATTCGTATACCTTCTTCGAACAAATTTGGATTCCTGCCAAAGCGGAAAACGCAGATCTGGCAAAACAATTTATTGCTTATCTTTATTCCGATGAGGCAGCAGCCATTTTTGCAAAGGTTGGCGCGATTCAACCGATCAAAGGTATGTCCGACAAATTGGATGGAGACAACATGCTTTTCTACAGCATCTATGACAATGGGGCAAAGGCTGCTATGGGTGCATTTGCAACAACAGACCCTGTCGAAGGGGTGAATATATCGGATGCAGTGTTTGCTTCCATTGACTCCCTTGTCACAGGTGCTAAAACACAGCAACAGTGGGTTGAGGGAATCATTAAAGCAAGCGACGCCTTGCGGGGAGCATTGAAATAATAAAGAGGCCGAGGGCCTTGAGAATGTATCAGGATCATGGCGGGCGACCTGGGCTGACCACCATGATCTGACCTTTGGGAGGAGAGAGAAAGCCATGGATATGAAAAAAGGAAGAGGACGTTTTATCTTCTTCTGTCTAGCACCCGCCGTCCTCCTTTTTGCAATTTTCTTACTTATTCCTACGATCGATGTCTTTCGGATGTCATTGTACAAGTGGGGCGGCTATACCGATAACAAAACCTTCGTAGGTTTGCAGAATTTCAATAGACTGTTTCATAGCGATAAGTTTTATCAGACCTTTCAAAATAGTGTTCTGCTCATTGTTCTGGTTACAATCGTGACCTTTGCTCTGGCACTTCTGTTTGCATCGATGCTCACACGTGAAAAACTCAAAGGGCAAAATGTTTTACGCGTAATCTTCTATATTCCTAACATTCTGTCTGTGGTTGTCATCAGTGCAATCTTCTCAGCAATTTACGATCCGAACAGTGGGCTTTTGAATTCATTGTTAAAGCTATTTCGAGGGTTACAAGCAGAGCCTGTCCTATGGCTAGGAGATCAGAAAATGGTTATTTTTAGTCTTGCAGGCGCTATGATCTGGCAGGCCATCGGCTATTACATGGTGATGTATATGGCTAGTATGGCCAACATTCCAGAGAGCTTATATGAATCGGCAGGACTTGAGGGGGCAGGGCGAATGGCTCAGTTTTTCCAGATAACCATTCCGTTAATCTGGACGAACATACGGACGACGCTCACCTTTTTCATCATCAGTACGATTAACATGAGTTTCTTGTTCGTGATGACGATGACAAGCGGCGGTCCAGACGGTGCCACCGAAGTGTTCCTCAGTTATATGTATAAAGAAGCTTATACTAATTCCTCTTATGGCTATGGGATGGCCATCGGTGTAATTGTGTTCCTGTTCTCGTTTGCGCTTGCTGGGATACTAAACGCAGTTACCAGACGAGAGCATTTGGAATTTTAGGAGGGAATAAGATGAATACAAACAACCGCTCACGGAGAGGTGTTAGCGACAAATTATATAAAGGCTTCATTTACGTGATACTGATCGCTTTAGCTATTCTCATCCTCATCCCTGTTCTATGGGCATTCATGGCCTCCATCAAACAAGACAGTGAGTTTTACGGCAGTCCCTGGGCACTACCAGCCGGGATGCATTTACAGAACTTTGCTGATGCATGGCTCAAGGCAAAAATGGGTTCTTTTATGCTCAATTCCGTATTGGTGACGGTAATCGCACTGGTGCTTCTACTTATTGTGGCATTGCCTGCGTCCTATGTACTTTCTCGTTTTAAATTTAGAGGGAACGGATTCTGGAATATGATGTTTATGGCGGGTTTGTTTATTAATGTAAACTATATCATTGTTCCTATCTTTCTGATGCTTAATAACGGCGACAAGATGCTCCGCGGCATACTGGGACACCCTTTTTTGCTGAACAACCTGTTTGTTCTCGCGGTGGTTTATGCTGCGATGGCACTGCCATTTACGATCTATCTCATGTCGGGATATTTTAAATCGCTGCCCAAAGAATTTGAGGAAGCGGCCTCGGTGGACGGTGCTGGCTATTTTCGTACTATGGTGCAAGTCATTATGCCTATGGCCAAACCCAGTATCGTAACGGTTATTCTGTTCAATTTCCTGTCCTACTGGAACGAATATATTATCTCTATGACGCTCCTAACCAAACCGACCCTGAAGACATTACCTGTCGGCTTAATGAACCTGATGGCGGCGCAAAAATCCGCAGTTCAGTATGGTCAGATGTATGCAGGTCTGGTGCTGGTCATGCTTCCAACCTTGATTATATATATTCTGGTACAAAAAAAGCTAACCCAAGGTATGACGATGGGCGGGCTGAAAGGATAAGGTGCGATGATGGAAGACTCTACAAAGAATTATTTGCGTAATTTGTTGATGCTGATTGTTTTTATCGTCGGTATCGGATTGGTCATTGTCGGCCAAAAGAACATTGGAGCTCCCGGACTAGGTCTCATGTTGCTTGGGCTCGCTATGCTGATCGGTCTGCTATGGCTATATAACCGAAAATATAAATAGAGGAGTTTTCAACCATGAGTACAAAAAGAGGACGTGTAACGATCCCTACTGATTTAGACGTTATTCCGCAAACCCTGGAGATCATGAAACGCTGGGGAGCCGACGCTGTACGTGATTGTGATGGAACTGACTTTCCCGCCGAACTGCGGGATATCGATGCCAAGGTCTATTCCACTTATTATACAACCCGTAAGGATAACGTATGGGCTAATGCCAACCCTGAAGAGATTCAACAAATGTATTTGATGACTCCCATTCATACGGCTGAAGGCCAAAGCATTTCCATTTCCCTTATGAAGGGGATTTATCCCGACATGCTCAAAGTGAATTGTCGCGACGATATTCAGCGCTGGTGGGAAGTCATCGATCGTACAACCGGAGAGGTCGTTCCGACCGAACAATGGAGCTATGACGACAAAATCGGCGATGTCACCATCACAACCCAGCCGTTCCATGACTATACCGTTAGTTTTTTGGCTTATATTATGTGGGATCCGGTTCATATGTACAATGCGGTCACCAATGAATGGAAAGATGTCGAGCATCAAATTACCTTTGATGTTCGTCAACCGAAGACTCGTAAGTATACGATGGAGCGAATTCGCAAGTTTATCGAAGATCATCCTTATGTCAATGTGATTCGCTATACAACCTTCTTCCACCAATTCACCTTGGTTTTTGATGAGCTCGCTCGTGAAAAATATGTGGACTGGTACGGCTATTCAGCCTCAGTTAGCCCTTATATCCTCGAACAGTTTGAGGAAGAGATCGGGTACAGGTTCAGACCTGAATTTATTATCGACCAAGGATACTACAATAACACCTATCGAATACCTACGAAAGAGTTCCGTGATTTTCAAGCATTCCAGCGTCGGGAAGTGGCGAGCCTTGCCAAAGAAATGGTCGATATTACCCACGAATGTGGTAAGGAGGCCATGATGTTCCTGGGTGATCATTGGATCGGCACAGAGCCTTTCATGGAGGAATTTGCATCAATCGGTCTGGATGCCGTAGTTGGCAGTGTAGGAAACGGTTCAACACTAAGGCTGATCAGCGATATCCCGGGCGTGCAATATACGGAAGGCCGTTTCTTACCTTACTTTTTCCCGGATACCTTTCATACAGGCGGGGACCCCGTAAAGGAAGCCAAAGTAAATTGGGTCACCGCGCGACGTGCGATTCTCCGCAAACCGATCGATCGGATCGGCTACGGCGGATATCTTAAGCTAGCCCTTGATTTTCCCGAGTTTATTGATTATGTAGAAAGCGTTACGGATGAGTTCCGTACGCTCTATGACAATGTACAGGGAACCTCGCCGTATTGCGTCAAGTCAGTAGCCGTGCTCAACTGTTGGGGCAAAATGCGGGCCTGGGGGAACCATATGGTCCATCATGCACTTTATTACAAGCAAAATTACAGTTATGCCGGTATTATTGAAGCTCTCTCTGGTGCACCTTTCGAAGTGAGCTTCATCAGCTTCGACGATATCAAAGAAAATCCTTCCGTTTTAGATGATATTGACGTCATATTAAACGTCGGAGATGCAGATACGGCCTATACGGGTGGAGAATGGTGGCTGGATACGGATATTGTTACCGCCGTAAAAAGGTTTGTTTATGAAGGCGGTGGATTTATCGGTGTTGGCGAACCCACAGCGCATCAGGCGAATGGGCGCTTTTTCCAACTGGCCAACATCCTCGGTGTAGAGGAAGAACGTGGCTTTACGCTGGGTTATGATAAATATAACTGGGATGAGCATGAACATTTCATTACGGCAGATTGTAAAATCAATCCGGATGGAAGCAAGGAAATCAACTTTGGAGAAGGCAAAAAAAATATTTTTGCCCTTGAAGATACTACGATTCTCCGTCAAACGGACAAGGAAGTTCAACTTGCGGTGAACGAATTCGGCGACGGGCGAAGCGTATATATAAGCGGTTTACCATATTGCTTCGAGAATAGCCGCTTGCTGTACCGTGCGATCCTCTGGAGCGCCCACAGCGATCAGGAGCTGAACAGCTGGTTCAGTGAGAACTATAATGTTGAGGTTCATGCTTATGTGGAAAAGGACAAATTCTGCGTCGTGAATAATACGTATGAGCCACAGGAAACAGTCGTTTACCGCGGTGATGGCTCCAGCTTCTCACTGAAGCTGGATGCAAATGAGATCAAGTGGTACGAAATATAAAAAATCCAGCATTCTATTGTAGGAGGAATGATTTGATGCGGAAAAAAAATAATAAAATGATATTCAAATTATGGATTTGGATGATGGTTTTATTGGTTGCTTCAAGTCAGTTGATGGTACTCCCTAGCAATACTGCTTATGCTATTTCAGGAGAATTTGGTGAATTGCCAATTGAGCCACAGGAAAAAACGATCGAGAGCATCCCCCCGATTAAGGTTGAAACATACGTTGATGAGCAGCCATCAATTCCATCGGTAATACAGGCAGTATACAGTGACAGCACTACCGCAGAAGTCATGGTGAGCTGGGATCCAATTGAATCTTCTGACTATGCGCAGGTAGGGACATTTACCGTAAAGGGATCTGTAGAGGGAACGAGTATTAAAGCTGAAGTTGCAATCACGGTGTTTGAAAAGAGTAAGGAAACAACAGGAAATGTAGATATAGATACATTCTTGGCAGAATTAAAAAATAATGTTCCAAGTAATCAAGAGGTTGTTTCTTATATGAATAACTATCAGTCTATGGAACCGGAAGCCATGACTTTCGTCAAAGGAAATGGAAATACTTCAGTAAACAATGGATTGACAGTAACGATTAACAATCTGGGTGGCAGTGGAGCTATAGCAACATGGGATAAGGCTCCTTGGCTCTCCGGCGGAGTCATAGATACAACGATGCGGTATACCAGCACAAATCAAAGCAATATTGGATTTGTTCTAGGATCTAATGATAGTAACCAAGGCATAGCTATTCGTTATGATGCCGGCACAACCTGGGTTATTCAGAGTCCGGATGGTACAAGTAAGTGGGAAACATTTGACGGACCAGAACTAAAAATGGACACAGATTATCACATTCAGATCGGCTTTAATGGTATGAAGCTTCTGATCATTGTAGACGACGTGACTTATTACAATAAGAATACTGATTTATTGAGTTCGTTGTCTGGATTAGGTCAAGTCGGGCTGTATAAGCGCTATGCTACAGGAGAGATTGCCATCAAGAGTGTGAGAATTGAAGGTGTGGGCACGAGGGAGAAGCCTTCAAACATTGTTAATTATGTTCAAGATTATGAAGACCCCAATTATACACCCCATTGGTCGGGGCTGAAAGCAACGGTCGTGACGGATATTACGGGCAATAAAGTTCTCTCCCTTAAAAAAGGATCTAGCGAACGAGGTGTGGATCTGGATTCGCCACGAATTCAACAAGGAACTCTTTCATTAGATTTCAAACTGGTAAATCCGGACAAATTGGTTAGCGGACAAGGATTTGCTTTTGGTTTCAGAATGAATGATTCAGCAAGTATTTTCAATGAACTCGGGGTTGATCCGAGCAGTTGGATACCGGAGTCCAATACGGGCTGGGGAGATAAGCAAGAGATTCCTTATCCGATTCAAGGGCGTTGGAACAATCTCATGTTTAATTTTAATGGTAAGAAAATAACGGTTTTTTTGAATAAAAAGCGGATTGGCGACATTACGTTTGAACAGTATTCTGAAGCAGCTGGGCGTTTCGGACTTCGCATTAGAAGCACTGTAGAGCTACAAATCGACAATGTACAATATACGAATGAGATCATTGAACCCAAACAAATTGCACAATACAGTAATGATTTTGAGGATGGAATTAAAGGTACTTGGACTGGTGCTGATTCTACTATTATTACAGAAGGCAGTAATCGGGTATTGAGACTATCCAATATCAAAGACAATGTAATGAACTTGGATGCACCGTCCTTGCAAAGCGCCACATATATGTTGAATGTGAAGCCAGCAACATCGGATATCGGATTTGTTATAGGCGATGGTGCTATTGTGAAATATGAAGGCACGAAATGGGTATTGTTGAATAAGGATGGGACCAGCACTGACTTTGTCATTTCTGATGCGATGGAATTCAATCCTTTACCTAATACCTGGAACAAAGTTGGACTTCAATACTCTGATCATTCTGTGATCTTAAGTATTAATGGCGCTACATTGCAAGCAAACTTACCGACAGGGCAGCAACTCGGGGAAGGGTCTTTTGGGGTAGTTGCGCAGAATTACATTTATATTGATAATGTTGTTTTTACTGAAGAATTCCTTGATATGAATACGTCTTCATCCCATGTTGGCAAGCTGAGATATGAAGAGTACTATGAAGGTGATTCAATCGTAAATTGGGAAGGCTTCAAGGATACGCCGCAAGTTTCTAGTGGATATTTGCAAGGGATGTTGGATGCTGGAACGGCTGCTATCAATAAGGATGTAACACCAGTAGCCAACGGCATATATCAAGTGAAAATGCAGTCGGATGGAGCTACTGGGATTACACTTGGAAATATCGTGATTTACGAAGAAAGTCCGGGGAATTGGAAATACAAGCTGGAAGGCAGTAATGATGCCTTTGCGATTGGTGCTACTACTGCACTTGCTTCTGGCAAAGATTACACGCTACGTGTAGAAATGATCGAGAACGAGCTAGGCCTTTACGTGAATGGAATTAGGGCTGGCAGTGTGAATGTAACTGGATATACACCAGGTTCATTTGGCATCTACAATTCTGTGACCCATGCGATTCAAGCCAAGATAGACGCGATCACTGCAGAAGAGGTTCGGGTGTATGCACCAGATTATAATGCGCAGAACTGGGGTCCTCTTGATAACAGTAAACCAGAGGTTCTCGCCAATGGAGACAGCCAAATCCGATTGAACATGCCAGGGGTTTCATTAGCCGTGGATAAGGATAGCCCTAAATTCGCTGATCAGGCAATCATTTTTGAATTTAACACCAATGTTTCCGCTGGAGCAGATGGTGGCCGTTATGGTTTTATCGTGAGAGGTTCGGCAGCTGACAAATATGTAGGTGTCGTTCATGATATTAATGGGAAGTGGAAGGTCACAACAAGTAACGGGAATGAGATAGCCTTTCCCAATACGTATCAGATAAAGGCCAATACAAATTATCATATTGAGCTTCGTTTGGTGGGAACAACGGTTAGTCTCAACATTACGGGTCCTGATGGCGTAGCAACAGATATGGGTTCGATATCTGAAGAATCGATGGCTGTTGTGCCGGGTTGGTTTGGTCTTCGTTCATGGTATGGAACCAAACAAATGACGGTGAGAAACCTCAAAATGGTCGAACTTGAGTCGCTACCTAAGCTGAAACTGGCGCAAGAGACAGATACGATTGAGAATGATGGTATGACCGTTACTGTATATAAAGATTTTCCAGGCATTGTAGAGTATCAAGTGAATCATCACACGCTACAGGCCGACGTGGAGCAAACGAATAGCGTGAAGATTAATAATAAGGATTATGTACCGCGTACAGTATCGAAGAAAGACAGTGCTAGCACATATCAGTACACGATGACGTTTGATGAGATCGGCGTTGTGATTGATGGACATCTCGAGGCAAAGGCGAACAATGTAGTGCGATTTGAAATTGATAAAATTTCCGACGGCCCGGATTTCTTAGTGCGTTCGATTCAAATGAACAACGCTCTGATCCATGTGAATAGTTCAATGAAAGATGCATCGTATGCATGGAGTAAGTCAAACGGGGAGTGGCACGGAGTCTCAGAGGAACTGGTTGACGATATGTCTCTTATGAAGCAAAGCGGTACGACCGGTGTAACGATGGTTATGGTGAGTGGAGATGGCTTGGCAACATCGGCAGAGGACAACGTCATGAGTGGTGGCAATAAATTGATAATCACCACAGAGAAAAAACCGCTTGTCAATAAAATAACGGTGAAGCCAGGCAGTTGGACGTATCGACATCTTCAAAGTAGTGAGACTGAAGAGTTGCCATGGTATGAAGTGGTCGTCACTGGGGAACGCAATAACGACGAAAAGACAGATTGGCAAGATGCGGCTGTTGCTTACCGAACGGAAATTTACAATGAGCCATTTGGCGCACAGGATATGAAGAACAATATGATGTACATTGCTTTCAACTTTGCGAGTCAAGCCAATGATCCGTTCTTGAACAGTTTGGATACGGGGAAAGTTCTGTACAATTTTACAGACGGTTTTGGACAGATGATTCTGCATAAGGGGTATCAGGCGGAAGGGCATGATGATGATATTCCTTCCTACTCTAATATTGGTGTACGACAAGGTGGATTGGATGATTTCAATTATTTGATCGATGAGGGGGATAAGTACAACCTTCACGTCGGCGTACATTTGAATGCAACCGAATATCATCTCGATGCCAACGAACTGGATTACTCCAATTTAACTGGGGCTACAGCTAATGGACCGAAGACAGATAAGCTCTCCAAAGGTTGGGATTGGATCGATACGGCTTATTATGTAGATCAAACGAAGGATGTCCTGAGTGGTGAACTGAAATCACGGTTAACCAATCTATATAATCTCACGAAGGACGCCAACGACCCTAATGATCCTGCGTTAGATTTCTATTATGTAGACGTGTATACCGGCAATGACTACAATGCCTATAAATTGTTGCAATATGCCAATGGTCTTGGAGTCAAAGTAGGAACAGAATTCTCAGGTCCGATTGAACCAGGTGTGGATTTCGTTCACTGGGGTCCGGATTTAGGATATCCCAATAAAGGGAACAAGAGTATCCTTTCTAGAATGGTGAAGAACAATCTCGATATTTTTGTAGGGAATGCTTTATTTAAAGGACAAAAAATCCCTGGTGTGACCACTTGGGGCGATTCTAAGCCAGACGTACAGCAGGGTGTAACAGTATTCTTCAATGAAGTATTGCCGACGAAGTATATACAGCATTTCGGTGTACTGAAATATGAAGAGGACCAAGTAACTTTTGATAATAATGTCGTCTCTAAGAGAAATAAATCCACTGGTATGATTGAGCTTACCAAGAATGGCAAGCTGATCTCTTCTTGGAAAGATACCGGAACGACTACCGATGAATCAGTGCGCCATACAGGTGAGGCTAACTCGTTAATTCCATGGGTTTGGGATATCAAAGCTAATCAAATCTTGGGTGTTAACGATGGTGCGAAGCTGTACCATTGGAACACAACAGGTAACTCTACCACTTGGCAGTTGACGGATGAATTTAAAGATGTGAAACAGTTTAATATGTACGAATTGACCCAACAAGGTAAAGTTCTGGTGGATACGCTGGTCGCTCGGAATGAATCTCTTACGATTACGAAGGCAAAGAAAAATACGCCTTATGTATTGTATCCAGCAACTGCTGATGCCCTGACTTTGGTGCCTAATGCAGGGAATTGGGGAGAAGGCAGTTTGATCAAGGATTTTGCCTTCAATTCAGAGAAGTTCAATGTTCCAGGTTCATGGACAGTCGATGATCCAGCAAACATTACAATCAAGACTGTTCAAGGGGATACAGAATACGATATCACTAAAGAAATGAACAAATCGAATTGGAACAGATACGCAGAGGTCGGTAGTAATTCAGGTGTAATCTCACAGGAGATTACCGGATTGCAGCCTGGTCAGGATTACACCGTCGGAGTGTGGACACAGACTGAAAAGGGGAGGGAATCCTCGCTTCAGGTCACGATTAATGGTCAAACCTATTCCAATCATGTGACAGGTCAGGATGGCATCCATAAATCATCCTTCAAGTACGTGGACACCAAATGGCAAAGAATGAATGTTGAATTCAAGGTTCCAGCAGGCATTAATTCCGCGACAGTTAAGCTTGTAGCTGATCCGGGAGCGGGTACTGTTCAATTTGATGATGTGCGAATTTGGAAACATACAACTGTAGAGAAAGACCCTACGAATAAGAGCTATGTTGTATATGAGGATTTTGAAAATGTGTACGAAGGCTGGGGTCCTTTTGAGTACGGTGGTGGGGATAGGCAAATTCATATTGCAACCGATCAAAGTAATAAACAGGATAACAATCCCGTTGTATCCGCATCTGAGAACAAGGTTGGTCCTGTAATGACCTGGGTTCTGGATGGTGAGAATTCGTTGAAAGTTAATGAAACCGATGTTGGTAAATTAATAAAAACGAATGAATCCAGCGTGAAAATGGAACCAAACACAGAATATGACTTAGGCTTTATTTACACCTTAGAAAAGTATGCTGGTTATGAGGTTTCTGTACAATCACGCTCCACTGGTGAAATTGTGCTGAAGGAAACACTGAGCACGCTACCTAATCCGGGTAATAAAGCGGGTGAAGATGGGGGTTATATTCGCTTCCAGAAAAAATTCACAACAGGTGCTCAAAACGATTACCAAGTTATTTTCAAAATGGTATCCAAAGGCGCTGGAGGCCCTACTTCTGATTACGCCTTCATTCTGGATGATTTCTACATTAAATCAGAATCGGAAGTTAATATCGTATCTATTGAGAATGTACAGGTTGAAACGGAAGCTGGTTCTACACCGATATTGCCTTCGCAAGTGACTGTGACATTGAGTAATGATACGACTGAGAATGCTACCGTTGTATGGGAAGCGATTGATCCTTCCCTTTATGCACAGGCAGGTACTTTTCAGGTGAAAGGCGCGGTCAATGGGACGGACATTAAAGCGATTGCGACTGTCAAAGTAAAGGCGAAAGACAACAGCAATCCGGGTACAAATCCAGGAACAGGATCAAACCCAGACACCGGATCAAATCCAAGCACTGGTACGAAACCCGATACCAAGCCTAATCCTGGTACAGGAACAAATAATGGGTCTGATCAGGATAACCAAACTGGAGCTAAGCCGGATACGGGTAACACCAAACCCAAAGCATTTCTCGATACGGTTGGACACTGGGCAAGCAAGGAAATTGAAGCTCTTGTGAGCAAAGGGATTATCAAGGGCATGAATGATCAGAAATTTGCTCCAGATCTGACGATAAACCGTTCTGAAATTGCAGCGATGTTAACCCGAGCATTTGGTCTTAAGGCTGAAGGGTCATCATCATTTAAAGATGTAACCGAAGATAAGTGGTATAAGGATGATGTTCGTGCTGTGGCGGATGCAGGTTTGTTTAAGGGGTATGCGGGTAATTTATTTGAACCTATGAAACCCTTAAACCGTGAAGAGATGGCCGTTATAATAGTAAGAACCCTTGAGATGAAAGGGAGGTTGCCAGAAGTCTCCGATACAACGCAAATGGTACTGTCTAAATACAAAGATGCGGATAAGGCTGGAATCTGGTCCAGGGAAGCATTAGCGATTTGCATTGAGCTTGAACTCATTCAAGGAACACCAGATCACAAGCTTAATCCGAAACGTAATCTGACCCGGGCTGAGGCAGCAGTTTTATTTAGCAGATTATTAACGTATTGTGAAAAGAGCATCATCTGATTTACCTAGTTGAAAAATATTCAAAGAGGCAGACCGACTTCCGGTTTGCCTTTTTGCCATGCAAACGTATAATGAGAGCTTGAAGGGAGAGGAACGCCATGACCATCGAAGCCAGCTTCCGCCGGGCCAATCAAATATGCAATCGTTATATTACAAAAGTGGAGCAAACAGGGCTTTCATTGTCCATTTTGTATTGGGGATTCATGCCCGATCATTTCGACAATGCCTTCCACCGGCATTCCTTTTTTGAGGCTTGTTATGTGGTAGACGGTGAAGGAAGCTACATAGAACAAAACCAGCATTATGCTTTAAATAAAGGAACAGCATTTCTATCTCTTCCGGGCGTATGGCATCAAATCCGCAGCCAGACCGGATTGACGCTTTCTTATGTGGCTTTCGAACTGGATGAGACCCACACAGATGCTTATTATACTGAATCCTTCCGTCGCCTTGCCGAGCTTGGACAAAGCGTAGCCCAGCAAGCGGACCTTACGCCAACTGGCCATTTATGGCAAGCGCTCATTACTTCTTTCGACCAGCCTGGGGCAACCCTTCCTCTTGCTGTAAAGCAAATTTCCGCTTCTCTGTTGTTATCGATAGCAGATTTGCACGTTCCGACTCGAACAGACTCGGCTGACACGGGAGAGCAGCCCGTGGAACCAAATACGTTGTTCCGACAGGCCAAACGGTACATTGATGATAATCTGATCAATGAGCTTACGCTTATGACGGTGTCAAGGCACCTCCACATTTCATCCCGTCACCTGACCCGATTGTTTCAGGAAAATCTGGGGCAGTCCTTCGTTCATTACATTCAGGAACGGCGCGTGCGGCAAGCCGCTGGGCTGTTGTTAAATGAACAGACACCAATTAAAGATATCGCCATCCAGTGCGGGTTCCAATCCGTGCATTATTTTACCCGGATATTCACCCGCGAGCTTGGTGTTTCCCCGGCCAAATTCCGACGCAATCAGTTTGCCGAAGGCCGCTCTGGCAAAATGCATTACCCACCCCGAATGTCCTGATTGTACAAAAACACAGCTTGATCGTTTAAAGACAGCACCTCCAACTCCCTATACAATGATGAACATAAATCGATATAGAGTTGGAGGTTTTAAACATGCCCCGAATAGCCCCTTTGGCCTTTCAAACCAACCCAATTAATTTCATTCAGCTTCAGCCCGACCAAGAGGCAGAACCGGGGATCTGGAATGCGTATGAAGAATGGCTTGATCTAATTTGGCCCGAATGTGTACAGAATGATTTGCTTCCTTTTTATATGGTCATTGACGGTACGCATGGTGCCGCATTCAGCGAATGTCTGGAAATACTTCGGTCGCGCTGCCACCTAGAGAGCAGGGCTTTAATTGAGATTGACAGCGCTGATTATTTAAAGTCTTCTGCAGATTTGCTTCAGCAGTTTCACCCTTATCTGACGGATAACCGTGCTTTTGGCGTTGTAGCCTCGGACGTCAGCGTTAAGGATTATTTCCGACCACGTGCACAGTCGGTCTGGCTCAGTGATGTAGACGATCAACTTCGGCTTTATCATTCCGCTGAACATGCAGAGGCCCAGTCGCCGAACGTAGATCAGTTAGCCCCCATCGTTGTGACCTTTGGGCCTGGCTCTGGTTTCCTTTCTACAGCATCAGGTTTAACGAACGTTTCTCTATTTTGCGACTTATCGAGAGAAGCACAGCAGAAACTGCATCAGCAGGGGATGGGGTCTCTGGGGTTAGGTCCTTGCCTGGATACGGTCGAAACCTATAAACAGGCCTTGTTTCTGGAGTGGCCCGTCTGGGAGGAATATCGCAAACGCCACTTGTATGACTTTGACTACTACGTGGATACGAACAACCGGGAACGACCCATTTTGGTCACCGTTCCTATGCTGCGCCGACTTTTGGCTTCAACAGCCCAGCAGCCTTTTCGAGTAAAGCCGTTTTTTGCACCGGGGATTTGGGGCGGACAGTATTTAAAAGAACTATGCGACCTACCTAAGGATTGGAATAACTGCGCATGGGGGTTTGAACCTATCGCACCGGAAAACACGATATTAATCGGTTATCGGGATTTTATAGTGGAGCTTCCTTTCCCGCTATTACTGTCTGCTCATCCAGAAGCAATTATGGGCGAGCGCAATGTGCAACTGTTTGGCGACTATTTTCCGATCCGGTTTGATTATCTCGATACGATTGACGGGGATCATCTGTCTTTGCAGGTCCACCCCCAGCAGGCTTACATCGAGCAGAGCTTCAACGAAACGATGACGCAGCAGGAATCCTATTACATTATGGAACAGAAGGAAGGCACCAAACCTTTTGTGGGACTGGGTTTCACAGAGGGTACAACCGGGGAGGAGCTGCTTCAGGCGGTTGAATCGGCCCACACCTTGGGACAACCGCTGAAGATCCCAGAATATGTGAATATTTGGGATGCGAATAAGGGTGACCTGTTTCTGATCCCGCCGGGAGCCGTACATTTTTCGGGCAAAAACAATCTGGTGCTGGAGATCTCTTCGACAACCTGGTGGTTTACCTTCAAAATATACGACCATTTGCGGCTAGACAGAGACGGGCGGCCGCGTCCGATCAACGGCGATCATGCCAGAGCCAACATGCAGGAACAGTTTGACACGGAATACGTTCAGAAGCAGTTGATAGCGGTTCCAAAGGAAAGCCGGGTACAGGGAGACAGCAAGGAAGAGCTGCTGGGCGAACGGGAGGATCTGCTTTTTCAGATCAAAAGATTAAAACTGGACGGAGAGTGGATCGACGACACGGCTGGAGAGTTTGTTATGTTCAACCTCGTAGAAGGCGATCGTGTGCGGCTGACTCCGCTGGATGATGAGGCAGCGGCTGTGGAGTGGGGGTACGCGGAAGCGTATATCGTTCCTGCCTCCGTCGGAGGTTTCCGTCTGGAGTCTCTGGGTGACCGATCGTGCACTCTGATCCGGGCACAGGTTTCCCCAGACTGGAACACGCCTCTGCTTCCGCATCACTGGAAATCTGGTGAACCTTTATGAACCCTGACGTAACGATTGCCATTGATGCCGGGGGGACCTTTTTGAAGGGTGCCGTTGTACTGAGTGACGGGAATCTTCTACCACAACTTTATGTCAAAAGGTCATCGCACTCCGACAGTAGCGCGTATGAAATCGCCTCCAATCTGGCTGGCGTGATCCAGGAGCTTGCCGCGGCATACGTCGCCTACATGGAGAGGCTAAGTACCGATAAAGGGACCCGGGGCACTTTTGCCAATTTTCACATCGGTTTTGCTTTCCCCGGCCCTTTTGAATACGACACAGGCGTTTCCCGTATCCAGGGATTGAATAAATACGAGCAGCTTTATGAATTCAATCTAAAAACACTGCTGCGGTGTGAATTAACGGCGCTTGCAGCGGAGCCCACTGCTCCTACATGGATGACCCAGCTTGCCGCCGCAGATATTCGTTTTGGCAATGATGCTGCCCTGTTCGCTCTGGGGGTCAGCAGGCTTTTTCCACAGGACAGATTGCTTTGCCTTACATTGGGAACGGGTCTTGGCTCCGCTTTCGTTGAGAACCGGTCCATTGTCAGTGGAAAATGGGGAATTCCCGACTCAGGCATGTTGTATGCCGAGCAATACAACGGAGGAACCGTGGATGATCTGTTCGGAAGCCGAGGGATTTTGGCCTTGGCAGATAGCCATGATGCTCGAAGGCAGGGAGAGGACGTGTACCATCTGGCCATAGCGGCCAGACAGGGAAATTCCTCCGCCATCCGTGTATGGCAGCTTTACGGCCAGCGGCTTGGGGAAATGTTGCGTCCGTACGTGGCAGAGTTTCGCCCCGCTCGTCTGATCCTGGGGGGACAAATTGCCGAAACCCATGATCTATTTGGCGGCGCGCTTTCGGAAGCGCTCTTGCCCGAGAAGATTTCTCAGCATAATGAGAAACAAATGCAAGAGCATGTGTTCCACGGGATTTTCCAACTCGTAAAAGGTACCTAATCCACCAATAAAGGAGAAAAAAAGATGACACTCGAACAACAAATCAAACAGGCCGCCATCCCGACGCTTAAACGGAAATGGAAAATATATGTCATTCACCATTCCCATACTGACATTGGTTATACTGACCGGCAGGAGAAGATTGAACAATATCATATCGATTTTATCCGTCAGGCGCTGCGTATTGTTAATGATGCCCATAACGGTGTAAACCCCGAGTGGAAAGGGTTCCGTTGGACCTGTGAGACCTTCTGGGCTGTGGAGCAATTCCTGAAGCAGGCTCGAGACGAGGAAAAAGTTGCATTTGCTGATGCCGTGCGGCGCGGCGATATCGAGCTCTCCGGCACGTATTTGAATATGACTGAGCTGCCCGACCTACAGTTGTTGAACAAAATACACAGCAAAGCTCAGACATATGCCAAATCTATCGGTCACCCAATAGACAGTGCGATGACGGCGGATATCAATGGCTACAGCTGGGGATATGCCGATAGCCTGCTAAATAACGGAATCGGACATTTATTCAGCTGTATACATACTCATCACGGCATGTATGCGCTGGGCCGCAAGCAGTCCCCTTTCTGGTGGGAAGCTCCAAGTGGGGAACGCCTGCTGGTCTGGAATGGAGACCACTACATGCTTGGCAACGAGCTTGGTTTCTGTCCTGGTGCGCTTGGCAAATACATGATTCGTGATGAATTCGGCCACAGACTTGTGGAAACAGCGAACATTCATAATCAAATCGCCAATATTCGCATCCACCGGTACTTGGCCCAGCTTGAGGCGGAGCAGTATCCATACGATTTCGTGCCGATGATGCTGTCCGGATTGCCCACAGACAACGGATCGCCCAATAGCGCAATCATGGAATGGATCGATGCATGGAACCGTCAAAACGGCGAGGGGATTTCCGTGGAGATGAGTACGTTGAGTGGCTTTTTTGCCCGCTTGAAGGAGGAAGGGACGGATGGTCTGCCTGTGCATAAAGGGGATTGGCCTGACTGGTGGTCGGACGGTGTAAGCTCCACACCGATGCACACTCAGATTTACCGTGACGCACAGCGGACACTTCGCAAGGTGGAAAAGCTCGACCCTGAACAGAAAAGTGTTAGTCTCCAGGAAATCGAGGCTGTAGAGCAGGCGCTTACTCTTTATGCCGAACACACTTGGGGGTATCACTCCTCTGTTTATGAACCGTGGCACAAAAATGTGCAGATGCTTGAGGTTCGCAAGACAGCTAACGCTGCAGAGGCAAGCAAGCTTGCTTACCGCGCGCTAGATCAGGTGCTGCTTGCCGATAATGCCGCCACCTTGTACCCGGGGCGTCCTTATCGCTTCAAGGTAACGAATCTCTCGGAGCGGGAGGTAACCGAGTTGGTTCAGTTGAAGCTTGAAGGATGGGAACCGGATGAGCTATTAAACGGAGTAGAAGTAATCCGTGAGGACACGGGACAGGTGCTGATCCAGCAGTCAAGCCACCCGCAGACGATTATTGCGGAGCTTAAACTCCAAGGCATGGAGAGCTGCATACTGATTCTGCGCCCACTCCTGGCAGCGCAGAAGAGTCATTCTTCCTTAACGTCAACCTCCAATTCAAAGCTGATCGGCGCTGACCAGGTGTACGATATGGAGGATATGTATTCCTTAACGACAGGCGGACAGCAAGCGCCGATCTCCGTTTGCCAAACTGGGCTGGAGTCCCCTTTTGTACGCTTGACTTGGTCGAAAGAGCGCGGCATTGTGTCGTGGATCGATAAGGAGACAGGACGCGAACTGTTGAAAGCGGATGATCTGTATGGGGCATTTACACCCATCTATGAGGTGACCAATCCGGCGAACCCTGCGGATGCATCTCAGGTATGGAGCGTCCGTTCCAAAATGGGACGCAACCGTAAAGGCTTGAACGTGGAGCGTTCGGTTGGTCAGCTTATCTCCGTGCGAGCGGTGGATAATGGACCGCTGTATGCTACCGTTGAGCTTGGTTATCAGCTCAAGGGTATCGCCTATTTTTCACTACACTTGCGGATCTATACCCGTCAAAACCGGATGGATATTTCGGCGCGGTTCCATAAAGAGAGCATCTGGAATCCGGAGAACGTTTATCTGGCCCTGCCGTTCAACCCGGGAGGCACTGGGCCGGTTACCCTGTTTGCCGACAAGCCAGGAGGCCTCGTTCGCCCCTGGAAGGATCAGATTCCGGGAACTTGCCTGGATTATTCCGCTGTACAGTCGGGCATTGCCTGGCGGGATCATGACCGCAGTCTGCTGCTTGCTGTCCCGGACACACCTCTCGTGCAATGGGGAACGCTGGATTACGGGACCAGAAAGGTCCACACCCAGCAAACGCCTGACGCTCAACCGGAAGCCTATGCCTGGCTGATGACGAATTATTGGGAAACGAATTTCAAAGCGACCTTGGGCGGCTTCTATGAGTTTCAATATCATATTTCGGCTGGCAGCAGACTTTCAGCTGAAGATATGGCCGCAGCTCTGCAGGCGTTGAACGAGCCATTTGTAGTTACCCGGGTTAACGAAAAATAAACCGAAGAGCAAAAGCCCTGACTCATTTAAGATCAGGGCAGGCATTAGATAACACGTAGCAGATATAGCTTATAGCCAACAAAACAACAACCAGCAGGCTTCCATGTGGAGGCTTGCTGGTTGTTGGCGTTCGGTCTTTTAGTTCGTGTAAGATTTGGCGTTTTTGCTTAATGATGTAGTTAAAGCTGAAATGTATTTAAACCTACTCTTGAGCTGCCTCTAGCTCAGTAATTTGCGCTTTGTATTGCTTCAGAAGGTCGGCAAGGGAAGTCTTGATTGCCGCTTCGTCCTTTGCTGTTACAGCATTATTCAAATTACTTTGTGCTAAGAAGAATGCACTGGCAGCTGTAGTACCGCTAAATTGAAGACTTTCAGCATTTGCTATAACCGCGCTTGTTGTTCCGGTTGATTTTTCGTCAAGATTCAGAGGGCTGACGGCAATTGCCACTCCAGATTCTGCATTCTCAACTAATCCTTTCAGATCCGAACTGCTTGTGGTAATGGAGAAAGACAAGGTGTTCTTATTTTCGGAATTAGGTAATTTTTCGGCTTTTACACTCTCAACTGGGGTAAGTTTGCCTTCCTCAACCTTTAAGGCCTGCATTTCTTTGATCTCACCTGGTTTGGCGTTCTCGGAAACTTTCTTCCATTCGTCAGAGTCTACGTCAACAGCAACCAAAGTGGCCATTACTTGGGATGTATAGTTTTGTGAAAGCAGTTTATTGTAACGGGCTAGCGTTTTTTCCCATTCGCTTACTGTTTCTGGCGCGTACTTTTTGGCCTGCTCCACCGGATTAGCCAATGTAAAGGTCGCAATGGCGGATTTAGCTTCTTTCAAGGTAGCAGTTCCATTTGTAACAGCATTTGCGTTAGCGGCGCTGTCGGCATTCGCGACAATCGGTGCGGAGATCGCAGTGAGCAGCAGGGCGGACAGGGCAACATTTCTGAATTTAAAACTGTAGTTCATTTCGTAACACTCCTTATGGTTTGGTTTGTCTTACAGTTATCAATTTACCGAAGGAGTGTGGCACAATATTGGTGTAATTGTGGAAAAACAATGGCAAAGCTCTTCCCATATATATACCTTTGGTATACTCACTATAGAGAAAAGTACAGGAGGCCCCGTTCATGAATAACGATTACCTCATCGCGGTTGTAGATGATGACGAGAATATACGCACACTGATTCAAGCTTATTTGCACAAAGAGAACTATCGAACGATAGGCCTTGCTAATGCCGAGGATGCCTGGTCTTTATATAGAATAAGTCCGCCGAGCATGTGGGTGATGGATATTATGCTGCCCGGAATGGATGGCTATGAATTGTGCAAACGCATCCGTAGTGAAGGAGAGGTACCCATTATTATGATCTCGGCGAAGGATAATGAGGTGGACAAAATACTTGGCCTTGAGCTAGGCAGTGACGATTATCTAGTGAAGCCTTTCAGCCCCCGTGAGCTGGTAGCCCGCATCAAGCGGCAGCTGGAACGTTGGATTAGACTTACCGGTGCGGAAGAAAGAGCTGTTGTAAGCGAAGCTGCGACGCCAAGAATCGATACCGGTGATCTTCAATTAATGTTGGAAGAGAGGCGGGCCATATGGAGAGGGGAAGAAGTGGAGCTGACCAGCAAAGAATTCACCATGCTCAAGGTACTGGCTGAACATCCGAATCGTGCGTTTACGAGGGACGAGCTGCTCAGTTTTGTCTGGGGAGAAGATTATTTTGGCAGTGACCGTGCCGTGGATCATTTAATTAAGCGGATTCGCAAAAAAATTGAGGAACTTCCCGTCGAGTCGGTGTGGGGACACGGGTATCGTATGCGTACAGATCGGAGTGAAGTTTAATATGAAACTTGTTCATCAAATTAACCTTGCATTCGGATTGTCACTGGTTCTGATCCTCTCCGTCACGGCCGTTTTACTTCATTATGTGCTGCTGGATCATTTCATTGGGACAGAGAAGAATGATCTCAAGACGTTAAGTGCGGCGATGTCCGCTTCTATAACGAAAGCAGGGGATATCACAATGAGTCCTGTACTTTCCACTGGAGCTGCGATCACGATGCCTAATTCGAATATTACGGGTATGCAGTCCGTCCAGTTGGTAACGGGAGAAGTTACGAGTGCTCCTTCAACACTCATTCCTGCGGATGTTGAAGCCTTTGTCACTGATTTTAACGGAAATGTGCTGTCAGGGACTTTGTCTGTGAGTGGTACAACCGGAATGGCGAGCAGTAACACATTGACTGAAGCTGTACCAGCAAACTTGTCGAAATACACAGCGGTCACTTCGTCCAGCATCAAGGATCTGTGGAAGGGAACGGATGGGCGTTATGTGATGGATGTCAGTCCCATCCCCCAAGGAACCCTGACTCTGTTGACGCCCATGAGCAAGATCAAAGCAATTGAACAGGCGCTTCTGGGGCGTCTCATCCTGGTGATCTGTATCGTTGGAGCCATTATGTTCCTGCTCAGTTTGTTTATTACGAAAAAGCTGATTCAGCCATTGATGAATCTGAAGCAGGAACTTAAGAAGGTCAAACAACGTCATTTCACGGATGTGCAGCTGGTCAAGGCTGGCGGTGAGATTGGAGCTGTGGCACAGACGGTATACGAGATGGCTGGCGAACTGAACAGGTTCAATGAGGTGCAGAAGCAGTTTTTCCAGAATGCTTCTCATGAGCTGAAGACCCCTCTGATGTCCATTGCAGGCTATGCGGAGGGCATTCGAGATGGAATCTTTGAAGGTGAGAACGTTCGTAAAGGGTTGGACGTGATCCTGGGGGAGAGCGGTAGATTAGGCAAGATTGTGACCGAAATGACGCTGCTTGCGAAGCTGGATAGTGAAGAGGATATCTTCAAACCTTCCAAGGTCAGTCTGAACGAATTGTTGACGGAAACATCCGAACGTGTCAATCCGCTGCTTGTAAAGAAAGGACTTACACTCCATATCGCTTGTCCGGAGAATAAAGAGCTGTTCATCATGGCTGATCAGGATAAACTGCTGCAGGCACTGCTCAACGTCGTGACGAATGCCGCAAGATACGCCAAAGAAGAAATTCACATCACTGCGAGCTTGGAAAAAGGGAAGATCGCGCTATCCGTTTCGGATGACGGTCCCGGCTTTCCGCAGGAGCTGCTGCCCACCTTATTCCACCGTTTTGTCAAAGGAAAAGACGGTGAGTCCGGACTGGGCCTGGCGATTGCCCGGGCCATTGTTGAACGCTGCGGCGGGCTGATTCAGGCCACCAACCATAAGGAGGGAGGAGCTGTAATTTCGTTCGGCTTCCCTGCGGCCCAGCGTGTCTGAAAGAAAAAGACGACAACTATATCCTTCTAGCTGCACCAAACCTCAAAGTGAGAGAAATAGAGGAGATGCTCGAAGGGGTTCGTGTCGCCAATCGCCAATATAAATACTCCGCTTAATTTGCTTTGTGTTTACTCTGCTCTCCCTGCATATAGGGAGAGATTTTTTGAGTTTTGGGTACGGATATGATGGCATGCTGCAGATATCACCATATGGATGCTTTGGATCCTTATGTCAGCAGCGATTCCTTATTCATTGTCGCGTTTTTACGGAAATCTAGCGGAGCTTGATTATAGTATTTTTTGAACTGATGGTAGAAGTGGCTGACGTTCTCAAATCCCGCTTCCAGTGCAATCTCAAGCACGCGAAGCTCAGTCGTGAGCAGCAAGTTTTTGGCTACATTCAGCCGAAGCTGATTAATATACTCTGTTGGTGTTTGATTCAGATATTGACGAAAGGCACGGTTCACATGACCAACGCTTCGACCTGACAATTCATAGAGCGCATGAAGACCACGAATCATGTTTTCTTTCAGCTGCATTTTGGAGATCGCATGCTCAAGCCACAGCGGGAGAATGGGTTGTTCAATGGTATCCAACTCAAAGAAATGCTGCGTAAAAATCTGAATAATCAGCCCTTTTGCGTATACGCGAGCCTTCTTCTTATCCACTGTGGAGAGCATCATAATCCGTTCAAAGCTTCGAACCATCTCTGTCATTTCTAACTGAGATAACATGGCAATCTGGGGAACGGGAGCCTGCAAGAGTCCTTGCGCATAATTCTGTTCATTCAAGTAGGCCAAAGCTTCATCTATTACTGCGGATCGACAAGGGCTATTCAGAAAACGGCAGTCCTGAGTGCCTTCCGGCTCATAACGGTGAATATCATGCGGTCGAATAAAGACAAGGCAGCCCGGCCTTAAATGCTGGGTTGTTCCATTGACGATATGTTGGCACTGCCCTTCACTTAGAATGAAGAACTCGTAAAAGTCATGGGTATGCTCGGGTGATACTTTCGATAAGGAATCGACCCAGAACGGATCTACGAGCAGGTCGGAATGGATGTGAGTAGACGCTGTGTATTTGATCATGGCTCTAACCTCTCCAATTATTGTTAATATCAAAATAGCACACGAATTCCGTGAACACAACATAAGAAAGAATGGAGGCCTCTTGATAGAATGAAATAGATTACAAAGACATCAGGAGGTATCACAAATGTTGCTTATCGATCTCAATGGCAGGTGGCAAATGAAGAGAGTGGATCATGCCGAATGGCTTCCGGCGACGGTCCCAGGTTCGGTCTTTAATGATTTGCTACAAGCTGGACAAATGGAAGATCCCTACTACCGCGAGCAAGAGCAGGCGGCACTTAAACTGTGTAATTATGATTATGAATACAAACACTCTTTTGAAGTAAGCGTAGCGGATCTCAAGCATGACCGGATCATCCTGTTATGTGAAGGGTTGGATACGATTGGCGAATTGTTTCTGAATAGAATCAATATCGCGAATGTAAGTAATATGCACAGTACTTATGAAATCGATATTACCTCCTTTATCAAACAAGGTGAAAATACCATACACATTATTCTTCGTTCCCCTGTGGAGTATGTACTGCGTAAACAAGCCGAGCGCCCGTTGATTAACTGCAGTGATGCAGTAGAAGGAATCTCCCATTTGCGTAAAGCACACTCCATGTTCGGTTGGGATTGGGGTCCACAATTACCTGATTTGGGAATCTGGCGGAATATCTCCATTCAAGGCTATGATCATGCCCGTTTGGAAGATGTCTACATTACACAGATGCATAGCGAAGGTAAGGTAACCTTAGATGTTCGCGTAAGGGCATCTAGTTGGGTCCAAGAAGAGCGGGAGATCATGGTCACATTAGATACACCTTCCGGGGAGACATTGAAAGGATGCACGTCTGTCGTGAATGATGGGGATCATCGTATCTGGATTGAAGTGGACCATCCCGAGTTATGGTGGCCGAATGGTCTGGGCAAACAGCCATTGTATCAGCTGAGCGTTGCGCTTATGGAACAAGGCGTGGAGTTGGATCGTGATGATAAGCGCATTGGACTGAGAACATTAACTGTGAAGCAAGAGCAGGATCAATGGGGTGAGTCCTTCGAATTCGAAGTGAACGGTGTATCTTTTTTCTCGATGGGTGCTGACTATATTCCGGAAGATAACATCTTGCCGCGCTGTAACCCAGATCGGACAGAACGATTGATCAAGAGCTGTGCGCAAGCCCATTTCAATACAATTCGTGTATGGGGTGGCGGACATTATCCAGAGAATTACTTCTATGATTTGTGCGACGAATACGGCTTGATTGTATGGCAGGACTTGATGTATGCCTGCGGTGTATATGAACTGACTGAGGAATTCAAGCAATCGATTACAAAAGAGACCATCGATAACATGAAACGCTTGCGTCATCATGCTTCATTAGGAATCTGGTGTGGAAACAATGAGCAGGAGATGGCTTGGGTCGAATGGGACTGGGCGAAGAAAACATCCTTACAGTTACAAGCAGACTATATTAAGCAATACGAGGTATTACTTCCGGCTATTGCGAAGGAATATGATCCGAACACGTTCTATTGGTTAGCTTCACCTTCATCCAAAGGCAGCTTCGACAATCCAAACGATGAAAATTACGGAGACATGCATTACTGGGATGTTTGGCATGGCAAGAAACCTTTTACCGAATTCCGCACATTGTTCCCGCGCTACATGTCCGAATTCGGATTGCAATCCTTCCCGAATCACAAGACCATAGAGACGTTTACGTTGCCGGAAGACCGCAATATCTTCTCACCGGTCATGGAATCTCATCAGAAGAATGGTACGGGCAATGAGAAAATTCTGTATTACATCGGGGAGACGTATCGCTTGCCAAAAGATTTCAATTCCCTGTTATACGCTTCACAGCTCATTCAGGCTGAAGGTATCTCATGTGGGGTAGAGCATTGGCGCAGACATCGTGGACGCTGTATGGGTGCACTGTACTGGCAATTGAATGATTGCTGGCCTGTTGCTTCCTGGTCCAGTATCGATTACTTTGGTCGCTGGAAAGCACTGCATTATGCAGCCAAACGCTTTTTCGCACCTGTTCTTGTATCGGCTCGGGAAGATGGTTCGAAGGTAGAAATTCACGTGTCGAATGAGAGTAGGAGTGCTGTAAAAGGAGAATTGAAATGGAGTCTCATGGATTCGCAATCCAATGAAATCGTAGCTTCTTCAAAAGTGATTGAGTTGAAAGCGTTATCAACCTCATTATTCGAACATCTTGATTTCACTGAGATGCTCGATACAACTACAAAAAAACGGAATACGTATTTACAGTTTTCCTTTGTGGTGGATGGTGAAGTTGTCAGCGAAGGTACAGTGTTATTTGTGAAGCCAAAGCATTTTGGTTTTATTGATCCTGCAATTGAGACCACGATGACAGAAGAAGAGGATCGTTTTGTTATTACGGTTGATTCGAAAGCTTTTGCACGGTTTGTGGAGCTTGATTTCAGTGAATTAGACGGTATTTTCAGTAACAATTATTTTGACTTGTCAGCAAGTGGAAGAAAGACCATTTCTCTGAAGAAAGATGATCTCAACAAACCGACATCCCTTGAAGAACTGCAATCACAGCTAATCGTACGCAGTGTATTTGATTTGTAAGTTGTTACTTCGCCTTTTCTGATATTGCCAATCCAATCGATAGATATCCGATCGTTATTATATGTTACCGCTTTCAATTGATCTCTATACTGATGGCAGAGGTGGTTAAATGATTGAACGACTGGCAAAATACCGTTGGCAATATGTAATGATTCTACCTGGTGCAATCCTACTGCTTCTCTTCAGCTACATTCCGATGGTGGGCATCCAGGTGGCATTCAAGGATTTTCACATCGGCAGCACGATGTGGAGTAGTGCATGGGTTGGTTTGGAAAACTTCTCATTCTTGCAAGATGAACAGTTCTGGATTGTGGTGAAGAATACAATTTACATCGCGATTCTCAAGTTTGTGTTCGGATTTCCAGCTCCTATTATTTTGGCATTGCTCATCAATGAGGTGAAAAACAACAAATACAAGCGGTTTGTCCAATCCGTAAGTTATCTTCCGCATTTCTTTTCGTGGATCGTGGTGGCTTACATTCTGCAATCCCTGCTGACGTTGGACGACGGATTGGTCAATCAGTTGATAGAGAAGCTCGGGGGAGATTCAGTCTTTTTCTTGGGATCCACGGAGTGGTTCCGGCCCATGATCGTAGTGAGCGGTCTATGGAAGGAGGTAGGCTGGAATACGATCTTGTATCTGGCGGCAATTACAACGATTGACCCGCAGCTCTATGAAGCAGCTAGGGTGGAAGGAGCAGGACGGCTCGCACAAATTCGCAACATTACCCTGCCGGGTATAATGCCGACCATCTCCATCGTGTTGATTCTCAGTATGCCTGGACTGATTGCAGTAGGCATGGATCAAATCTATCCTCTGATGAATCCGGCCAATCAGCCAGTCGCGGATGTGCTAGACACATATATTTTACGCAATGGCTTGCAGCAAGGTTATTTTGGAATGGCCACTGCAGTGGGTCTCCTTTCTTCGGTCATCAGTCTGGTGTTGGTACTATGCACCAATCAGATAGCGCGAAAGTTCAACGGAGAGGGGCTTTGGTAATATGAGAACTTCTATGAGGGAACGGGTGGGTCAGACAATTATTGTGTTTCTATTGGCACTTCTCTGTATCTCGGTAATCTATCCATTCACGTATATGCTTGCCGTTTCCTTAAACGTTGGCAGCGATGCGGCAAAAGGCGGTGTCTATCTGTGGCCTAGGGAGTTTACTTTGTACAATTATGAGGTTGTGCTTGGGAATTCGGTTATTCAACATGCCTACTTAATTACGATATCCCGAACGATCGTAGGCACTTTTGTCGGCTTACTCATCACACTACTGGCGGCTTATGGCTTGTCCTATCGGCAGCTTCCTTTCAGGAAATCCCTCCTGGGATACGTGCTGATTACGATGCTTTTTAGTGGCGGATTAATCCCTTTGTATATCCAGCTTAATCACTTGTCATTATTAAACTCATTCTGGGTGTATATCATTCCGTCCGCTTTCTCGGCGTGGAATATGTTTGTGATGATGAAATTCATCCAGGGGATTCCGGAAGCACTGATCGAATCGGCTGAGATTGATGGTGCCAATCCTGTCCGCATTCTCTTCGTTATTATTATGCCGCTTTCGAAACCCATGCTTGCAGCCATTGGCCTTTTTACTGCAGTGGGGCACTGGAATGACTGGTTTTCTGGCGCATTTTATGTTTCAGATCAGAATCTGATTCCGGTTCAAACGTTTTTGCAACAACTGCTGTCTGCCCAGGATATCTCGACTGTCCTCGGGTCCAACAATAATCAGGAAGCGCTTGCCCGGGGCACCATGCTCTCTAACGTTACACTGATGTCCATCAAAATGGCGACAGTTATGGTAAGCGCGCTTCCGATCCTGTGTGTGTACCCATTCCTGCAAAAGTATTTTGTAAAAGGTGTGCTTATCGGCTCAGTAAAAGGATAACCCAATGAAAAATGAAGCAACAGAATGGGTTTTCTAATCCTATACAATTTCAAAATAACCGAGGGGGACGTATCTGATGAGTTTACGTCAACAAAAGGGAAGAAAACTGGTGCTATTATCCTTGGCTCTACTGATGTTTGGGATAACGGCATGCTCAAGCAGCAGCACAGAGAGTGGCAGCAGTTCTGCAAATTCATTTAAGCTATGGCTGGGATGGAATGCAACAATTAATAACCAAAGTATGGTCCAAATGTATTGGAAAGAAAAGGAGCCGGGCATAGACGTTCGGCTGGAGGCTACGCAGGGCGATGTAATGACAGAGCTGAACCTGAAATTGAATACTGGTGGCTTTGATGATGCAGCTCTGTTCTCACGTAGTGATGTCGTGACCACTGCGATGACGCGTTCGGGCAGCGTTCTTCCGCTGGAGCAATACTTCGATATGCCGGATAAATATCCTGGATTGGCCTCCATTCCGAAAATCTATCTGGATCAGATGAAAGCTTCGGACGGACATATCTATTCCATTCCGACATGGTTTGATCAAAATCCCGATGATCCTTGGCCTGGTTGGGCTTCCTATGGCTGGTTTGTCCGTACAGATGTACTGGAGAAAACCGGCATGACGATGGATGATCTGAAATCGTTGGATGGTATAGAGAAGTATTTGAGATTGTCGGCTAAGCAGAAAGACGCAAACGGGAAACCGTTGATTCCCCTTAGTTTTCTCTCTGACGCAAGCGATGAAAATGTCATCCTGAGTACATTTGGCGTTACGGTCAGCACAGCGGGCGGCGTCATTCCAGTAGAGAAGCAAGGTAATGACTATCAGTTTATCTATGACAATCCACAATATAAAGCGGCTTACCAATGGATGAACAACATGTTCCGGGAAGGGCTTCTGGATCATGAAGCAATTACAGACAAGAAGGAGCGTTACAAAGAGAAAAACAAATCCGGACGTGTAGCCATGAATGCAGGTGGGTTCTTTAATATGGACGCACAGTTATGGGAGGTTCTTGACGGGCCAACCGATCCGGCATGGTACTATGATGTCATTCCCTATCCGAAAGTGGATGGCGTGAGTGAGATTGGCGCTAATCAGATTATCAATCCTTATCCTGCCAATGACGTTTTTATCAATAAAAATACTAAAAATCTCGATTCCATTCTTGCTTTCTTTGATTACACACTACAGCCTAAGCCCGAACAGCAGCAGGTTGTGAATGAAGGTCCGCCAGGAGTGTTCTGGGACTGGGTGGATAAACCGTTGGGAAAATGGGTGTACACGGATGAGAATTACAAGGCCTTGCATGATTCCGGAGATCAAGCGAAGAAGGCAAGCACGACGCCAGAGCTTTATGCGGCATCTTCCTATAGTAATGACTGGTACCCATGGTGGAATTATGGGGTTACTGATCCGAAAGGAAGATTCAAAACGATCGAATTCACCGAAAAGATTGGCAAAATGGGTGGGACCCGGGTTGCTGAAAACTACGATATGGTGAAGGCCAAACCGGGTGGCTTATGGGAGAAATATTTGCCTGAACTTGATAATGTGCGAAAAGAGTATAAAGCCAAGCTGATTATGGCTAAGGATGACTCACAATTTGAACAGGCTTGGAGTGATTTTCAGGCTGCACTGGAAAAACGAGCACATTGGAGTGAGCTCAAACAGGAATGGCATGAGGAGCTTCAAGGCAAGCAGTAAATAGGAGACGGGGACTGTCGAACGTGACAGTTCCCGTTTGGTATAAAAAAGTATACAATATCACAAATTTTATCCTATAGAACAAAATAGTGCGTACTATTTTCTGAAGGTTATATGGTTTATCATTGCCTTTGCAAATGAATATTGGATATTTATGCGGAGGTCAGGAAATGAATAAATTTGAATCACATCTGGGCTATACAAACATGTTTAAAGAAGACCAACTTACGCTCGGGATATATTTTCCAATAGAGTCTTATAAGGGTAGTATCCCAGAGATGCAGTTAGAGCAACAAATGCAATTGGCGAAAAAGGCAGAAGAAGCGCGCTTTGCTTCCTTATTCGTTAGAGATGTTCCTTTAAATGTTCCAAGCTTTGGGGATGTGGGACAAATATATGATCCATGGGTTTTTCTTGGATTCTTAGCAGCTCATACGAAAAAGATTTCATTGGGTACCGGAAGTATGATCACCACACTACGCCATCCGTTGCATGTAGCAAAAGCAGCAGCTTCTGTTGATCGAATTTCCGGAAAACGACTTGTGCTGGGCATTGCTACAGGGGATCGACCTAGTGAGTTTTCAGCGTTTTCAGTGGACCGAGAAAAACGTGGTGAATTATTTCAAGAATCTTTGCATGTCATGAGAGAAGTCTGGAATGAGGAATTCCCGGTAATTCATTCACCAAGCCTTAACCTTCAGGGTGGCGATTTGTTACCCAAACCGGAATTAAAGGATATTCCTATTTTAGTAACAGGCCATTCTTCACAGACACCGGAATGGATAGCAAAACACAGTGATGGCTGGCTGTATTACCCACGAAATATCATTGATCAAGCATCACTTATTCAACAATGGCGTACATTAACGGATGAATTTAAGCCTTTTAATCAGTCTTTATATATCGATTTATCAGAAAATCCAGATGAAGATCCAATTCCTATTCACTTAGGGTTTAGGAGCGGATATAAATTTTTAATTGAATACCTCAATGCTTTAAAAGGAATCGGTGTGAATCATCTTGCATTCAACTTGAAATATGGAACACGTCCGGTTGACGAGGTGATTCAAGAATTAGGGGAGGAAGTGGTTCCATATTTCCCGGCGTTATCTAATAAATAGGTGCAATGTATGCATTTCGGTGCTAGACTACCAGTAAGATTAATTGTAAAGAAGGAGAGGAAAAGGATGATTAAACATTTAGGTCGCATTAATGAATTGGCGAAAAAAGAGCGTGAAGAAGGTTTGACCAATGCGGAACGAGTTGAACAACAAGTATTAAGAGAAGACTATTTACGGGAAATTCGTGGGCAAGTTCTAAACACTTTTTCAGTGCTTACCATACTTGATGCAGATGGAAATGATGTAACACCGGACAAAGTACGAAATGAAAAGGGAATCAGTTTGTAGGGAAAATAAACTTTTTGGGAAGAACGAAAAGCCTCCGAGTATTCATTGACAGAAATGGTGTGGTTAAATACACTTGTTTTGTAGTTGATTTCGTAGGATGCTTTTTATACACTTTATAAATATTCATTATAAAGATATTGTACAAAGTGTTAGGTTGATTCATGTATCGAAGTATTTATAACAGGAGTTGATAACATGACTGAAGAAGAACGAATTTTTAATGGGATCTTATTTAGTCCCGGCCATCCAGACCTTAAGGCTATTAAGCTTCGCTCTCACAATCTAAGTAGTCAATACAGTCGTACTTTTGAGGATCAAACGGAGGAACGTGAAGCATTACTCATGCAGATTCTGGGTCGAAAAGGAGAGCGTTGTTTTATACAAGGCCCCATTTTCTTTCATTATGGCGTTCACACAGAAATCGGTAACCATTTTTTTGCGAACTACAATCTGACCGTCCAGGATGATGCTAAGGTTACCATTGGTGATCACGTCAGCTTTGGACCTAATGTGACTATTGTTACACCGGTTCACCCATTCATTGCTTCAGAACGTCGACAAATGCTGGACCAAAACGGGGAACCTAAGTCGCTCTGTTATGCTAAACCTGTCACCATCGGAAATGATGTTTGGATTTCGGCTAACGTCACCGTATGCGGCGGTGTTACCATTGGCAACGGATGCGTCATTGGTGCTGGAAGTGTAGTAACCCAAGATATCCCTGAAGGCTCTTTTGCAGCGGGTGTACCCTGCAGAGTCATTCGTCCCATCACAGAATCGGACAGCATGCGTTATAAACCGGAAGTTCTGGCTGATTGCAGCGTAATTGAATAAAACACATAAAAAAGAAAACCGTTCCTAGACAAGAGGAACGGTTTTCTTATTTTGATTAGTATTTCGTTGATTAGGTGGAAAGCTTATTAACTGTTTTCTAGTGCACTAGATTCTCTAAATCTGGCTGCAATTTGTTGCGCAGAATATACAGCATGATAGCTCCAACAAGGAACGCGACGAGATCCGCAATGACGAGTGACCATACCACCCCATGGAAGCCATTCAATCGGTTGGCGATATAGAGTACAGGAATCAGAGTAATTCCTTGAATGACTGACATTACAAACGCGGCGGTTCCTTGCGCTGTTGCTTGGAAGATCCCCACAAACAACGAGGTCATTCCTGTAATGAACAAGGATAGGAACGTCACATGTAGAATGTAGCTACCCATTTCAATTAATTGCGGGTCATTCGTAAATAAACCAATTAAGTGGTCGGAAATCAAATAGACGACAACGCCGAACACAACAGCTAACGCAACAATCGTTTTGATCGTAAATCCAATGGTATGCTTCATGCGTAATTTATTTGCTGTAAAAGAGAAAGCAATCAACGGCACAACTCCCTCGCATAAGCCCATCAGAATAAACTCAGGAAATTGCAACAAACGTGATGAAATTCCGTACCCCGCTATGGCCTGATCTCCATATTCGACAAGAAAATGGTTCAAAATGAGCGACATTGCACCCAAGAAGATACTCATGATAAAGACGGGAACTCCGATTTTGAACACATTACTCATAATTTCCTTGGAAGCCTTAAACCATTTTACGGAGACAGTCAAGAATTGGCTTTTATATCCCATATGGTATGCGTAAAAAACACTGGCAACCAAGTTAGAAATGACCGTTGCAGAAGCAACGCCGATTACACCCCAATGGAAGATGAAGATGACAATCGCATCAAGAATAATATTTACAACCACGCTAAGAATCATACCGATCATGGATGTGATTGCTGCACCCTCCGAGCGCACGATGTTCTCCAGCGTGAAGAATAATATGACGAATGGTGAACCGATAAGCATAATCGTGACATAGTCTTTTGTGAATCCGAAGGATTCAGCCGTTGCTCCCAAGCTATGAACGATTGGATCGATCAGCGGGAGGCCGATGGCTATTACGATAAGACCAAGAACTAAACTGCTGTAAAAGGCGAATGAGGAAACATGTTTTAGGTCATCATATCTTTTTTCTCCTAACAAACGGGAGATGAATGTACCGCTACCCATACCAATCAAGTTGCCGAGCGCCATAATTACCGCGAATAATGGCAAGGTTAGGGCGAGTGCGGTTAACATGGCAGTATTGCCTAATGTACCAAGGAAATAGGCGTTCAGGATAGAGTAGATGACACTCATCGACGTACCTAACATCATCGGTACAGCGAAGTGAGCTACGGCTTTTGCGATCGGTGCTTTTTCAAAATAATGGAGGTTTTCTGCATCCATGTGTGAGTCACTACTTTCTTCATTTATTTTTTGAACTGATTTGAAATTCGAACGATATTCCAATTTTCAATCTAACAGTGTTAGTTTGTGCCTTACAGTGTTAGATGTTATCATGAACTTATGAACCTGTAAAGCATAATCTTACACTGTTAGATAAAAGGGCGGATACGGATGAAAAAACAACAGCCTCAGATTTCGGAGGATAAGATTTTGGAAGCTTCTTGGGAGCTTCTTGGGGATGAAGGCATTGAGAAATTCAGTATGAGGCGATTGGCCGATCGGCTGGGTATTCAGGCTCCTTCTCTGTACTGGTACTTTAAGAGCAAGCAGCATCTCTACCAGCATCTGGCCAACCAGATATCGAAAATGATCCTGAATGAATTCCAATCCGACGGGGACTGGAAGGTGCAAATGGAGGGCCTTGCGATATCGATACGGAGTGTACTCCGCCGGTATCCCTGCTCCACGCAGCTTATGATGCAGACGCTGCCCCATGAGCCGGACATGATTCGCTTCACCAACCGTATGCTGCTCTGTATGGAATCTACGCCACTTGAGCAAGAGCAGAAATTGCAAGCCGTTCTTACGCTTGTGAACTATGTTTTCTTCTTTGTTCTGGATAATTATGAGCACCAGCGCACGGTCTCCGTAATGATTAAGAACCAGGGAGAGCTTCCGGGCGGGGAGATGATCCAGCTACTGGACTCCATGAGCGAGACGGAAGCAGGACTGTTCCGGCGAATGCACAAGGGCGGGCTGTTTGAGATGATGGGGAGCGACGGAGCGTTTGAGTTCGGCTTGAAGCTGATTTTGTCGGGAATTGAGCAGGTGATAAAGGAACAAGAAAATTAGAATGTAAAAAAACCGTACATCAGGATATCGGATGTGCGGTTTTTGATAAGGCTTATTGTTAATCTTATAATGCACCGTTACCTTCAAAATCGACTTGATGACGCAGGGCTACTCAGCAACAATTCTTATGAGAAAAACATTTATAAACATATCCTTTTGAATTATTATTAGGATCTACAGAGAATGAACAGAAGGAATTTGCACAGGAAGTTTTTATGAAAACGATTACAAGATATATTATTGAATGCAACACATATAAGGAGGACTGCTAGCGTACATGAGTTTATATCTAGAGATCCCGGAACTCGACAAAAGACTCCCATTTCGAAGCTTTATTCATAAAGGAGATGTGCTCTGTTATCCTCACTGGCATAAGGAAATTGAAATTATTTATGTTACCCAGGGAAGCCTGGATTTGGGGTTGAATGACAAGGTAATCCGTCTGAAGCAGGGGGAAGTCCAATTCATTAATGGCGGTGACGTCCACTTTTTTTTGTCATCCCCTGATAGTGAGCGAATTGTTATTCAATTTGATCTGAGCCTGTTCCAAGACGTATCCACACTAATTTACGATGATCGGTCGCTTCGTGACATTTTTACTCAAATAGAGCAATCCAGCAGAAACTGGCCTCATGAAACGGCAACCAAGCTTCTTCCTCTTCTTCAAAACATAAGCACAGAAGATTACGAGCGCAAAGAGGGCTATGCATATATGATCAAGGCCAAACTTTATGAAATGTTGACTTTTATTCTAAGAGAAGTACCAAGGGGGAGTGAGAAACATCGACCCCAAATCTCGGGAAATATCCTGACTCCGACCAAAGAAATGCTTTTAAAGCTGGAACGGATTTTTGAATATGTAGAAAGCAATTACCAGGAATCAATTATACTAAAAGACGTTGCCGACTATATAGGGTTCAGCCCTTATTATTTCACTAAGTTTTTTAAGAAAAATACAGGAATGACCTTTGTAACTTTTCTAAACGAATATCGACTTAATAAAGCGAAATGGATTTTGCTCAATGAAAATTATTCGATTACCGAAATAGCAGAGCAAGCCGGATTCAATAGCGTTAAGACATTTCATCACTTCTTCAAGGAAGCGACGGGGACATCGCCTTTAAAGTATCGCATGACAATATCCGGGAATAAAACAGCAAGAAAATAGGAAGATAGTCTTTTATGAGACTTGTATGATAAGGGTATTAAACAAGTTGAGGTGCTATACATCTTGCATAAATCAAGGTCGCAGCCACTCATCTTTTTTACATAAAGTTTGCTGTGAGAAATCTAACATGTAGGCATATTCAAAAAGGGAAAGGACGATGAAGATGAATAACCGAATTTATAATATAGCAATTGTTGGCTTTGGGGGGATGGGCAGCTATCATTGCCAGTTAATTGAGCCTGTATCACAGATTTCCGTAATCGGGGTATACGATACTGTTGAATATCGGATGGAATTGGGAAAGGAAGCCGGCTATAAAACTTACGCAAGTCTGGATGCTGTTCTGACAGATGAGCTGGTGGATATCGTTTTGATTGCTACACCTAATGATGTTCACAAAGATATAGCAATTCAAGCTCTGCAGGCTGGTAAACATGTAATTTGCGAAAAACCGGTTACAATAACCAGCAAGGATTTTAATGATATTGTCAAGGTAGCGAACGAGGAGAAACGTGTATTCACGGTTCATCAAAATCGTCGCTGGGATGAAGATTTCCGGACTGCCAAGGACATCATCGATAAAAAGACATTGGGCGAGCTGTTCCATTTGGAATCTCGGGTTCAAGGAGCCAATGGCATTCCTGGCGACTGGCGCCAGCTGAAGGATTACGGTGGAGGTATGCTGCTGGATTGGGGCGTGCATTTGCTGGACCAACTGCTACGGATTACAGATAGCCAAATTGAAAGTGTGGCGGCTAATTTAAGTTATATTTTGGGAACCGAAGTGGATGATGGCTTTACGAGTTATATAACATTTAAAGATGGCCTTACGGCACTTATTGAAGTGGGAACGACCAATTATGTGAAGTTACCGAGATGGTATCTCAAAGGAACGGAAGGTACAGCAGTGATTAGGGACTGGGATTTAAGTGGAGAGATTATCACTCGAAATCCGGATGTTGCTCATATAGAGCCGAAACCTATCAAAGCGGGGCAGGGATTGACCAAAACGATGGCACCGCCGTCCGAACAGTCCACACTAAAGTTTGCGATTGAAAAGCCGGATTTGGAGGAGCAAAGCTTCTATGAAAATTTCGTCTCTGTACTCGAAGGGAAATCTGAAATTGCAATTAAGAATGATGAAGTTCACAGAGTACTTGTACTGATTGAGACCATTTTTGAGGCAGCAGAGACCAAAAGTGTAATCCATAGAAGTATTTAACACACTTTCTGTTATTGCTGTAACTACCATAGATGTGTTAAATCGTGTAAGCCGTCATAATGACGGCTTTTTGTCTGTCTAAATTTCCGTAAGTTTAATTGTGGCCAAAAGGCTCGCTATATGATGAATCCCAATTGGATTTTAATCTTCAAAGTCGCTATTTTAGCGGCTTTTTATTGTTTTATCTTATAAATCTATATCCGTCCTTGAGAACAAGAGGTTGATCTGGTCACTCGTTTGAAAAATATCTAAATATTAAATTTACAACAAAATGTGACCAAATGCCGTCCTTGAGAGTGTTAGAGATATAAAGGAGGGCAGAACAACCATGCAGCGATCAATGCCCCAACGGGGAGATCATATGATGAAAGTCTATGAGACTTACGCGGATACGCTGTTCCGGATTGCCATGGTGCACCTCGGCAGGAGAGAGGACGCGGAGGAAGCCACTCAGGATACCTTCATCAAGTTAATGGAAAAAGCCCCTATATTCAACGATGCAGAGCATCAGAAAGCATGGTTGATCCGGGTCATCACCAATCATTGTAAATCCTTATTAGGCAGAGGCTGGCGCAAACGGGAGGTCAAGTTGGAGGGAGCAGATCCCCTTACGACAGACGACCCCGAAGATCAGGCACTGATCGAACTCGTGTTGTCACTGCCCGTCAAGTATAGATCGGTGGTTCATTTGTACTATTACGAAGATTATCTGATCCGGGAAATCGGCGAGATTCTGCAGATCAGCGAGTCTGCAGTGAAGATGCGATTGAAGCGGGGAAGACAGCTGTTAAAACTGGAGCTGGAAGGAGAAGAACCCCAATGAACGAGGGACAATTCAAACGAAATTATAAGAAAGCGGTGGACCATATGAAAACAAATGACCAAATGAAAAAACGGATAGAGCAAACCTTGAACACACAACGCCATGAACAAAAGCGCCAGCGAAAACCTCTATATATTGCAGCGAGCGTCGTCATTGCTGCCAGTGTTGGACTCGCGGCGCCAAGCATATGGCAGCAAGTGAGCGGACCGGCCGCGCCAGCGACGCAGGTGGCACAGGTCACTCCGGGCGCATCATTCGACCCTGTGGTGATTCCGAAGACAGAGCTGCCGGATTCAAAGAACGGCGTGAAGGCCGATATGCTTCAACTGGTGGTTTATCAGGGCAACGTATATACACAGTCTGCTACATCGCTTGACGGTACGGATGCGCTTGCCCTGCGAGGCGAGAAGCTCGGTACTACAACAGGGGGCATTCATGAGCTGAGCGACAAGGGTGAGTACACGGAGCTGGCCTCCAACATTGGAGAAGCGGACATCTATGCGGTCAACGGCTACGACACGAATTTCCGTATCATGTCTTACACCGAGATCGATGGTCAGGTATATGCCCAACTGTTTGACCAGAGCAACGGCATCACTATCGGCAGCGGCGAAGACCTTATCGGCAAGCTTCATCTCGAAGGCAACGTCACTTCGGCGCAGTGGGAGACCTTCGCCAGCTGGAACAACGGCTTGCAGCAGCTGCAGCCGCTCGCAGCGGACAAATCGCTTAACAGCTTTATCTCAGCGCTTTACGCGGCTAAACCGATAGCAACAAGCCCTGAACTGGAGGAGCGCCTTTACGGGCAGGAAAATCGCAAGATCATCTACCTGACGCTCGAAGATAAGACGCAGGTCCAATTAGTTCTGTTTGGGGAAGGTCTGGTGCGTTACGGCAATGTACCGGTATTCTTCGAAATCGAGAAAGGTGCCTTCCAAGCGTTCTGGAACAGCCTGGGCGAGTAAGGCGAAGCTAGCGATTGATGAACATTTAGGATTAGGGAGATGACTTCATGCTGAATCCAAAATTACCGGAGAAGGTCACCTAACTGTTCTTGAATTAAGATCGTAAAAGCCCATGTATTGCTCAAGTTGGAGCAGTACGTGGGCTTTGGGCTATTTAAATAATCATGGAGATTAAGTTTGATAGGTATCTTTTATAAACTGAATAAAGTGTGCAGTAGCTGAACTGAATATTTTATTCTTTTTCCAAGCGAGTACATGACTAGTGGTTCGTTCAGGTTCAAATGGAACAAAACAAGTACGACTACTTTCCCGGATCGTATAAGATCCACTCACACAAATGGCATATCCAAGTTTCCGTTCTACCAACAGCATAGCATTCGTCAGTAAATTATGTGATGCAAAAATAGACAGGCTATCATTCTCAACTCCAAGCCAGCTTGCAATCTCATTTTGTACAATTGTGCGTCGGGGCGGAATTAAGGGTAAAGCAAGAATATCTTCAATACCAATAGATTTTTTCTGAGCAAGAGGATCATCACGTCTCATTAGAATCCCCCACTTTTCCTCATAAGGTAATCGAATATATTCATACTTTGCAGCTTCAATTGGTTCCAAAAATATACCGATATCGATATTCCCTCGATCAAGTTTCTCTCTAATGTCATCTCCATCTGCGCTGTACAATTCATATTGTACCCTAGGGTGCCGATTGGAGAATTCCTCTAATAATTCTGGCAACGCTCTAGAAACGGCGGACTCAACACATCCAATAGAAACAACGCCACCAATCAAATCTTTTTGTTCTGCCAGATCTCTTTCTGTCTTATCTAGAAGGGAAATAATTTCTTTTACCCGTTGTTGAAAAAGTAGCCCGCTATCGGTCAGCGTAATTTGCCTCTTGCCCCGTACAAACAAACGAGAACCCATCTCTTCTTCAAGATCCATAAGCTGTCGGCTTAGTGTTGGTTGTGTAATGTGAAGGATTTCTGCTGCTTTTGTTATATTGCCTACGTTAGCCACAGTTAAAAAATACTTCAAAACACGAATATCCATTCTAATCATCCTTCCATAAGTACACTAATGGATAACTTACAGATTATTATACGATACATATTAGGCATGATAAAACATTCATCATAGGTATTAGAAATCTTTCACTTTGGAAATTACCATAGGAGTAGATACTCTTAAACAAATTTTTAAGCCTGATAAAAAATACGGTTAAGAAAGGAAAAGATGATGAAGAAAAGAATTTTGGGAGTTAACGGTTTGGAAACCTCTGAAGTTGGATTTGGATGTATGGGGCTGAACTACCATCGGGGACCGGCAAAAGACCGGGGTGAAATGATATCCGTTGTACACTCAGCTATTGATGCTGGCATCACGATGTTTGATACAGCGGAGGTTTATGGGCCTTACACCAATGAGGAGCTTGTTGGTGAGGCGCTCACAGGGCATCGGCATAAGGTACAGATTGCAACGAAAGGAGGCCATAAAATAGCTAGCACAACAAATGAACTGGACAGCCGTCCAGAATCCATTATTCGTTCGGTTGAAGGATCATTAAAAAGATTAAAAACAGATTATATCGATTTATACTACATCCACCGTGTTGATCCAAAGGTTCCAATTGAAGATGTGGCGTTGACGATGCAAAAGCTGAAAAAAGAAGGTAAGATTCTCCACTGGGGTTTGTCAGAGGCGAGCGCTACAACGATTCGTCGTGCGCATAACGTTGAACCACTGACGGCAGTGGAAAGTGAATACTCGATGTGGTGGCGAGAGCTGGAAAGAGACATTTTTCCCGTACTCGATGAATTGGGGATCGGTTTGGTAGCCTATAGTCCCCTGGGTCGTGGATTTCTTACCGGGAAATTAGACAAGAATGCTTCATTCACGGAGAACGACAACAGGGGCGAGCTTCCGCGGTTTACAAAGGAAGCGATGGAAGCAAATCAGGTGGTTGTTCAGTATCTGAACAAGCTTGCTGAGAAGAAAAATGTAACCACAGCGCAAATTGCACTAGCATGGATTCTTGCTCAGAAACCCTCTATTGTACCTATCCCAGGCACAACAAATGTCAGTAGAATCTCAGAAAATGTTGCAGCATCTGATATTGTCTTCACCGAGCAGGAATTGATGACAATTAATGATGAGATTAGCAAGATCCAAATTGTGGGTGACCGCTATCCCGAATCTGAGAAGAAAAAGACAGGCATTTAACAGGTTAAACACCTCACCTTGAATATTCAAGGTGAGGTGTTTTGGTTGTATAGGCGCCCATTGTCATTCCAATTGCCATACATTTTATTTTGTTTGGTGTTTGCTATAAACTTATCTAATCTTTTGTTAAATAACGCAGGTTGAGTTTTATAGCTTTGGATGGTGTCGATTCGAATTCTTTTATAAAGATCTGGGAATGCCGCAAAATTCTGATATACATCCGTGTCCTCTTTCAACCTCTGCTCAATAATAGGGTCAATTTTAAATGATTCGTAACTGAGATCAGGGAGAGTCTTTCGACCTTCATCTGTCATTAATCCCAACGATTCAAGGCGACGGGCTCGTTCTTTATTCAATTCAGTCCACGAACTTTTTTTGCTTCTCGGAGATAGTCTTTGAGCTAATTGAGTCTCGGAAATTTTCTTTTTTTGTCCATCAATCCATCCAAAACACAAGGCTTCTTCAACAGCATCCAGATATAGCAACGTACCTGGTGTTGATTTCATACTCACCACGACCCAGCAAGAATTTTCAGTCAGGCAATGTTCTTGAAACCAAAATCTCAATTCGCTTTTTGACTTTGCTGGAAGCAGTTCATTAAGTAGCATTAGAAATTACGCTATCCAGGAATGTGTAAGCATCGCTATTAAACTTCCAAACGATACCAAATTTATCAACCAACATTCCGAAGCAGGAAGACCAAGGCATCTCTGATAATGGCATGATCACATAGCCGCCTTCAGACAAATTAGTAAAGTAGTTTTTCATTGCCTGTTTATCATCAATAATGATACTAATGATTACATTGTTACCTTTAACCAGCTCACCCGTTACATTCTTCATCGAAGGAAGAACATCCGACATCATTATTTTCCCACCAGCGAATTCTAACGATGACTCCATAATCATATTCAACTCATTTTCTGGCAATGGATAGTTTGGATCTTGTGAAAAATCCTTGAATTTCACTTTTTTCACCTTACTTGCGTTTAAAGCTTCTGAGTAAAACGCGATGACCTGTTCTGTGTTCCCATCAAAATTTAAATATGCAATAACTGACATGATAAAACCTCCTTCTTGTAATACATGAAGTGTAAGCTATAATAGGTGACAGCTAGATTGTCACCTATTATAGCTATGTTCGAAATTTATTTACCTAAAGAGGACTATCATGAACAAAATTGAAAGATTAATATCGATCATAATGATCTTGCTGCAAAAGAATGTCGTATCAGCTACCGAATTTGCAAAATTATTCAATGTGTCCAAAAGAACGATTCTACGTGATATGGAAACACTTGGATTATCTAACATTCCCATTTATTCTATAAATGGAGTGAACGGTGGATATGGGATTATGGATGAATACAAAATAGACAAACGACTTCTAAGTAGCAATGATTTAGAAAATATACTAACTGCACTGGGCGGATTAGGGAAAATTCTCTTTAGTGACGAAGTAGAATCAACGCTTAAAAAGATTGAATCGATGATAGGTTCAACGATTTCGGGAGGTACAATTCAACTGTCTTTTTATAATTGGGATGGTCGTCCTGAAATTGTCCAAATCTTAAAGACCTGTCAGGAAGCAATAGAGCAAGGAAGGTTACTTACATTCGATTATATAGATCAAAGTGGGGTCAAGTCACAGAGACGGGTCGAGCCATACCAACTTCATTTTAGTGAAATGAGTTGGTATTTGAAGGGGTTTTGTTTAGATCGAATGGAGTATCGAACGTTTAAACTGTCCAGAACGGATAATCTGAATATCGATATTAAAACATTTATTGCTAGAGATTATATGACTGAACAGAAAACAGAGCAATATTATCAACCGAATCTAATTACAATTAAAGTATTGATCTCACATCGAATAAAAGATCAATTTATTGAAAGATACGGTCAAAAAAGGATTGAGGCTCACAATTCCGAACTGCTTATAGCCGAAATAGATATGCCGCAAAACCACTTTGGATTCCGGTTTTTAGCTAGCTTTGGAACGGATTTGGAAATCATAGAACCTAAAGCATATGTTGAAGAATTTCGAGAGTTTCTAAATGCCATGATAAATAAATATGTCTAAGAACCCATATCTTAATTCTGTTGAATGTTTCTTCTTTGTATAGGCCGGTCTCTTTTTATGATAAGAAGGAGGTATTTAGTTATGGAAAAAGCGATCTACTTAATTACAGGCGTAATGGCTTCTGGTAAGTCAACAGTGTCGGAGCTGCTGGCTTCCAAGCTGGGAAAAGCCGTGCATCTGCGTGGTGATATATTCCGTCGCATGATTGTATCCGGCCGCGAAGACATGTCCGCTGAACCGTCGGAAGAAGCATTCCGTCAATTATATTTGCGTTATCAGTTAGCCGCAAATGCCGCAAAAACCTATTATGAGAATGGTTTTTCTGTTGTTTTACAGGATAATTACTACGGCGCGGAATTAGTCTATATGATGGAGCAGTTAAAGGATTACCCGGTTCAGTTAGTTGTGCTGTGTCCGAAGGTAGAAGTGGTAAAAGAGCGTGAAAAAACAAGAGGAAAAGTGGGGTACACTGGCTTCACGGTAGAGAATTTGTATTCAGACTTTTTGAAGGAAACGCCTCAAATCGGATTTTGGCTGGATAGTTCGGAGCAGTCCGCTGAACAATCAGTGAACGATATTTTACTGCATTTTAGATGAAAACCAATGACTAATTTCAAGTCGCAAAAAGTCACAGAATGCTCCGAATATGTAGTTTTTTAAACTTTGTACAATGCATAATGATCATTAAAATATGCAATAATAAAGTCCCGGAAATTTCTGGTGGAGGAGGATAAATGTCTATCCTTCACCCAAGATAGCCCCACTGGATAGGTGGGATTAATATCTGCGATTCTGACGTAATTCAAATCCAACTTTCTACAGACCGAGATAGGGATTAACGAGATACCCTGATTGACCTTAATAATTTCCGCGAGTAAATGAGAGTCCACCTCGAATATATTCTTGGGAGTGAATCCTGCTTTTTTGCAAAGCTCGGTTGTAAAAAAGCTATATTCCTCATTATTAGCAAGGGAAATAAAAGATTCTTCGGCCAATTTGCTTAACGAAATTTCAGATTTTGTCGCAAACTTGTGTGTGGAAGGTAAAACCAGCACGATATCTTCATTAATAAGGACACAACTCTCAATCTCATCGTCCGCTATAGGTGGACCTGCGATCCCCAAATCTATATCCCCTTTTTTTAAGCTTGCAAGGATGTCATTTCTAGCTCCAAGTCCCTGTTGTATATTGGTATCCGGACACTGGGTAATATACCTGGTAATCAGTCCTGATAGGAATCTGGGATTTGAAATCGATATTTTGATGGTATGGGCCATTTCGTTATCCTGCGTTTGTATTTCCATTCTTGCATTTTCAATTTCGGTGAAAATCCTGTTGACATGTTTCAAGAGGATTTTTCCGGATACATTCAATTGAATATTTCTTCCTTTCCGATCAAATAAGGTTGTACCCAATTCATCCTCAAGTCTCTTTATCGTCAGGCTTAAAGAAGGCTGAGCAATATTTAATTGTTCGGCAGCCTTAGATATATGTTCTGTATAAGCGACGGTCTGAAAGTATTTCAACTGAAGCAGCTCCACTATAGTGCACCTCTTATATTTATTATAATAAATGAGTTTATATATTATCATGTATTAGATTAAATGTAAATTGAGATGTAAAATGGGTTTTGTAATCATCATTTCGGTAGAGAAATCAGACAACAGAATGAAGAAATTAGAGATCGGAAGGTGTCGTTCAGATGAGAAAGGAAGAAGTGGTTAAGCAATTTACAACTCCGCTGGATGCAGGGGCATTTCCTTTGGGACCATATCGTTTCTATAATCGCGAATACTTGAACATTTTATATAGAACCGATCTGGAACGCTTAAGAAAAATCGTTCCGGAGCCATTGGAAGTTACCTCTCCGCTTGTAAGGTTTGAGATTATGAAAATGCCGGATGTAACAGGCCTTGGTTCCTATACAGAGTGTGGACAGGTGATACCTGTTAACTTTGAAGGGGAGGAAGGAGATTATCTCCACGCAATGTACGTAGACAGTTTTCCTGCAATCGCATCAGGCAGGGAAATAGGTGCCTATCCTAAAAAAATGGGCAAACCCAGTTTGTATGTAGATTCCGACACATTGGTTGGACTTATGGATTATGGCTCTTTAAGAGTGGCTACCGCGACCATGGGATATAAGCATTTTCCACTTGATCATTCGGAGGCGCTACAAGAGATTGTTAAACCAAATTATATGCTGAAAAAGATGCCTGATTATGACGGATATCCAAGAATCTGTGAATTGGTACGGAGCCAAATTACGGATATTAAAATTCAGGGCGCCTGGTCAGGTCCTGCAAGACTGGAGCTATTCGCTCATGCTCTTGCGCCAATGGCAGATTTGCCTGTACTTGAGGTTGTTTCAGCTTCCCATATCATCACAGAGCTTTCGCTGCCTTCTCCAACAGTTATATATGATTATTTAGCTGATGAAAAATAAACGTCATTAAAAGCAATCAAACATAAAAGGTAGGGGAATTCCATATGAGAATTGCAATTTTAGGAGCAGGTTCCTTAGGAACCATCGCTGGTGCATATATTGCTGCCGGCGGACAAAATGTAGAGTTGATCGATGTCTATCAAGCACATGTTGATGCATTAAACCAGACAGGGGCCCAAATTACTGGCACTACGGATTTCCAGGCAAAGGTGACTGCCATTACTCCTGAGGATATGTCAGGAACATATGATTTAATCTTGCTTTTAACTAAACAGCTATATAACGAGTCTGTCCTTCAAGATCTGTTGCCGTTTTTAAACGACCAAAGTGTTGTGCTTTCCTTGCAGAACGGTATCCCTGAAGAGAAGGTGGCTTCCATTGTTGGCCGAGAACGGGTCATTGCCGGATCTGTTGAATTTGGTGCTACGTTTATTGAACCAGGAGTATCAAGACTTACAACAGAGTTTAGCCGCTTTAAGCAGTATGCTTTTCAAATTGGTGAATTAAATGGTGAAACAACCGAAAGAATTCAACAGATCAAATCTATACTAGACCTTGTGGGTGGAACACATATTTCCGATAATCTGGTGGGCACGAAGTGGTCTAAATTGCTTATTAACAATGCATTTAGCGGCCTATCTGCAGCACTAAACGTGGAGTATGGCGTTGTGCTTGACCATGATATTAGTATCGTAAGTGCCGTCCGTATTGCCAATGAAACGATCAAAGTTGGACACGCAAATGGTGTGAAATTTGCCACGATGAGCGGCTTTGATATTGAATCTTTGGAAATACAAAGTGAAGAGGATATCCCGGAACGAATTAAAACACTTCGGGTTCTCATGGAGTCGTCCAGACTGTTAAAAGCAAGCATGCTACAGGATCTCGAAAAGCAACGGAAGACCGAAATTGATTATATCAATGGAGTAGTTCCGCGCTCAGCTTCAGGCAAACAAATCTCAACACCTTATAATGATATGGTTGTAAGATTAGTCAAACAAGCTGAAGAATCTCAAACTGTGCCTAATTTCGAGATTAATATTAAGTTCTTTGAAGAGCTTAACAATAACAGATGATGTGAGTGAGTTATAGATCGCCAGAAAACGTGTTGAGGAGATAATTCCTCAATGCGTTTTTTTATCGCTAAACGTTTCCTTAAAGTTAAGGGCAATTGGGATAATGTCCCATAGTAGATCTCAGTAGAAACAGCAGATAATAAAAACACGGCCATGCTCAAAGTTATTTGTTTTTAACTATCCACTACTTACGGGCAATATAAGCTTAATCTCTTTTGTACACCTGCTAAGATTTCTTCTGGCATCTCCTTGATCTTGATATCTCCACCTAAGAAAAGCAACCAATTGGTTATTTCGGTTAATTCTTCTGCATGATGAACATTGATGAAGGTCTTTATAACGGCTGTGGTTTGGTAAGGGTTCGTATAAGAAAGTGAAAGCTTTAAAGGATGGTATTTCTTGAATTGGCCAATCGCTTTTGGACCCAGTTCAAGGACAAGGTTAATCATTTCCTCCTGCTTACTTAGTTGTTCTAAAATCTTTTTCTTACTTAACTTTTTTTTCACAGGGAATAATTCTATATGGGTGAGATTATCGACAGATAAAATCCGTCTCTTTTCTTCCTCTAAGTCAAAGCCTTCAATGAGCCATAGGCTTTTTTCACGATAAAGGTGCAAAAGATAAATGGGATAAGACTTTATTTCCATCTCTTCTTGGACGGTAACCAACAGATAGTTCTCTATAAGAAGAAGCTGTATGAGTTTTTCCAACATAGGGTGGGGCAGGTCTGACAGATCAAGCAAGTCGGGATTATGGGGGTTGGTTCCTTCAAAAAGCAATATTTGATTTAAAAGAACAAGGTCATCTTGCTGATTTTCGGAGATGAGGCCCAGTAACTTTTCGGTTAAAGTTTGACGACTCTTCAGATAAGGAAGTTGTTGATTTCGGGTTGCCATAAAGGCGAGAAAAAGAGCTTTGATTTCATTATCCGTAAAGCGGACCGTAGGCAGGACAGAGTTGTTCATGACAAAATAACCCCCATCCCTCCCAACTTCAGCGACAAGCGGCATACCCATAGCTTCAATTTCTCGGATATCTCGAATAGCGGTCGAACGAGAGATGTTAAATTCCCGCATGATTTCGGAAATGGTAAAGTGGGCGCGGTTATTGATATACCTCATGATGATATTGATCCGTTCAACTTTTTTCATGGGTCCCCCTAAACAGTATCATAATTTGACATGATTTAAGGTTATTATAAACCCATCAAGTGAAAAGACAAATCCATTGATAAATTTAAAGAGGACGGTGTTAGGAATGAGTAATTACAATATTGAGGAAAAAGACAGCTTTATCGTTTTAGGTATAGGAACTGAGCTTAAGAGCCACTACACCGACTTTGCTGGTATTAACAAAGAAAAGGTGGATTTTTGGTCGGCTGTGAAAGAAGATGGAAGCCTGGATGCTTTAAAAGCTATAGCGACAAATGACTATATTTTTGCCGTGAACGAAGCGGTGAATAACAAGATGATGCATTATGCGGGCGTCATGACAGAAGAAACACTGCCAGAAGCAACCAGAGTAATCCAATTCCCCAAGGGAGAATACCTGGTCGTTAAAGGGGAAGGGACAACATCTGATGAGTTGAGTAATAACCTTACTGGCGTTGCATTCGGACAAGTTCTACCAGCGGAAACGAATTATGCATATGTTGGTGGGCCAAATACTACGGTTGAGATGGGACAACAAAACGGCTTGTTATTTGGTGAAATATGGATTCCTGTTGTTAGGAAATAAGGTAAAGGAGAGATCGGAATGTCATATATCGTTGATTTTAAAAATGTGTCTACAGTCGGTCTAGAGTCCTCACCAGTAGCAGCAGCGCTTGCAGGTTTGCGTGCAAATGAAGCCCGTTATTTTATGAACAAATATAAGCATGAATTTACGGTTGTTCCTGCTAGCGAAAGTCAGGACACCCTTGACTATGTAACACGAATTTTGAAGGAAGAACGTGATATTGAGTTTGCAGCCAAGCCCTTGGAAACATCAGCTTTTCAAGTGGAAAACATTCGATTCTCCTACGTCTTTTATGAAGATGGTCTTGGACTCAATGTCATGTATACGGTGGATGACCCTAAGAAGCGGGCCGTGGGTTTTAAGCTTTCTGAGGGGATGGAAGTTCCAGCAGAGTTAGAAGGCAAGTTTAAGTTTGCCAGACAGAAATCTAAGTTAGCTGGAACGATTCGGGGCTCATTTTTTGTAATCAAGAGAGAGTATTGAAGTGGGCAAAAGCGTAAGTGGAGGAAACAGAGCATAGCCCCATTGAAAGTCGCTGTAATAGCGGCTTTTTTTGTTTCATCGGTGCAACTAGCTTTGGAGAATCTCTTTCTTAGTTTCATCTAAAAAAGCAGATAGCGCCGGTGTAATGAGGGTGTCTTTTCGTTTAACAAACATGGTCGTTACTGAAGAATATTTCTCCGGTAAGGAGTGGCAGGTTACCTTGTCACGGACTTCATAATCCGCAATGATGGAATAAGGCAGTAAAGTAATACCCATACCAGCACTAACACAAGCAATTATCGTTTCGAGGGTTCCAAATTCCATTAATTTCACAGGCAATAATCCTTCTTCTTGCAGGAGAGTGTTAAGTTTGGCTCGGTATGAACATCCTTTGGGAAAAACCAGCATCGTATGATTTTGTAAATCATGGATCGATTGTATCAAGGGATGTTTGGGTGAAGTGACAAGAACAAGTTTCTCATTGATGACTTTGTCCTGCGTGAGATCTGCGTGTTCTATCGGACCGGAAACAAAAGCTCCATGCAGTTCATAATGCAGAACTCCATGAAGCAGCTTTTCTGTTGGCCCTGTAACTAAAGAGAAATCAACATTCGGATATTTCAAATGATATTGCGCAAAAACGGAAGGCAGCCGGACCGCTGCAGTTGTTTCCATAGAACCGATAACCAGAGGACCTGAAGGAATGGAGCTGCTTCCTACTGCGGCTTTGGCTTCGTTAATGGTATGTAGAATCTTTTCGGCGTAACCTACTAAAACTTGTCCAGAAGGAGTAAGTGTAACTCCCTTTTTGTGACGGTAAAATAATGCGGTCTGAAGATCGGCCTCTAACTGTTGAATTTTGTTTGTAACATTGGACTGAGCATAATTTAGTTTTTTCGCTGTTTTGGAAATACTTCCTTCTTGAGCGGTTTGAATGAAAATCTCCAGTAAGTGAATATCCAAGTTGACCCTCCTTTAGAAAACAATCTATCTGAAATCATGATATGTAACATCTGATTTACGGATTATACAAGATGGATAAACTCGATGTAAACTATAAAGAATGGAATCTGAATTGATGGGGAGGAAACCTCGATGTCTATTCAATTAAACAATAAGCTCTGTGAAAGCTTCAATATTCGTTATCCAATCGTTCTTGCGGGGATGGCCGGTATTGCAAACATGGCACCCCTAGTCGCTGCGGTTTCTAATGCAGGTGGGTTAGGGACGTTAGGCGCTGCGTATATGAGTCCTGAGGAACTAAGAGGCGCCATACACGAGATTAAAAAACGGACGCAAGCACCGTTTGCCGTAAATATTTTTGCTCATGTTGGACCGGATCATTATGCGAATTTTGATGCGGTAAACGAAGAGTTGACCCCGATTCGAGAATTCTTGGGTGTGAAGCAGCGTGCTCAAGATGAAATACGTACACCCAATCATTTTGAAGAACAGTTTGACATCTTGTTGGACGAAAAAGTTCCGATTATTAGTACAACGTTTGGATTACTTTCCGAGCATCATATGCAGAAGGCAAAATCGTTAGGCATCAAAATTATGAGTAAGGTCACCACGGTAGAGGAAGCTATTCAAGCGGAGATGCGCGGATGTGATGTCATTGTTGCTCAAGGTAGTGAAGCAGGAGGGCATCGAGGAACTTTTGATGTATCATCTCAGCTCAGTGGAGCAAATATCGGAACCATGGCACTTGTCCCACAAATTGTAGATCATGTCCATATTCCAGTCCTTGCGGCAGGCGGAATTATGGATGGTAGAGGGCTGGTGGCTTCACTTGCTTTGGGAGCACAAGGGGTGCAAATGGGGACTCGTTTCTTGACATCAGTTGAGTCTGGTGCACATGAGGTATATAAACGTGCGTTGCTTGATAGCACAGAGGAAAGCACTGTAATTACAAATGCCTTTTCTGGACGGCCAGCGCGTGGCATCAAGAACGACTTTATACAGCATTGGGAAGCATCCAGTATTAAGCCGCTAACCTTTCCTACCCAAAATACATTAACTCGCGAGATCAGGAATGCTTCTGCTAAGCAAAATAATCCCGAGTATATGGCCCTTTGGGCAGGTCAGGGAACGAGAATGTTAACAGATAACCAATCTGCAAGCGATATCATTAATCAAATGGTAGAAGAAGCCAGAGCTATCATTTAGTAGTGATTATAATTTCACATCCAGCGAATAGCGATCGCGAAGTACTGACAAATGGTGGAGCTCATGTCCAGCCAAAATATAGGCGATCGATCGAGCTGAAGCAGGATTATCACTGACGATCCCTCTACAGAGCCAAGCTTCTGGTGTGAGGCGACGGAGCATAAGAATGGTTGAGCGGCGTGTGACGGCATATTCTTCGTTCAGATCGACTGCGGTATACGCATTGAAGGGTTGGCTCTGCATAAGCACGTCCTGATCGTAGCCAGGATGATTCGCTTTGTCACCTCTGGCGATGCGAAGCAGTCGGCCGCTCATGATACGTTCGTTATCCAAAAGGTGGCCGATGACCTCCTTCACGCTCCATTTGCCTTCGGCGTAACGATAGTTTGCTTGCTCCTCTGTTAATGAAGAAAGCAAAGTTTGTACGATGTTGGCCTGCTGCTCTAACTGTTCGATGATGTTCCCTTCAGGAACAAGCTGGATGTACCCTTCATAAAAAGCTGCATACTCCTCTGTAGTCGGTCTTTCAACCATGTGAATGCCTCCTTTGGGATTCATAGCTCTGGAATATATTGTAGCATATATCTTACTTCCAGCATTGAAATTGGCCCCTCCGCTTTATGGGCGGAAGGGCCGATTTCATGTGATTTGCACAGTTTTATGGTTGGGCTGTTCCACTTTCAATCCGTACGTCGTATCCCTTTTTGTTGAACAAATTTCTCCAAAATCGAAAAATCCTCAGTCACTTCTTTGAATGGTAGCGTGTCCAGCACCTGTTCCCGGTAATTCTTTTTTGCCGCTGCGCTGAGACGGGAGTCGAGTATGCTGAGTATGCCAAGATCCATTTCACTGCGAATCAAGCGTCCCGTTCCTTGCCTTAACCGGAGAAGCATATCCGGTACAAACACCTCCATGAACGAATTCTTCGTTACAGATGCCTTATATTCATAAATAGGGTCCGAAGGAACAGGGAAGGGCAGCCGGAAAATAATGACCTGTGACAGGTCAGAACCCTCGATATTCACGCCCTCCCAGAATACACCTGTACCCAGGAGCACACCTTTGCTTTTCCTGAATTCGGTGATAACACTGTCCTGGGAAGATCCTTCTTTCTGAATATGAACTGCCCATGTATATTCATCAGGCCTTGAAATCAGCTTCTTATGAATGTATTTCATGTCTTCCTTTGCTGAAAAAAGGACGATCGTTCTTCCTAGTGTTAAATCACATAGTTGAACCAATTCGTTGTAGGCTGCTTCAAGATAGTTTTCGCGCTGGTCATGGTGGTAATATGGGACTACGTTCGAGATGTACATCATGGTATGGTTGGTGTAATCAAAAGGGGAGGATTTGCGATCCATAAAATCACCCTTATAACCGAGGGACTGCGTCAAATAAGAGTATTGTTCCTCCAGCGTATCCCCGCCTTGGCACAGCGTTGCCGACGTTAGGATAACAGGCGCTTTGCCATTAAATAAAGCATACTTCAGAAATTGGCTTATATCTTTGGGACAGATGCTGATCGTGGCTACTCCCAAGGGACTGCTTGCCCATATGAGATAGTTATCCTCTATTTCAGCCAAAACATGGATGAGGGTAATAAGCCCGTTTATAGCTTCAAAAGCGTCATCAATCTCCCGTTCGTGACGGGAGGTCAAAATGGAAAGGCGAAGACTAAGATCTTTCAAATCGTTCGAGACTTGGTTTAACGGTATACCTTTGATCTCCGACACTTTTATACGGTCGCTATCCTGCTTGGCATGGTGGAGCAGATCCGCGTTTATCTGTTGGAAGATTCGTTCAATACATTTTTTTATAAGCTTGGATTGTGAGAAGAGACTTTTATCCCCGGACTGCTTCGTTAGAAGCTGTACAGTATTATCCAGAATGCGGCTGATTCCCCGATAAGTGAACTCGAGCGTTCGGGCATCTCGAACTTTTGCTTCCAGATTATGCGCTTCATCAATGACGATCAGAGCCGGCTGTTCTGAGATGATACTCTTGGTTCCTTCTTTTTTCTTCATCAAATCCCGTATGAGCAGGTCCTGGTTCACAATAATAAAATCAATCTCATGAGCCTTTGCATTTAATTTAGCTCTCATATCGTAAAACAAGCACGCATTTTTATGATGGCAACGTTCAAATTTGCAATCATTTACGGAAAAGTTGGACCATTCGGCATCACTAATTCCAGCTTTAATATCAGCTCTTTCATCAATTTCAAAATCTAAAATGCGCTGGGCAAGGGTAGACAGTGAGGAGCTCGGATCATCAGACCTGCTCCATTCCGCGGCCCTACTTCGGCACGCATACTGCCCCATACCTTTCCCAACGACAGAGCGAACTGTTGTGAAGCCCAACCTGCTACCAATGACTCTTAAATCTTTATGTATCTGTTCCGAAAGCTGAATGGAGGATGTAGCTATAATGACCGGTTTCTGGGACATTTGATTCATGAGCAGGCTCGGTATCAGGTAGCCAAAAGACTTACCGATTCCAACACCAGCTTCAATCATGGCGTTATGCCCGTAGATATAAGCATCGGCTATATCGAGAGACATTTCTTGCTGCCCGATTCGCTCTCTAAGACCAATTCGAGGGAACCGATCATAGATTCGGAAGATGGCGTTAACCAAAGATCGTTCGATTTCCTTTTTTGATTCCCGTTTATTTATCTTATAGAGATCATTTAACCAGTTCATAACGAGCGCCCCCCTTCCAAATGAAAGATCCTCTTGTAGGAATTTTTTAGTCAAACTGTAATTATCTTAGATACTGAGATAACAGTCAAGTGTTCATAAGGAAGCGGTGGAAGGTAAGCAACCAGCCAATTGGTCAGATACGAAAAAACATTGGGCCGAATAAGACGAAGACAGTAATATGAAGACAAGGAGAAGAGCGAACAGGGCACACCAGTGCTTTGTTCGCTCTTCTTAATCAACGGTTGGAATTGATTTATTGAAATTCTTATAATAAACCAAATGATCTGTCCACTCATCGTTTTCGTGTATGAAACCTTTGCGAACACATTCAAATTCCATGCCTACACTTTCCGCAAGTTTCATAGAAGGTATATTATCCATATTAATATGGGCTTCTATACGGTGGAATTTCAGTTGTTCAAATGCAATAAGAAGAGCTTCATTCACGGCTTCTTTGCCGTAGCCTTTTCTCCAATACTGATTATGGATGGTATATCCGAAGCTTGCCCATTGAAAATCCGCTCTTGCTAAAGTCGCAATATCAATCATACCCAGATGTGTACCATCTTCCTTTCTAAATACACCAAATACATAAACGGCATCTGTACGCGCTAACTCTTGATGTCGATCTACAAGATGATGAAACCAATCCGGTGTACATTCAGTCATATCCATTTTCCCTTTATCGTGGCGGTGTTGGGAGGGAAAACGGTTTTCAAATGCATTTAACCAATTTTCATAGTCGTCTTTCTTTAAAGGTCTTATTACTAACCGTTCTGTCTCTGAAATATAATCAAATTGTTCTGCATTCAATCCCAAGTGACATCTCCTCTGAATTATCTTTTTTCATTTACATCATTAAGCAATCCAAGTTTATCATAGGATACATCTGTTGAGAACAAGAACGAAAGGGACATCCATTTGATTAGAAATCACAATTAATAGGGCGGCTAGACATCTTTGCAATAAACGGTTTAATGGTAAAATAGTGAAAATGGTTCATGTTGGAGGATGCTCATGTATAAACTGATGATCGTAGAGGATGAACTGCTCATGCGGGTTGGAATTCGTTCCATGCTAAACTGGGAAGACTACAATTTCTATGTTGCGGGAGAAGCGGGGAACGGGAAGGAAGCGTTGGAACTCGCGCTAGAAGTGACCCCTGATCTAATTATTACCGATATCAAGATGCCGATCATGGATGGGTTAGAGCTCATACAAGAGGCATCTTGTTTATTGAAAACCTGTAAATATGTCATCCTGAGCAATTTTGACGAATTCCATTATGTAAAAGAGGCACTGAAGCTTGGGGCTGTAGACTACTTGATTAAAAGTGAGATTACAGAAACCTCTCTAGTTGATCTTCTTATCACCATTGAAGAGAAATTAAAAAGTGAACGTGACACTAAGACCAACGTACCATTTATGACACACGACTATTTCAAGAGCCTGAGACATCTAAAGGATAGCTTTTTCCAAGATGTTGTAAGCGGATTCATAAATGAAAAGGATATGGTTCCCAAAGCTGAAGAAATGCATTTCCGTATACGATCAGACAAGTTGGTCGTCATCCAGTTTATTGTGGACTATTACGAGGAAGCGAAGAGGAAATATGTCGAGAAGGGGGAAAAACTACTTCGATTCTCTATTCTGAATATTATGGAAGAGATCATTCCATCCAAATGGGAGAAAGAGATTTTCGTGGAAAGCTCCTCTGAATATTGGGTTATTGTCAATGTTCTTCCTGGGAGTGAGTCTGTACAAGCTGATCTAAACAAACTATGTAATAAGCTTCTGTCTTCAATCAAAGATTTTATGAATCTGTCACTCTCAGCGGGTGTAAGTACAATCGTTTCCGATTTCCATGGCATAAGACAGGCATGTCGAGAAGCGGAATTCGCCCTAAGGCAAAGTTTCTTTAAAGGCAGCAACCAGATACTGTACTACGCGGACGTGATTCAAGCTCCAGCTCGGAGAGAAGTGAATGGAATGCTCAGTCCGGAGCAAGAACGAGATTTCCTCAAATTATGGGTGAGTAAAGATAACAAAAAGGCGGAGGAATTCCTTGAAGAAATTCGCTCTGATCTGGAGGTGCAACGAGCAGATGAGAGCAGTATTCGCAAGCAATATATCATGGTGATGGAAACCATACACTCCCATCTCTCACGAGTTACTGAAAGAGGCAAGCTTTCATTTACCGAGAGATCGCCTTACGAAATCGTTTTGAGAGGAGAGTATTGGGAGGATATTCACCAAGATATGCTGGCTCATATCGCGTATTACTTTAAAACCGATTCCCAAATCATGCAGGAACGTTCCTACACAGACCTCGCCATTGAGTTAATGGACAAGTATTATGCTGAGGATATTTCGTTGCATAGTATTGCTAGCCAGATCAGTGTCAATCCTTCGTATCTTAGCCGATTGTTTAAGCAGGAAAAAGGAGAGAACTTCATCGCATACCTGACACGAGTTCGGATTGAACATGCCAAGGCTTACCTATTGAGCAGGGAACTGAGAGTATATGAAATCGCTGACAAGGTGGGCTACCATAATTACACGTACTTCAGTAAGATTTTCAAAAAATCGGTAGGATTCACTCCTGAGGAATATCGAGATCGACAGCAGGGACTCATGTAATCCGTGAATAGAGGTGCAGCATATGAAGCATGCCCGGCTCTTACCAATCAAGTACAAAATCATGGTGATATGTATAACTGTCATCATTCTTCCAGTACTTGTGATGACGATTAGTTCGTATTACTCTTCTGAGCGATTACTGGCACAGAATTATACAAATCTGCTCAACGATCTGGCCAAGCAGACGAATATTCGCATTGACGAGTTCCTAAAGGAGATTGAGAAGATCACACTGCTTGCCAGTAATGGACTTAGCGATAATTTATCCGCAACCCATGAAGGAAGCTTTCCGATCCAGGATTTCCTGCGAGAGGGTGATGAACAAAATGAGATTGCCGCATACAATATTTTGATGAATTATATCATGATGAAGGATCGCGTATTTTCCATCTACCTCTATAATTTGAACGGGGGACAAGATCTCTTCGTCAGTCCTAACCAGCCTATTGACCCGGACTTCAAAGTGGCGAACGAATTGTGGTTTAAAAAGTTCATGCATGATAATGATCGAACCATCACGTTGACAACCCGAATCGATGAGCAATTGGAGAATAAAATTCTGGCAGTGTCACACGCTCGTAAAATTCATGATGTGGCTAGCGGGGAACTGCTTGGCGTGATTGTCGTCAGCATTGATATAAAGTTCATCGAAATCGTTAATCGTAACTTGCAGGAAGGGCTACGTTCCAGGTTCATGATTGTCGATGAGAATGACAAAATTGTTTATAACGTAGATGACCGCTTAATCGGTACATTGTTCCGGGACAACGTTCGTCCTCCCGAATCATTAAATGTTGTGGTGACCAGTCCACTTAGTCAGCAGAAATGGACTACTTACTTATACATGCCTTTGGATGAGCTGACTGCCGACGGCAAAATATTAGGGCATAATCTGGTTACACTGTCCATTGTCCTGGTTCTTTTTGCTGCCATTATTTCGATTTTTCTATCTCATGTCATCACCACCCCCATCAAGAAGCTGCTGCGCAATATCTCGTTGGTCGAGAAGGGGCAGTTTGAACAAGTTGAACATATTCGTTCTCGCGATGAGATTGGGCACTTATCAGTTCGATTTAACAAGATGTCACATGAATTGAAGCGTATGGTTGAGCGGATGCAACAGGAAGAAATAGAGAAGGCAAAGGCCGAGATGCGTGCGCTTCACGACCAGATCAAGCCTCATTTTCTGTATAATACTCTGGGTTCAGTGAAATGGATCGCCTCCATGCAGCAGGCTGACAAAATCGTGGAAATGACCGATGCATTAATCTCGATGCTTCGTTATGCAACTAGATCCGATGGAACCCTCGTAACGATACGTGAAGAAATCGATAATATAGCGAATTACGTGACGATCCAGAATGTCAGGTACTACGACTGTATTCAAATGAAATATGAGATTGAGGATAGACTGCTCGATTATCGTATGCCCAAAATGATTCTGCAGCCCATTGTGGAGAATGCAATCTTTCACGGTCTGGCCGAGCTTGAAGAAGACGGAGTCATTACCATTCGGATTCAACCACGGGGCAGAGATATTGTGGTCGAAGTCTGCGATAATGGCATTGGTATGGATCAACATATGATCCAGAACTTTATGGAAGATAGGCTCGAAGCAGACAAAGGAACAGGAATTGGCCTGTCTAATGTGCAGCGGCGTATTCAACTTCATTTTGGTAAGCCTTATGGAATACAGGTGGCTAGTCGAATTGGTGAAGGTACGACTTTTACCATTCTGTTACCTGCCATCAAAGAAACACTGTAGTCATAGAAATTATCATGCACACGTTTACAATGTTAGAACGATTCCAAGTATGTTTCGTAGGTTAAACACACGCAAAGAGCTTGCAGGATTAACTGCAAGCTCTTTTGGTTATCCTTTGACACTACCGAGTACCAAACCCTTGGTAAAGTATTTCTGCAAGAACGGATAAACGAGCAAAATCGGAATGGCACCCAAGAACATTTGAGCAGCGCGTCCAGTTCTGGCGTTCATCATCGATAACAGTTGAGTGTAATCGGAGCCGGATTTCAGCATGATTTGCTCAAAGCTCTGCAGCAGGGTCTGTAGGTAGCTTTGTAATGGATAATTGGCTGGATTGTTCATATAGATAATGCCATCGAACCATGAATTCCAATGGCCGACGATACTGAACAAACCGACCGTAGCGAGAGCGGGCTTGAGGAGCGGCAGTAGAATACGAAGCAATACCTGCACAGGCCCTGCACCGTCGATGATCGCTGATTCTTCTATCTCCTCCGGCAAACCTCTAATGAAATTCATAAGAATAATCATACTAAATACGGGCAGAGCTCCGGGCAGGATCAGAGACCAAATCGAATCAATCAAGCCCATTTTGACGACCACCAGATAGGTAGGAATTAATCCTCCGCTAAATAACATGGTCACAATGAAAAATCCCATATAGATATTACGGCCCATCAATTTTTGTTTGGATTTGGATAGTGGATAGGCGGTGAGCACGATCAGAACCAGATTTACAAACGTTCCGAGAACGGTTCGTTGGATCGCCACCCAGAGAGAGGAGAAAAATGACCCTCCAGATAATGCAAATTCATAAGCCTTAGTTGTGAATTCAACTGGCCAGAACGTAACACTGCCCGCGGATACAGCCGAACTGCTACTGAATGAAACAGCCAACAGGTTGATAAATGGAAGGATACAGAGTAGGGAGATTAGAAGCAATATCATGTAGTTTAGGATATGGAACAAACGCCTGCTCATACTTTTATCATAGATTATAATGAACGTTCCTCCTTAGAAGATACGATAGCCGGCTACCCTGTAAGCCAGGAAATACGATACGGCAACGAGAACACTGGAAATGATGGATTTAAATAATCCGACAGCCGTACCAATCGAATACTGTGCCTGCTGAATTCCTAGACGGTATACATAGGTATCAATAATATCTCCAGTCTGATACACGACAGGGGAATACAGGTTATAGATTTGATCGAATCCGGCATTGAGGACGTTACCAAGTGACAACACAGTCATTAAGACAATCGTTGGCATGAGGAGGGGCAATGTGATGTAGATGGTCTGCTTCCATCGTTTGGCTCCATCAATTACCGCAGCCTCATATAGACCAGGGTCAATACTGGTCAGAGCTGCTAGATATACAACCGTGCCGAATCCGAAGCCTTTCCAGATATCACTCACGATCATCGTCCAAGGGAATATGGACGGTGTGCCCAGAAAAGAGATAGGTGCAATCCCGAATACGCCTAGAAATGTGTTGATGATGCCATCGGAGCTAAGTATATCCAGCATGATGCCAGCCATAATGACCCAAGACAGAAAGTTCGGAATATAAACCAGGGTTTGAAATGTACGTTTGACACCACTGTTCAGCACTTCGTTAAGCAGTAATGCGAAAATAACAGGCACGATAATGCCCCCGATAATCTTAAAGACGGACATATACAGTGTATTCCAGATGGTTCTTACGAAGTTTGGCTGACTAAATACATGGGAAAAATTGTCCCATCCCACCCATGGAGAGTTAAAGCCGAGACCCGGATTGTATTTTTGAAATGCAATAATAAGCCCATAAAAAGGGATGTAGCTAAAGATGAAGACCAAGACTAGGCTTGGGATCAACATGAGATGGTAGGGACTCTGCTGCTTCCATTTTCTCAGCATTCATATTCCTCCGTTCCTGGCAACCGCAATATTATTTTCCGTAGGCATCATTAACTGCCTGGGTTGCTTCATCGCCTCCGGCCGCTCGCCAATTCTGGACGACCACATCGAAATAATCGATACGTTCACTACCCATGATGATCTTGGTGAAGCCTTCCGTCAGGATATCATCCAGCGTTGTACCGTAACTTGACAGCACCTCCGGTGAAACACCCCATAGCGCCGTCTTTGTGTAGTTCTCACTATCGAGTACTTTCTTAGCCAGACCATACGCATTCTTTGGAGCACCCTGTTGCAGATAGTCACCAACTGCTCCCGGTGTTGCATTCTTCATAAACTCAACGCTGTTGTTATATTTCTGCCACATTCCCGAAGTTGTGAGTCCACTGGTATCCTCGGATTGAAGGGCTGCTGATACAGCCTCGAACTGCTCGTAATCTGAATTCGGATTAAGTACACGGAACGCCCCGACCACATGGGCAATATCATTGTCGAGCAAAGCGGATAGTGTTTCTTTGGATTCCTTACCATTGCCTTCATCAACGATATAAGCATAGTCATTCAAAATCTTAATCACTTCTTGAGGGCTCTTAAATCCCTTTTTCATGACAATATAATTGTTGTTGGCGAAGAAGATGGATTGTTTCGCTTCCTTACCATCAATGGTAGGGATGATATACGGATAAAAGATCGCGTCTTTACCCAGATTGGCTACTGTATCAACGCCAGGATTATAACCCCACCACTGGTAATAAGGCTGTACGCCCACTTTGCCGGCTACGATATCCGCGTTCATCGCATTAAAGTCTTTGATTGCAAATTCCGGATCAATGATACCTTGCTTGTACCATTCCGACCACTCAGCCAGTGCATTCTTCATCTCAGGATGGACTGAGCCATACACTAATTTCCCACTGTTATCCTCCATCCACATATCTGGATGCGCATTCCATGCAATGGCGAGCAGGTTGAGGTAATCGAGTGATTGATCTACTGCTATGCCATATCCGCCGTGCTTTTCCATAAATTTCAGTGCAATGTTCTTGATGTCTTCCACCGATTTCGGATCTTGGAGACCCAGTTCTTCTTTCCAATCGTTCCGAATCCAGATGAAATCGGGTTGTTCAATTAATCCCCAGTGCATCTGCGGTATCCCGTACAGTTTGCCGTCCTTTTTACCAGACTCATAGCTATCCGCATCCGTTTCCATATAGCCTTTGAGACGTTCTGAAGCGTGTTGTTCAAAGACATCGGTAAGGTCCATTACCATATCTGCTTCGACTAGCTGCCTTAATTGTGATGGATTAACCCTAAACACGTCGGGGAGATCATTCGATGCTATAGCCAAATTCAATTTGGTATCATACTCATCGCTGACCCAGTCTGTTTTGACATCGATATTAAACTGCTCTTTGTATCGCTTAATCCACACATTGTTTGTGATATCATCTCCCTTTGGATATTTGGCAGAAGTATATTCTGACGTTACGGTGTGGATGGTTGTTATTCCGCCCTCGTTGGCATCCGAATCGGTATTGGATGTACTTTTCTCGGTGCTGCTTCCATTTGTACAGGCGGCGACCAATAAGGTCGACAGGCATAAAGACAACATCAAAGTTTTGGTTTTCTTGTTCATTTCCTTTCCCCCTTAAGCGTCATATTTGAATACGTTTTCTTGAAAATAGTCTAAACGAGAAAGGGAGAACGGGATATAAAGGTTATTGACGAGAATCCACATGTTTTTTTACTTTTGGGTTAAAGCGGAGAAATGATAAAAGTGGGTTGTGCACTTTTTTTACTTTTCACCAAATCTTTTTTTACTCAAGGTCCAATGACGACGACCCAGATATTTTGATTCGATATTATTACATGGCAGCATTATTAACAAAAACAAATAGAATAATCTGGAATTTTGGATTAAGATATATACATCTGAACAAAAAGGAGCGAATTTCAATGACTAACAAGGTGATTGTGCTTTAGGTTCACAGAAGGATATTTGCGGCATGGGGATTCCTTTTGTGGACATTGCAGTGCGGGAAACCGTCCCATCAATGTTTACTGGAGGAGATTATTATTAACTTTAACGAAGCTGTTAACATCAACAATACGCACGTACTCGAATTAGTATCCGAGCTCTTTCATCTGGAGGGTTACAAGATTCAGCTTATTCCACCTCATGAGGGTGGGCGGAATGTCGTTTACACCTGTGAGCAAGAGGGGTATGAATCGCTAATTCTCCGAGTGTCTTTTTTGCCTGACAGAAAGCGGGAAGATTACATTGCCGAGCTGGAATATGTCCAGTATCTGTTTGATCATGGAGCCAGTGTTTCGAATGTAGTGAGTTCCAAGAAGGGCAGTCTGTTAGAAGAGATCACTTATGATCATCATACGTTTTTTGTCAGCCTGTTTAACAAGGCCAAGGGAAAGTTGCTGGTAGAAAATAATTATCAGTACCGAGAAGGTGTTCCACTTACCGAATACTATTATAATAGCGGCAAAGTTCTGGGCAAAATGCATCAGCTATCCAAAAGCTATGTACCCGTCCATCGCCGGCATCATTTTTTTGATAATTACAAAGGTGAATATATCAACAACTTGATACCTGAATCATTCTCGCTGCTTAAGGAGAAGATGTTCGAACTGCTGAATACTTTAAAAGGTTTGGATACAAACCAGGAAACATTCGGAATGATCCATTTCGATTATAACGATGGGAATTACTCGATCGATTTTGATACCGGTCAGATCACGGTGTATGATTTCGATAATTCATGCTTCGGTTGGTATATGTATGATCTAGCAGATCTATGGACACACGGTGTGGGCTGGATACAATTCGAACCTGACGCTGGTAAACGCAAAGCGTTCATGCATGATTATTTTGAAACCGCCCTCGCTGGTTATACTTCCGAAACCAAGATCGAAGATTCGATGTTGGAGAAGCTGCCTTTATTTATTCAAGTTACCCTTTTGGAGAATATCCTAGGTCAATTGGAGGAAATGCAGCATACGGGCGAAGAACCGGAGGATAACGAAGAAGTGTTGTATCTCATTAAATGTCTGGAAGAGGATATACCGTACAGGGGATTTTTCCATGACATGTATTCGAGTGAAGCACCCTTTACGTTATGAGGACCGCTGAAGTGACATACACCTGAAGCATGAATAACCAGTGACTAAACGAAGAGGCAGCCGGCATAGACCGGTTGCCTCTTCGTTTAGCTATGGCACTCTATTCAAATTTGGAAGGAGGCACGTTGTAAAATTTTTTAAATGCTTTGGAGAAGGTGAAGGGATCGGGATAGCCCAGAAATCCGGCAATTTGCTGGACCGTATATTTTTTCTCATACAGATAGTCCCGTGCCCGGTTCATCTTGATTTGATTGATGTACTGTCCTGGTGTAATGCCCAGAATTTTCTTGAACAAAGAAATGAAATATTTCTCAGAGACACCGGCGATGGCTGCAAGTTCGTTAACTCGGATGACACGGTGCAGATTCGCATCCACGTATGGAAATACGTTCTGCAGAACCTCCAGACTTCCTTCCGTTTTCCTCGGTTTTTGGTCTTTTAGAAATTCACCGTAATACAGACCTTGCCCGTGAAGCTCCAAAATTTTTGCAATGACGAGAAGCAGAGAAGCCTTCAAATAAAGTGGACTTCCGGAAGCGCCACTGTCCTGCTTGAACCTTCGATAGGACGAGGTGAACAGTGTTGATTCCTCCCGAACAAGGTTGCCAGGTACGATGCCCGGCAGTTGAAACTCGCCTAGAATTCGCTTTTGCTCGGCAATGCTGAAATCAAAGTGCATGTATATGAATCGGCACAGTTCTCCGGTCGCGGAAGCAAGATAGGGCATATCCGGATAAAAAAACACCACGTCACCCTGGTCCGCTGTATGCGCGATTCCATCAATAGTAATCTGGACGGAGCCTGCTGTAATAAACCACAGATCATAATCGGAATGAGACTTGTGCTCCATCCAATTGCTGTCGTGAGTTTGTTCCAAATAAGAGCTCATGCGAAGTGTTATATACTCCGAAAGTTCGTCCATTATACTCATATTTACTATCCCTGCATGCGTCTGATCCAACTCATCACCCCTCCACTTTATGACATCCTTCATTTTTTAATAATGTAGCAAAGGATTTATCTCTTGTTATCTATCGTACCATATGACATGTTTTGAAAACTATCACACATTCCGATTCCAGCTCACTCACCTATAATGAACTTATATCGTTACGAGGAGGGTTATTGATGAATGCTACAAACACACAGCAACCAAAGGTAGTTGTTATTGGGGCGGGCAGCCTGTTTTTCGGTCGTCAGTCCATCTGGCAGATGGTTCACTCACCATACTTGAACCAGGGAACTTTGGCTTTAGTGGATACGGACGAGGAGCGGCTCTCGAAAATGGTAACACTTGCAGAGAGGGTCGCCCGGGAGAACAATGTATCCTTAAAGATTGAGGGCTCGGTGGACCGAAGACAAGTGCTTCCGGGAGCTGACTTCGTTGTGCTTAGCTTTGCAGAGCAATCAGTCAAATATCGGGGAATTGACTGCCAAGTCTCTCTAAAGTATGGCATTCGTATGTGTTCCGGCGATACGATTGGCCCCGGCGGAATTTTTAGGGCTATGAGAGAGCTTCCGGTTATTATGGAATGCGCCAGAGACATTGAAGAGCTATGTCCTGATGCCTGGGTAATTAATTATATTAACCCGTCTACCGTTCATGGCATCGCATTACATCGCTATGCGCCGAAGCTGAAATCGTTTGCCCTGTGCGATAGTCATCATATGCCGCATAAGAAAGCCTATTACGCTGTAAGAGCTGGAATCATCGAAAAGACAGACGAGTTCACCAATGAGATCGATCAGAAATTCGATTTCCGCATCGCTGGCGTCAATCATTTCACTTGGCTGCTTAAAGCGGAATTCGAAGGGGAAAATGTGATGCCCCTAATCGCGGAAGCCATGCGCAAAATGGCAGGTGATGAGAACAACGGCGGTGATCGCGGAGCAAAAGCTATTTTTAACGATGCGATTACCTACGAACTGTATGATATTTTCGGAATCATCCCCACTTGCACGGCTCATACGAAGGAATACGTTCGGTATTGGCAAGGTCTGGGTAAGACTACAGACGCAATTCCGCCATTATCCATCTGGGAGACAGAGGACAGGTATCAGCGTCACGACGAAATGTGGCGTCAGGTGGATGACTTTCTTGCGGGGAACATCCCGATTGCCGATTACATGAGCACCTTTGGGCCAGACCATGCGACTGATATCATTGAGAACATGGTAGGGAATTTGGGGAAGAAGTTTTTCATCAATACGCTTAATAAAGGCGCGGTAACCAATATGAATGCCGATTCGTTCCTGGAAGTGCTGTGCGATGTGGGAATGGACGGAGTTAAGCCAGTTCATGTAGGCGAGATGCCGCGTGGAGTAAGAGGAATGCAAGAACTTGTACTGGATACACATGAGCTGACGGTCGAAGCTGTTCTGGAGCAGAGCTACGAGAAGCTGAGAAGGGCGATGCTCACCGATCCGCTGGTGAGTTCCATCAGTGACGCGGACAAGATCATTCATGAATTGTTGGAACTGGAACGTGATATGATTCCCGACGTCTGGTACAAGGACAGACTGCAGTATAGCTAAGGTATAGATAATGATAAAAGACCACGTTAACCCTTCTAAAGGAAACTACGTGGTCTTTGATTTTATTAATAAATCCTAGTTCATCTAAAAGATAAAGAAGTATAAAAAAAGCTTGTTGTAGAAGGGATTTATAATGGTTGGATAATAATGACATTGACATGTGCAGCTTTTTCTAAAATAATAAATGTAATTGAATACTGGTACCTTTAATTCAGTCCAGAGAGGCTGGCAAGGGCAGCGGATTTTATAATCACGCGTGAATCAGGGCATATCCCATCAGGGATGCTCTGCGTCTTCGCGCCGATTATGATGTAAAAAGAGGCTACTTGTCAGTGTGTAACTTGACGAGTAGCCTCTTTTTTCTGCTTTTTTTTGGTATCAGATACACTTTAAGCTGGAGGTATTCTGATGAGCAAACAAGATCAAGAGTTTTCATGGCAAGAGGTGCCAAAAACGCAGAGAAATCATTTTTGGAAGACGTTATCCGTAATGTTGGGTTTCACCTTCTTCTCGGCGAGTATGTTGGCAGGGGGTACGCTTGGAGTCAGTTTGACGTTCATGGAATTCATTGGCATCGTGCTTGCGGGCAATCTGGTGCTCGGTATCTATACAGGAGCACTGGCGCATATCGCTGCCAAGACAGGCCTTTCCACACATTTACTTGCTAAATATGCGTTTGGTGCGAAAGGATCGTACCTGCCATCGTTCCTGCTCGGCTTCACACAGGTCGGATGGTTCGGGGTAGGCGTGGCCATGTTCGCGATTCCGGTTGCCAAAGCAATGGATTGGAACGTGTACCTGCTGATTATCCTGTTTGGTCTTGCTATGACGGCATCAGCCATCTTCGGTATGAAATCGCTCGTCATCTTGGGTTATATCGCGGTACCGGCAATTGCCATTCTCGGCGGTTACTCCATGTTCGAAGGTGCAGGCTCGCTGGGAGGTCTGCAAGGATTGCTCGATTACACGCCGACAGAGACACTCACCGCGGCAGCAGCATTGACCATTTGTATCGGTTCATTCATTAGTGGCGGAACTTTAACGCCCGATTTTGCTCGGTTTTCCCGGACGTCCAAGCAGGCGGTTACCGCAACGGTTATTGCCTTCTTCCTTGGGAACTCGCTTATGTTCCTGTTCGGGGCAGTTGGTGCAATGGCATATAACCTGGCTGATATCTCAGAGGTCATGTTCCTGCAAGGCTTACTCATTCCTGCGATTATCGTTCTTGGACTCAATATCTGGACAACCAACGATAACGCCTTGTACGCCTCGGGATTGGGTTTTGCCAACATCACTAAAATTTCGAAAAAGTTCTTCGTCATCGTAAACGGCATTGTGGGTACAGTATTTGCCATGTGGATGTACAACAATTTCGTCAGCTTCCTGAATGTGCTGGGCGCGGCAGTACCGTCCATTGGGGCCATCATCATCGCAGACTACTTCTTCGTGAAGCGCAGAAACTATAAACCGTTTGCTGAGATGAGTTTCAAAACTGTAAACTGGGTAGCAATGGTGGCTTGGGCCATCGGCGTTGCGTTTGCTCAGTTGGCTCCAGGAGTAACACCACTGAATGCACTGATCGGTACGGCAGTGGCCTACATCGTATTGATGCTGATCGTTCCTAACAAAGAATCCATTAAAGAAAAGGGGAAAATAAATGATTATACAGAACGCAAAATTGCGGGGTAAAGAAGGTCTATGGAATATCGTTGTAAAAGACGGGAAGTTCGAACAAATTACACAGGAGCTACAAGCCACTGCAAATGAGGAAGTACTTGACGTCAACGGTTCACTTGTATTGCCACCGTTCATTGAGCCTCACATCCATCTGGATACAACGTTAACGGCTGGCGAGCCGGAGTGGAATTTGAGTGGGACGCTGTTTGAAGGCATCCAGCGTTGGTCGGAACGTAAAGCATTCTTGACACATGAAGATGTTAAAACTCGCTCCAAAACAGCACTGAAATGGCAAATGGCGCAAGGAATCCAACATGTGCGGACACATGTGGACGTTACAGACCCAACCTTGACTGCAGTCAAAGCGATGCTTGAAGTAAAAGAAGAGATGGCACCATACATCGACATTCAGCTTGTGGCTTTCCCACAGGAAGGTATTCATTCCTATCCAAACGGTGCAGAACTGCTGGAAGAGTCACTGAAAATGGGCGTTGACGTGGTCGGCGGCATTCCGCACTTCGAATTCACGAGAGAATACGGCGTCGATTCGATGAAGGTTGCTTTTGACCTTGCTGAAAAATACGACCGTTTGATAGACATCCATTGCGACGAGATCGATGACGAGCAATCCCGCTTCGTGGAAGTCGTTGCCAAGGAAGCCTACGAACGCGGACTGGGCTCTCGTACAACAGCAAGCCACACGACGGCGATGGGGTCTTATAATGACGCATATACGTACAAATTGTTCAGATTGCTGAAGATGGCTGACCTCAATTTCGTCTCCAATCCGTTGGTCAACATTCACCTGCAAGGGCGCTTCGACACGTATCCAAAAAGAAGAGGTCTGACTCGCGTCAAAGAACTGCAGGAAGCTGGTCTTAACGTGTGCTTCGGTCATGATGACATTTTCGATCCATGGTATCCGCTAGGAACGGGCAACATGCTCCAAGTACTGCATATGGGTATTCATGCTTCGCAGTTGCTGGGTTATGATCAAATCGTAAATTCGGTCGATCTCATTACGAAAAACAGCGCAAGAACGTTGCATATCGAGGATGTATACGGCATTGAAGTAGGAAAACCTGCCAACTTCATCGTTCTTGAAGCAGAGAATGAATACGAGGCTGTTCGAAAACAGGCTGGTGTACTGTACTCGTATAGAGGTGGCCGTAAAATCGCGGAAACAAAACCTCGTGACACGTCGATCATTCTTGAAGGTGGTTCGGAGAAGGTTACGTTCAATAAATAATTAAATGAAAAGTGCGATGCATCAACCATAGCCCTCGCATTAGCCAATAAATCCCCTCAGGGTGGACAGGTCCATAGAGATTCCATGATTGTGGAATCTTCCTGTACAAAAGAGGGGATTTTTGTTGTTCCGTTTTGAAAGTCGAGATAGAGACGAGAGAGAGTACCTCACAATGGAGCTGTGACGGCATTTTTTAATTTGGATACGCCTTCCTGTAATTGAACATCTGACAAATGTGCAAATGATAAATAGATACCATACTTCGTACCGTCAGACGTTGAACTGCTGACTTCTGCGTATACAACCCCTTCTGATCTAGCCGACGAACGAAAGACTTCATAAGTGGACGCATCACCTCGCCACCAGCCAAACACGTGCAGACCGGCTTCATTTTCCACCCAATCAAACCATGTTGAGAGTTGCTGGTTCAAAAGTTTGAGTAACAGATGAAATTTGCGACTGTATAAACGATTCATCCTGCGCAGATGACGCTCATATTGGCCGCTTGTCATAAATGCGGCTAATGCCCGCTGCTCGATCAGATTGACGGGTCTTGGCTCGTATAATGCCTGTGCTTTTCTAAAGGTGTCTGCCAAAGTAGGGGGGAGAACCACATAACCAAGCCGTACTTCCAAAGGCAAGGTTTTCGTGAAGCTACCCAGGTAGATTACGCGCCCCGCTTTATCCAATGTTTTCAGCGGTTCAACATGCATTCCGCGATATCGGAATTCACTATCATAATCATCCTCGACAATCATGGCATCATGACGATGTGCCCAGTCCAGCAATGTTTGTCTGCGTTCAAGGCTGAGCATTTCGCCAGTAGGGAATTGTCGGGACGGCGTGACAAACAACATACGTGCTTCCCAGTTTTGGGGAACAACGCCTTGACCATCGAGATTGGCTTCAATCAACGTTGCACCTGCAGCCAAAATGGCTTGAGAAATCCCGATATAACAAGGACTCTCCGTCACTACATGATCCCCGGGATCTGCAAGTAATTGAGTGAGTAGAGCTATAGCTTGCATAGAGCCTGCAGTCACTGCAATATGATCCGCATCGACTTGAATCCCCCGCATCCGCCGAAGGTAGGCAGCAATGGCTTCTCGCAATTTCGGCTCTCCTGTTGAACTAACAAGAGCAGAGGTTGTTTCTATGTGATGCTCTCGATTTCGTATCTCAGCATACAATCGATTGTTCCATTCATCGTAAGGGAATTTGGAGAAATCAGGCTGGTATTTGCTAAAATCAATAACTTCGTCGCTTTCTATTCTGGAATTGCTTGTTTGTGCATTGGTTTGTGAATTCCTTTGAGTTGTGTGCTGTTCAAACTGCTGAATACGATTCCCCCAGGCTGATAAGTGATGAGCGCAAGCTTTCACGGTGGACGCATCATTGCTTAAATCCAACTGATAAGCAACAAAGGTTCCTCTTCCATGCTCTGAATGAATGTAACCTTGAGCAGTCAATGTATCATAAACCTGATTCACTGTGCCTCGGGAAATGTGATACGTCGCAGCTAACTCTCTCGTAGATGGTAACTTCTCGCCATGCACCAGATTACCTTCATGAATAGCATCACGAATCGCATGATAGAGAGCCTTCATCTTGGTATATTTTCGGTTCAAATATGAACTGTAAGCTACATGAAATTGCATATGCCCTCCAGAGTTTAATTTAGAAGTGGTACAATAAAAACCGAAATTATTGGATCTTTTTAGTTGTCCATTCTCATTCTATACTAAATCATAGGTTGAAGTGAAACAATAAATTTAATTAGGAGGAATACAATCATGCAAACAGGTACAGATCGTGTAAAAAGAGGAATGGCTGAGATGCAAAAGGGCGGCGTCATCATGGACGTCATGAATGCAGAACAAGCTAAAATTGCTGAAGCAGCAGGGGCAACAGCTGTTATGGCTCTTGAACGGGTACCCTCCGATATTCGCGCAGCCGGTGGTGTAGCTCGCATGGCAGACCCAACCATCGTGGAAGAGGTTATGAAGGTTGTGTCTATTCCGGTTATGGCCAAGGCTCGTATCGGTCATTACATAGAAGCCAAAGTACTTGAATCCCTAGGTGTGGACTATCTCGATGAAAGTGAAGTTCTTACGCCTGCAGACGAAGTATTCCATATCGATAAACATGAATTCACTGTACCTTTTGTATGTGGAGCCAAAGATTTGGGAGAAGCTCTGCGTCGTATTGGCGAAGGTGCTTCGATGATTCGTACAAAAGGTGAGCCTGGAACGGGCAACATTGTTGAGGCAGTTCGTCATATGCGTCTGATTAACAGCCAGATCCGCAAAGTGAAAAACATGTCCAAGGATGAGTTGTACGCTGAAGCCAAGAATCTGGGCGTAGCTTATGAATTACTGCGCGATGTTCATGAAAATGGAAAACTTCCAGTCGTTAACTTTGCAGCAGGCGGTGTAGCCACTCCGGCAGACGCAGCACTAATGATGCATCTGGGAGCAGACGGTGTGTTTGTAGGATCAGGTATTTTCAAATCAGATAACCCTGAGAAATTCGCTCGTGCAATCGTTGAAGCTACAACACATTACACGGATTACAAACTGATTGCTGAAGTATCCAAAAACTTGGGTGCCCCTATGAAAGGCATTGAAATTTCTAAATTGGCTCCAGAAGAGCGCATGTCCAACCGCGGTTGGTAAGGCGTAAATAGAACAGTAGTTTTAAAATATTGTTATGATTCTAAACTGCGCTGTATATTGAGACTTAACTTATAAAGGGATCAGATATTTACCCATATGTATGTCAGAAAATACTTAAAATTTGGTGTTTTCGTGATATTTTAAATGTATTTGGAAGCATAAGTTTGCCATAAGTCGAAATTGTAAGCATAAAGTTGCCGTGAGTCCCCATTAGGACGACTTATGATAATTAAATATAGACAGCCGGTAAGTAATCGGCTGTCTTTTTCATTAAACTAACGAGCAGTTTAGTGCAATAAAACTTGACCAATTGTGGTACTATTATTAAAATAAATTCGAAAAGTGATGATATTATGAAATTTGTTTTGATATTTGGTCCTCAGGCAGTAGGTAAAATGACAGTGGGGCATGAACTGGAAATGATATCTGATTTAAAATTGTTTCACAACCATATGACGATAGAATTGCTGGCTCCTTATTTTGGCTTCAGTAATGAAATGTGGGGATTATCGGATAAATTTCGTCAGGATATATTTGAAGCGACCGCCGCCAGTAATATGTATGGAATGATATTCACATATGTATGGGGATTCGATTTGCAGAGAGACTGGGATTACGTCGACAAAATTTGTAAAATATTTGAGGATCAAGATGCGGATGTCTATTTTATTGAGCTTGAAGCCGATCTTGAGGAGAGAATAGAGCGTAACAAGACTCCCCATAGACTTGAACATAAACCGACAAAGAGAGATATCCTATTCTCTGAACAGGATCTAAAACAGACAATGGAGCAACATCGATTGAACTCATTAGAGGGAGAAATTAAAAAAGAAAACTATTTGAGAATAAACAATACGAAAATCAAAGCTCGTGAAGTTGCTGAAATCATAAAAAATAGATTCTTTTTATAACGATTCTTGTTAAACTAACGGGAAACGATAGCTCAATAATACCAAGAAAGCAGCTGATCAATGTGATCGGCTGCTTTTGTTCAGCTAACGGGCAGGTTAGCATAAAATAGATTATGCTATTACATTCCAGTAAGATGAAGGGTAATTAACCTGAACGAAGAGGAGGAATCAATGGAACACGAAAAATTATAATAGGGTTATGTCAATTTGTTTCTGGAGGGACCACTTTAAAATTAAGGTAATAGGGACATTATTGGACGCCGATAAGTTCGCAAGCACCAGGACCTACTTCTAATTTAGAATGGCGTGGAAAATCAAGATTATCCGATTATTTGGATATATGATTCATGTTATAAACGTTAACAAGTTTTAATTCGAGTTTTTGAGGTGATTTTCATCGAAATTTTCATCGAAGTTATAGACCATACAGAAGAAGAGGAGATCCGCATCAGGTGTCACCAAGTAGACGAAGAAATATATGAGCTCGTTAATAAAATAAAAACCGAAACGCTCATTATACTTGGTTACCATGAGGATAAGATCAGCCGCATCAAACTTAGTGATATTTATTATTTTGAAGCTGTTGACGGCAGAGTGTTTGCGTATGGTAAGAACAACGTTCATGAAGTCAAACAAAAGCTTTATGAACTTGAGGAACTATGCAGAGAAAAGCATTGTTTTCGCGCCTCCAAATCCACCGTCCTAAATATAGCTAAGATTACCAGTATTCATCCGTCGATTAGCGGCCGTTTTCAGGCATTATTGGATAACGGGGAAAAGGTAGTCATATCACGGCAGTATGTGCCCATGCTTAAACACATGCTTGGATTATAAAGGGGGACCTACATGAAGTATTTTGGCCTCATCAAAGAAATGATCAGAGATTTCTTAATTATATTCGCCTCCATCATGATAATCATCACTATATTACGGCAAATCTATACTCCTGATTCTAGTTTTGAGTTAAACACGATTTTCACAATTATGGCGTTCTCTTTTCTGGGTGCTTTAACTGGAAGCATATTATATATGCCGCATTCGATTAGCGAGAATAAAATGCGCTTGTGGGTAGTTTTTCATTTTCTCTTTCTGGAATCTGTTTTAATTTCTCTCGCTGTCATATTGAATCTCGTATACACCACTTCCGGTATATTATTATTGGCTTTGCAAATTGCCGTAGTATATGCGATCGTTCGCCTGCTGGCCTATAGGAGCGACAAAAAGGAAGCTCAAATGATTAATGAAAGATTAAAAACATTTAAAAACGAGAATTAGAAGGTATACAGAACGCAGAGTAGTACACTTCATTGCGTTGTTTTTTACAACTTAGTGGCCCTCAGCTACAGCTTATCGTTTATGCGTATACACATCCTCTACCATTTCTTATGATGAACTCATAAAAAGTTGGAGGAGGAGAGAAGACTTATGGAGATTTTAATACTTATTGTTATGTTGGTTTTTGAGCTTGCAATTGCCGTTTATTCCATTGCAACCAAGCAAAGCCAAAGCAAGATAAAGAGTTGGATGAGAATCACAACATTTATAGTATTCATAATGCTGATCTTAGGGAAAATCGTCGTATGGGAGTACACTTGGGGGCTGTTTGCAGGCTTGCTCTCTATATTAGCTTTCAAAGAAATGGTTGCACTCCTGCGCAAACAAACACATACTCCGGGTTACAAAGTTTATTCTACGATTTTAAAATTCCTTTTGCTAGCACTGACTATCGTTGTCACTCTTGTTCCGGTTTTACTTTTTCCACAGTATAAATTGCCGCAAGTGACAGGTCCATATGCAGTGGCCACCGCCATTTACAGCTATGTGGACATGAATCGTATTGAAGAATTTACGGATCGAGAAAACAATCGGTTTGTTAACGTAGAATTTTGGTACCCTGAAAAGGCAGACGGAACCTATCCTTTGCTTGTGTTCTCCCATGGAGCATTCGGTATTAAAGCAAGCAACACTTCTACCTTTACAGAACTTGCGAGCCACGGTTATGTCGTCGTTTCCATTGATCATCCTTATCATTCTTTTTATACCATTTCCAAGGATAGAAAGATTGCGACAGTTAACCCCGAGTATATGCAAGAAGTCAATAATGCAAATAAAGCAGGTTTTTATTCGCTTGGTGAGTATTTTGAGCTTACTCAAAAATGGATAACATTGCGAACTGATGATATGGATTTTGTCATGGATACTATTCTAGAACAAGCAGTGCAAAATAAAGATCCTGTATATGAGAGAATCGATATACAGAAAATAGGCGTGTTCGGTCATTCTATGGGTGGAGCGGCAAGCGTAGCACTGGGCAGAGAACGCGATGACATTGACGCAGTGGTAAATATAGATGCTCCGTTCTTTAGCGAACTTTCGTATGATGAAGCTGCGAACGAACTATCTGTAAAATCCGAAGTTTACACAATTCCGCTTCTTAACATTTATTCGGATGATGTATGGGTACAGCTGGACAGCAGCTCTTCTTATATCGCGAATAAAATTTCAAATGAAAATTTTAAAGGAGCATACACCGTTCATTTTAAAGGCGCAAAACATTTAAGTTTGACTGATCTACCTTTATTCTCTCCTATATTGGCGGACCTGTTGCAAGGTGGAAAAGCAGATATCGATAAGTATTATGCGATTGAAACTCAAAATGAACTTATCCTTCGTTTTTTTGACTCTGTGCTAAAGAATCAAGGTCAGTTTGCTCCAAAAGCGACGTATTAAGTATCTGTCGAGTTAATGAATTTAAGTAATGTGGGCAAGTAAAACAATTGTGAACACGAGATGAATTATGCGAAGGACAAAGATGGAACGATAGGAAGCAGTGTAATCTTTATATACTAGATTATTAAACTAACGAGTAACGTTAGTTTAATAATCAATGAGAAGTCTGTAGGTTTGTAGACTGTTCATTTTTCGTTGAGTTATCCATTTGTTTGTGAAGATTCCAAGTTCATACTGAAGTGCACATCACGTATTGGAAGCATGAGTTTACCAAATGGCAAACTTATGGGTTAAGTCGTACTACATGAGACTTAACCCATAAAGGGATCAGATTTTATCCATAAGTATGTCAGAAAATGCTTAGAATTTTGGTGTTTTCGTGATATTTTAAATGTAATTGTAAGCATAAGTTTGCCATAAGCCGAAATTGTAAGCATGAAGTGCCGTGAATCCCCATTAGTACGCTTATGATACAGATACAGCCATATAATCAAGTCAGCTTTCTTTTCGTTAAGCTAACGAGCGTTAGCATGGCGACGGCCCACTATCTGTTCTTCAGGCAGGTTAAGCGATAATGTAGTCTCTTTACATTTCAACAATAGGGTGCTATAATCACTTCTACACTTATAGAAATGTGGAATAACGCTTAGAAAGGAGATTATTTTCCAGTGGCTGAAAACGAATTGGAAATGGTTCAGGCGGTCAAAGTATACAAAGCTTTAGGCGAACCCACACGTTTAAAAATCGCAGTGATGTTAGCCAAAGAGAGTAATCAATGTTTTACAGCTATTGGTGAACGACTAAAAACCGTTGCTGGTTCAACATTGTCACACCACCTGAAGCAATTAACCGACTCTGGCTTAATCAATTCATCTAAAAGTGGATCATTTGTCCACTATAGTGTTAATCAGGAAGTGGCAGAGAAATTTGCGCCTTATTTGCTGGCGTAAATTTTTTTAAATATCATTTCGACATTTCTAGAAGTGAAGAACTGAAAAAGGAGCGAATGAGAATGAAAGAAAAGTCAATCATGGAACTGGGAATCACCACCTTTCTCCATACAAATCCAGAACATGGTGGTGTATCCCCGGCCGAGAGGCTACGACAAGCGATCGAGGAAATTCAATTGGCTGATCAGGTTGGGCTCGATGTATATGCTATTGGAGAACATCATCGAATCGACTATACAAGCTCATCACCGGCGGTCATTCTTGCGACTGCAGCATCTACAACTAAGCGGATTCGGCTATCTAGCGCTGTAACAGTGCTCTCTTCGGATGATCCTGTCCGTGTATATCAGGATTTCGCAACACTGGACGTTCTATCTAAAGGGCGAGCCGAGATCATGGCTGGACGTGGCTCTTTTGTTGAATCGTTTCCACTATTTGGATATGAATTAAACGACTATGAAGAGTTGTACGAAGAGAAACTTGAACTATTATTAAAAATACGAGCTAATGAAAAGGTGCAATGGAGTGGTGGACATCGTCCAGCTATAAATAATATGGGCGTATATCCCCGTGCTGAGCAGGACCCATTGCCAGTATGGATAGCCACTGGCGGCAGTCCTGAGTCGGCGGTTCGAGCTGGTAAGTTAGGACTTCCTGTTATCTTCTCGATTATCGGTGGAATGCCAGAACGTTTTGCACCATTGGTGGAGCTATATAAGGCAGCTGCCAAGAAAGCTGGACATGATCCCAGCAAGTTACAGATTGCATCCCATTCCCATGGTTTTATTGCGGAGTCGTTTGAAATAGCCGCTAAAAATTACTTTCCCGTTATGGCTGAACAGATGAATAAGATTGGACGAGAACGAGGGTGGGCACCTTACACTCGCGACACGTTCAAAGAAGCTTGCAACCTGCGTGGTGCTCTATATGTTGGAGATCCAGAATATGTGGCGGAGAAGATTCTGCTTGCACAAAAGAAATTAAGTTTGACCCGTTTCCTTATGTACGTTGATTTCAGTTCACTGTCTCATTTGGAATTGCTGCGGACGATCGAGTTTCTCGGGACAAAAGTTGCACCCATTGTTCATAAGGAGCTAGCAAGCAAATAAGAGGACTGTATGTAAGCCAATAATGTACAGCTCAATATTAAACTTTAGTTCGACAGTTCTAAAACTGAGGAAATGAATGTGAGGGATTTTATCATGAGAGATTCTTGGAAAATTTATGTTCTGGCCATGGTCAGTTTTTTGGTAGGAACATCTGAATTTGTAATCTCAGGTATATTGGATAGGGTAGCAGGCGATACCGGGGTGACACTGGCAGCAGCTGGTCAACTCATCACTGTCTATTCACTTGCTTACGCAATAGGCACTCCAATTTTGATCGCAATGACTGCAAAAATGGATCGAAGAAAGCTCATGCTGGCTGCTTTGACGCTATTTTTCATAGGAAATCTAGTCACGATTTTAACAACTGGCTTCTCTATGCTGCTAGGAGCTAGAATTATACTGGCTGTTGGCACGGGTGTATTTATGGTGGTGGCCCTGACCGTAGCTGCCAACACCGCTCAACAGGGCAAGCAAGGAAGTGCAATTGCTACAGTTCTTTTAGGCTTTAACCTTGCGCTTATTCTTGGTGTTCCACTGGGAAGAGTGATTGCTGGTTCATATGATTGGAAGCTCATTTTCACGGGGATCGGCGTGCTCAGCTTAATCGCAATGTTTGTTCTTCTATTGACAATTCCCAAGTCTAAGGGAGACACTCCTGTACCCCTACGTGAACAGCTATCCCTGCTTAAAACGCCTCGAATCGCTATCGCCTTATCTATTGGATTTTTCTGGATAATGGGTTATACAATCGTTTACACGTATATCTCCCCATTCCTTCTGAACATTACTGGAATGAGTGACCGAATGATTAGTGTTGGGCTCTTTGCATTCGGTATTGCCAGTCTTCTTGGTTCCCAAGTTGGCGGCTATGGTGCAGACAAATGGGGTATCCCTCGTACAATGATTGGCGGCTTGCTTTTCCATTCCGGAATCTTGCTTTTAATCACAGGATTCGCCCATACTTCCGTGTACCTCGTGTTTCCTTTACTTATGTTGTGGTCCTTTTTTGCCTGGTCAACAGGTCCTGTCCAACAGGTATATTTGATTGCCATGGCACCAAAAGCCTCGGGAATCGTCTTGAGCTTGAACACTTCAATCTTACAATTGGGGATGGCTGCTGGTGCCGTAATTGGGGGTATGGTAGTGGAAAACATATCGCTTCAAGCCGTTGGTTTTATTGGGGCCATCGGTGTTGCGCTTGGAGTCATTCCAGCAGTATTATCTTTATCTATGCGAAAAAAATCTGATATTAGGGTTAAAGAATAATTTAAACCAAAAGTCTGAGGTACTGGCGATTTGAACCAAGCGATAATTTCATAGTTAGAGTATATCTATGCTAGGGCCAAGATGCTACTTTTTATTGAAATCGACAGCCATCTTCAATATTCAACTAACGGGAAACGATAGCTCAATAATACCAAGAAAGCAGCTGATCAATGTGATCGGCTGCTTTTGTTCAGCTAACGGGCAGGTTAACGTAAGAAAATAAATATGGACGTGACTGAAATGGAGCTTTAAATATAGTTATACAGATTGAATTTGAAAATATTTTATAAGGGAAGAGAGACGGAGGAGAAGTTTGGTACTGTAGGAGCGATAGCGTCCGCTTTTGTCACCGGATTTCTACCGTGAATATATGGGAACAACAGGGGCCGGAAGTCGAAACATTCACTTCACTGGAGTCACATTATTTTGATTAAATTGATGGAACATCAGTATCAGTCGAGTTTTCATCATTTAAGGTTTTATTTAAGAGCAACGAATTGGGATGATTTTTAAGAAATTCTGCTTCATCTACTTTTAAAAAAATTCGTATTAGGTCCGATTTGATCTAACTTTCTTGCTATCTCAGATTCCTTAAAGATACTTTGTTCATCTGCTCGCAAGAACATGCCATGAGGTGTATATAGTTGACTAAAATACCCTTTTGCGAGTTTTGTTATACGTTACAAATAACCGTGATTATTTAAATCAGTATGGAAGTCATTTTGTGTATGGACTTATCAATGGCGGGGAATACTACGAGATTTTGGAAATTGAAAGCAAATCTGCTGAAGAACATCGGTCCATTAAAGCAGAGTTATCAGGAAAAGCATTAGTGGGAGTTATGAGTGCGTCGGCTTCCGGCTAGTGGTTGGCTTCTTTGACTTTAAAGATTTCATTTAAATGATAATTTAAACTTCCTCTAACTCGAATTGTATATTTGACGGGAATGTGCGTTTGCAGATGGGTGAATTGGAAGCATAAGTTATTTAAGCATTGAGCTTGAATGGAGTAGGAATAGATATCAAGAAAAGCCGATCAATGGATAAAATTGATCGGCTTTGTTGCGCTTTACGGTCTGAATCATGCGTTTCATCCGAATCTCGCTCTTAAACCTGTGATAAAATAGTATATTTGAGAGTGAAATTCAGCATCGATGTCGATGAAAGGCGGATGTTCAAACATGTTCAATGTTGCAATCTGTGATGACGAGGAGAACCAAAGAGAACTTGTAAAAACGATGCTTATCTCCTTATCTCTAAAAACGAATATTGATTTTCAAATTACATTATTTGCATCCGGTGAGCAGCTCGTCTCACATTATAAAAACGTTGGAGACACGTTTCATATCCTCATCATGGATGTGGAGATGAGCGGAATGAACGGAATCCAGACAGCCAAAGAAATCAGGAATATGAAGTATCTGGATGTGCAAATCATGTTTCTGACCAGCTACCCCGAGTATATGGTGGAGAGTTTTGATGTGGTTACTTTTCAATATCTGATCAAACCAATCCTGCCGGATATCTTCGAGGAGAAAATGATTAAGCTGTGCCAATATTTTATAGCGCTGGACAAAAAGTATGTACTGATTAAATCAGACTATGAAGAGCTTCTATTGAAATACGATGATATTCTCTGGATTGAGGTCATGAAGAGTTTGACGATCAAGAACAAATTAAAATTTGTGACTCAGGAAAATTCGCATGAGAGCAAAGGCATCTTATCCGGTTACGCTACCGCTTTGAAAGATCATGGTTTCTTGCAAATTCATCGCTCGATTATTATCAACCTGATGCATGTTCAGAAGTTTGCGGGTACTCAAGTCATCATGTTAAATGGTACGGAATTGCCTATAGGCCGCTCCAAAGTCAAGGAAGTCAAGGATGCTTATACCAAATATATGATCATGAGGATTCAGTGATATGGATATGTATGTATACTTGTCTGTGCTCGTCGTTCCTTTACTTATGGCATTCCAGGTGAATTTTTATTTCAATTCCGTGCTGGGCAAGTCCAGACGAAAGCCATATAGAGCAATCTATTTCATTGTATTTATCGTACTAGGGTATTTCTATTTGGTATCTTCATTTTCACCTGTCGTTTCGTCCGTTTTTGCATTGTTATTCATCTTCAGCCTGGCACAATCCTATGAAGTGGAATTCATCATAAAACTTGCTTTTACCATCCTCTATGCAGTACTGCTCACAACGGTAAATTACATTGCCGTATATATTATGAGTGCGATCGATTCCACGGATTACAGCATATGGGATCATTTCAACGTGGATTATCACTGGGTGTTCTCCAAAGTGATGTTGCTTGGTTGCAGTATCATGTTCATTGTTATCCAGATTGTGCGTTTGATTGCCAAACGGAGAAGTTTCGCTGTGCAATATCGTTATTATTTCTTGTTTCTGATCGTACCCACCATTACGATCTATCAGATCAATGTGGCCTCGACTTATAGTGAAAAAAATATATATTACGTCGTTTCCGTGCTGGGCTCTCTTTTTCTCAATGTGTTCATTGTTTATGTATTCGATAATATGGTGGAAAAGGTTCAGCTCGCACATGAAAATGTTCAACTACAGCGTCAGATGGACTATCAGGATGCCAACTATGAAAAGACAGTGCACAGTTTCAAAAACGTGAAAAGCATCATCCATGATACCAATCAGCAGTTCCTGTACATTGAAGAGTGTATCAAGCAAAACAAGCTTGATGCCGCAGGTGAGCATATTAAACTCACATTGAATAAGATTGAAGGAGCGTACCAGCGGGTGAACTCCGGCAATCTTGTTATCGATGCCCTTGTTACGAATACCATCGCCGTGGGGAAGGCAAATGGGATCAAAGTCGACACCCGTATTCAACTCCATTCACAACATCTCCATATCGATCGTTATGATCTGTGCGTTGTGCTCGGCAATATGTTGGATAATGCCATCGAAGCTTCCAAGAAAGTTAGACATGCCGAAGACAGGTATATCCTGGTTGCAATTCACTCCACGGCGTCTGCACTCGTAATCCAGATTCTAAATCATGTGGAGCAAAAATTGACTCACCTCAAGAGTGAGAAGCCCAATCCCGAGTTCCATGGGATCGGCTTAACCAATATATCGAGAATGTGCGACAAGTATGGCGGACATATGAGTATCGAGAATAATCATCGGACATTTAATAACATGGTCGTTCTTCCTTTTGACATGAACAGTCTCTGAACATACCGTTCGGGGATTGTTTTTTTCCATTCAGGGTTCGTTATCGTTCTATATGCTTCTTCCCCGATATGATGAATGTAATTATATGAGCAGTATCATAAGGGAGGAAGTTATTATCATGAAGAAACTAATCAGTATGCTATGTACGGCTGTACTTGTAGTCATTCCGATGACAGATGTCAGTGCAGAGACGAACAAGATGGGAGCGATTGAAGATCAGGCTGGGCGACTCGCCACAGAGATGGTGCAGAATTATGGTGTCACAGGTTTACAATATGCGATCATGGATGAAGGGAAGATCATTTTGTCCGACAGTGTTGGATTCCAGGATAAAGCATCCAAGACACCAGTCGACAAGAATACCATGTTTGGAATAGGCTCCGTTAGCAAAATGGTTGTCACGGCTGCCACCATGATGCTGGTGGATTCCGGTAAAGTGGATCTGGATCAGCCCCTCACTTCCTATATTAAAGATTTTGAAATGGCAGACGCCCGATATACCCAAATAACCCCGCGAATGCTCATGAACCATTCCTCCGGGCTTTATGGCACCCATTATGGAAACAGTATGTTATTTGACGATACCGATACCCGCAATCATGATGAATTACTGCTCAAACTAAAGTCAGAGAAATTGAAATCAACCCCGGGGGCCTTTTCCGTCTATTGCAATGATGGCTTTCAGTTGCTTGAGATATTGGTTGAACGTGTGAGTGGATTGAGCTACAGCGAATTTATTGCCAAGTTCATCAGTGAGCCGTTACAGCTGCAAGCAACCAAGACACCGCTTGATTCTTTTGATAGAAAACAATTGTCTGAAACATATTGGCCTACCTTTGAAACGAAACTGCCTGTTGAAAATGCCAATATCATCGGTGCAGGTGGAGTCTACTCGACTGCAGAAGAATTAAGCAAGTTCGCTGAAGTGTTGATAGGAAACAAACCGGATATTCTGTCCAAATCAGCAGCAGAGTCCATGCAAAATCATGAATATCGTCGGGGAATATGGGTGTCCGAAGAGAGAAATACCTTCAACTATGGTCTCGGATGGGATGCTGTAGCGCTAGCACCGTTCAGCGATTATGGCATTACCGCACTTGCCAAAGGTGGAGACACCATGATGTATCATGCCTCATTAATCACTATACCGGAACATGATATATCAATAGCGGTCCTATCTTCGGGCGGGTCTTCTATTTATAATCAGATGTTTGCCACTAAAGTTCTGCTGGAGGTTCTTCAGGATCAAGGCATCATCGACGAGATAGAGCCTGAACAAACTTTCTCACCACCTGTCAAAACAACGATGCCATCGGAATTAACGGCGTATTCAGGCCACTATGGTACGGTAGGTTCAACCCTTGATATAGAGGTTAAGAATGGCGAGATCGCACTTCCGGCTATGCAGGGAGGACTTATCCCGGAGCAGAATTACGTATACACGGGTGAAGGGGAATTTACGAGTAACGATGGAAGTGTGAAGGTCAGCTTCGAGAAAGAAAGCAACGACAAGGTGTATTTTAAAGTTCAGGCGAATATCACGCTGCCTGGATTAGGCCAAACGGTCATGAACACATATGATTATCAAAAATTGGAAAATAATTCGCTGGATACAGCATCGAAAGAGAAATGGAAGGCTAGAAACGGCTCGAAATATTACGCGCTGGATGAAAAGATAACGTCGATCTTCTATCTGGTGCCATCGATGCTGATCAAAAACCTGACCGTAGATGTGGAGAACGGTTATGCGAATGGCAACCAAATTGTAGATCCGGATAATGCAGAGAATGTTGCCCAGATTCCTGTGATGAACGGAAGAGATGCTTTCGATCTGCATTTCCGCACGAAGAACGAAGCGGAGTACTTAACTCAGGATGGACAGGAGTATATTGCGGAGGAAGCCATTACACCAATCTTCGGTGGGAAAAAAGGCATCACCACCATCCCTTCAAACGGTCAAGCTCGGTGGTATGCCATCGATTCCCGCTCGGCGAACAAAACGTTAACCGTGGATTCTCCGGAGAGTGGAGGTTATGCGGTATATAACGATAAAGGTGAAGCGGTTCAATTCTCGAAAGCAACCAATCAACAATCAACGCTGCTTCCCAAAGGTGGTTTTATCGTCTTTGGTGGTGAAGTGGGAGATGTTTTCAAGCTTCAACTAAAGTGATTGCATAAGGAAAAATGATTTCATTCGAAAATATCGGATCTGAGCGTAGGTTGCTCGTGATCCGATATTTTTCTTTTTGTATACGCCCAAACACAACATGATTCCCCTTCATAGGTTATATGGAATCAGCCTAATTTGTTAATGAAAATTATGTGTTTTCATAACTAAGGAGTTGGATAGATACGTGATTTCAAAAGTTAAGCTTACAGGGCGAGTGGTGTTTAAAGGTGACCCTGGATATGAAGTGGCTCGGAAGAACTGGGATCCGCATACGGACAGATTCCCTAAAGTTTTTGTGTTTGCTCAAAAAACACAGGATGTAGCCAATGCCATAAGATGGGCACGTCAAAATAAGGTCCCTATTCGTCCGAGAAGTGGGAGGCACGCTTTAGAGCCCAACCTATCACAAGTCAATGGTGGTATTGTCATCGACGTTAGCGAAATGAAGAGAATCAAATTAAACAAAAAAAGCGGAACGGCCGTCGTGGAGACAGGTAATCGGGTAGGAAGAATCGTGGATACGTTGGCTCGACAAGGATATATGGCCCCATTTGGTGACAGTCCAACGGTTGGAATTGGTGGAATAACACCTGGTGGTGGAATTGGTCCACTGCAAAGGACAACGGGTCTCATCTGTGATAATCTAATCGAGCTCGAAATGGTTGACGCTAAAGGGCGGATTATTCGGGCGAACAAAAAGAAAAATTCCGATCTTCTGTGGGCTACACGTGGCGGCGGAGGCGGTAACTTCGGTGTATACACTAAATATAAATTCAAGGTGCGGCGCTCTCCAGCCAAAGCTACTGTATTTAGTATCACATGGCCATGGAATCAGTTCGAAAAAGTCGTGAAGAAATGGCAAGTATGGGCGCCTAATGCCAGTACCAAGCTGGGAAGTGAATTAAGTGTGGGTCCCAAAAAAGGCGGCAATGTTAGCATGATAGGGGTATACCTCGGTTCGAAGAGTGAAGCCCTCCGTCAGTTGGAACCCATTCTTAGCGTAGGAACGCCTACCAAAAAAAGCATTCTGTACCTGCCATACAGGGCAGCCACGAAGTTTTTGCTAGCCCCAGATCCTGTGCTCACTCAAAGGTACAGCAACCAGTTTTCCAGTGGCTTTGGTAGACAGCCATTCCCGGATAAAGCCTTCAAAGTCATGCGTGAGTTTCTGGAAAATGCAGAGGAAGGTACACCAGCCGGTTTCTATTTCCTTAACTGGGGCGGTGCTGTAAGTCGAGTCGCTCCTCAAGCCACTGCGTTTTATTGGCGAAAAGCTGAATTTTATGTAGAATGGAACAGCTCATGGGTGAAGCCATCGCGTGCAGCTAAAAATATTGCTTTGACTCGGAACACAAGAAAGAAATTGCAACCTTATATTGTTGGGTCGTACATTAACGTACCAGACCAAGGTATTAAAAATCCAGGGCCGACCTATTATGGAAAGAACTACGCCAGATTGAGAAAAGTAAAAGCGAAATATGATCCGAAAAATGTGTTTAATAACCCGCAAAGTATTCCGCCAGCTAAATTAAAATAGGGTACGATTTCCAAACCGTTAATTCTGAAAAGAGTTAACGGTTTTTTTGACCTTTCTAATCGTTGTATTTACTATTTATTGTAGAGTAAGATGTAAAAAATAATATTTATACTGCAACGGGGTTCAGGCAATTTATTTCAAGGAGGTAAAAGATGGGTTACACTTCGTCGATTGAAGCGGCATTAAAGGTGAAGCGCCCTAAATATACCGCTATAGCGGCGGGGCGACGTCATACCATTGGTCTTAGATCTGACGGAACGGTGACGGCAGTGGGTGATCATAAAGTTGGACAATGTGATGTAAACGGTTGGCGCGATATGGTGGCGGTAGCTGCTGGTAATGTTCACATGGCAACGAACACGGGTAATGCGCATACCATCGGCCTAACGTCTCGGGGCACTGTAGTGGCTGTGGGTTGGAATATACACGATCAATGCGAAGTCAACGACTGGCACGATATTGTAGCAATTGCTGCGGGGTGGCGTCGTACCGTTGGTCTTAAATCGGACGGCACAGTGATTGCAGTGGGACGAAATAATGAAGGCGAATGCGATGTAAGCAGCTGGCGTGATATGGTGGCGGTAGCGGCGGGTGACTGGCATACCGTCGGACTTAAATCAGACGGAACGGTGACGATTGTGGGCAATAATCAGTATGGCCAATGTGAAGTAAGCGGTTGGAGCGACATTGTCGAAGTAGCGGCAGGGTATCTTCATACCGTGGGGCTTACATCGGACGGTAAGGCGGTTGCCGTGGGTAGGAATAAACATGGCCAATGCGATACAAGCGACTGGGGTAATATTACGGCGATAGCGGTAGGAAGTAATCATACCATTGGCCTTAAATCGGATGGTACGGTTGTGGCTGTGGGGTTGAATAAGCATGAACAGTGCAATGTAGGGGGCTGGTGTGATATTGTGGCGGTAGCTGCGGGTTGTGCTCATACTCTTGGCATTAAATCAGACGGCACGGTGGTGGCTGTGGGGGATAATGAATATGGTCAATGTGATGTAAGCAGTTGGCGTGGCTAATTAACTATGGACGGGGGAATTGAATTGAAACGGATTGCGGTATATTGTGGTGCAAGTAAAGGTAACAATGCCATTTACGAGAAAGCTGCCGTTCAGATAGGTAACTGGATTGTTGACCAGGAACATGAACTAGTCTATGGTGGCGGAAAAGCAGGATTAATGGGAGTACTCGCTGATACTGTGATTCAACGTAGTGGCATTGTTACTGGGGTTATACCCACCTTTTTGCAAGCGAGAGAACTGGCCCATGAGCAGCTTAACAAAATCATTATTGTGTCTAATATGCATGAGAGAAAAGCTAAAATGATTGAACTTGCAGACTGCTATATTGCAATTCCAGGTGGACCAGGGACACTTGAAGAAATTACAGAGGTCATTTCGTGGGGGAGAATTGGGCAGCATGTCAATCCATGCATCTTCTACAATGTGAACGGATATTATGATCTGATTGGCCAATTCTATGACAAAATGGTCGAAGAAGGTTTCTTAACGAAAACAGATAGACAAAAGATACTTGTTACAGATTCTTTAGACGAAATTAACACTTTTATAAGTACTTATGTACCGCCTGATATTCGTCAATACAATTAATGTTTAATATCAGCGGCAATGTAACGAACGGATGAGTAGAAGGTTCGAAGACGGCACGTTCCGACTGGCACAATCGGTTAGGGCTCCATTGAAAGTCGCTATTATAGCGGCTTTTTTTGTTTTATCTGGATGTGCTACTAGAAACGGAAGATCTCGAGGGCATGGATAGTTGATCTGTCGTGGAAATTTCACCAATGGAATGTGGGGCTCTATAAATCGGAACTTCTTTATATGATAATAGTTATCATTCTCATTTACGTAGTTCGACATTTGCTGTATACTGACAATGACTATGATACATAATGGCCAAAAAGAAAAAGGAAAAGGGAGAGATTTTGAATGTTTTTACGAGTGAAAAAAGGAGCAATCCTTTGTTTAATTACTGCACTTGTTTTTGTGCTTGCAGCTTGCTCCAGTAGTAATGGCAGCAGCAAAGATGCAAACACTAGCTCACAGGGAGCAGTGACGGATACCGCTACGAATGCTTCAACAGATGAGCAAAAAACGGATGCGGATGCTACAGGCGCAGCTCAAACAACGTACCCATTTGTTGTGTCAAACTATACAACTGAAAACGGCACCTGGGTGGCAAAGGAACAAACCTTTGATAAGGCACCTGAACGAGTAGTTGCCAATACACAAGGTGCAGCAGAGTTATTGATTCGTCTTGGTTTGACTGACAAGATTGTTGGCGTAGCGGCGTTGTTTGGCAATGTACCTGATGATATTGCTGAAGATTTCAAAAAAATTCCTGTGTTATCTGAAGGTTATGTAGGTAAAGAAGTGACCATAGGTGCTTCACCTGATCTGGTTATGGGGCGTGGGGGATTGTTTGAAGATGCTGATTGGGGCGTTGGCACTGTAAACAGTCTGAATGAGATGAATATCAAAACATTTGTACAAAGTACCAGTGTTACTGACGCAAAATTAGATAATCTATATCAGGATATCACTGAGCTAGGTAAAATATTTAACGTACAAACGAATGCAGCGGCATATATCGATCAGCTCAAAGCACGGGAGAAAGCGTTATCGGCTCGAGCAAGCGCTGAAACGATCAATTATGCATCTTTCTTTGATAATGGTGATGGAACCATTGGAGTGTACAACGGAAATGGAGACACATTTATTGAAAGTGCAATGTCATTAATCAATATGCATAATATGCTGATTAACGAAGAAGGCACCCTCAGTTTGGAGAAGCTAATCGAGATCAATCCAGATGCCATGATTATTTCGAAATATGCCGGCGGTATTGATCCAGAACAAACGATTGAAAAGCTGCTAGCCAACAAGCAATTGCAAAGTATTAACGCGATTAAAAACAAGAAAATTTACGTTATCGATTTCAACAACTTCTGGGGTTACGGCGATTCTATCTTCACAGGAGTTGAAGCACTTGCAGATGATCTGAACTTGTAAGGGCACATGCGCTTGCTTGATTACCATGATCCGATAAATATCATGTTTATTTTAACGGCAGAACAGTAATTTACTGGGCTGTCGTTTTCATTTTAATATGATCAAAGTATCGAAACAGGATAAGGCCCTTCCTCTTCATATTCGGGAAGAGAAGGGCTTGTCCGCATTAATGATTAATGAAGGATGTTTTTATTGGCAGAAGACCCAGATTATTGTGTTTCCTCTTTCACATCGGCCACTTTTATCACGGGATAGGTTTGAACTGCATGGTCCAAAGTTTGTTTCTCCATCAGTTTCCCATCCAAGATAACGGCTGAGATGCTTGTCGTATTTCGGATATCCTCTAACGGATTCTTATCAAGAATTACGAGATCGGCAAGTTTTCCTTTTTCTACGGTGCCCAGTTCCTGCTCTCTTTCCAAATATCGTGCCGGATTCAACGTTGCTGACTGCAAGGCCTGGAGTGGGGTGAGGCCGCTTTTAACTAGCAATTCAAGTTCATCGTGCAAGGAAATGCCGTATATAAAGTTAGTCATTTCGTAACTGGAATCGGTGCCTGCAAGCATAGGCACGCCAGCATCATTTAACTTTTTGACCATGCCCGGCGTTAGGGAATTGATGGCCTCCATTAATTCCGTTTGTTCGGGAGGGGTTGCGCGAATCACTTCGGCCCATTGCTTCTGCACGGCCGTCGGTACGTATTTGGACCGCGGATCGATTTCGGTTTTGGCCATATTCAAATAGGTAACCATGGTCGGTACAGGCCAGACACCTTTTTCTTTGAATTTGCGGAACAGCTTGTTAGCCTTTACTGAATCATAAGATTGGGAAGCCGCGACCTCTGCGAGCGAATAACCAAGCAAATCACTCATGTCGGCATGTTTGAAAAGTTCATCCTCGATGCTCGAAGTGGCAATAAACAACCCGTGTAGGTGCTCTATGCTCTTAAATCCTAGCTGAACGGCTTCGCTGGCTCGAACCTCTACCGGCAAATGACCGACAACTGGCAAACCGTATTTTTGGGCTTCATCCATGACTGCTAGAAACAGAGGACGCGGCAACCAAGAGTACACTTTGATATGATCCGCGCCTTTTGCCACATTGAGACGTACAGCTTCCCGCGCTTGTTCCTCTGTGCTCAGGTAGAACATGTGTGGGGCTTCGTCAGCAGGACCTCCATTTAGAGTCGAACCTGCATAGAATAGACGTGGTGCAGGCATTCCGGCTTGAATACTCGTTTTCCATATATCGACGTTTGTCAGCGCCGCGCCCATCTCCCTTACTCCGGTTACACCATTAGCCAGAAAGAGAGGAAAAGCGTCTTTATAGTTATCTTCCAGATGGACATGCATGTCCCACAGACCGGGAATGATGTATTGGGCCTTAGCATTCCGTACTTGCGCGTAATCGGGAATGGCCGTTTGACTGCTACTTCCAATGTAACTGATCTTGTTATCCTTAATGATAATGGTCTGATCGCTGGCTAACTTTCCGGACCTTACATCTACAATCGTCGCATGCTCAAGCGCTAACGTCTGCCTTGTCGCAGGTTCAATGCTTGCATAACCGGTACCTGTAGCGCATGCTAACACAATCCAAAATGCCATGAACCCTACTATGTACTTCTTGAAGCTGCCCAATTCTCTCGTTAAACTCATTATTGTCCTCCTCATAGATATGAATGATATCAACCAATATATCTTCATTCTAGAGTGTGAATCCTGATTTTTTATTAATTCATTCTTACAAAAATCTTACGGTTGAAAGGGAAGAGGAAGCAGTAGCCTTTTTTATTTTTAGCCTTGTCAAATTAACAAATCCTGAATAATCTAACACATACCACAAAAGAGGGGGAAGAAACATGAGCGAAGTTGGATATGGAAATGTAGGCGGACTTGGTGGAGGATACGGTGGCTTCACGTCCGTTGGTGCAATTCTGGTATTGTTTATTCTGTTGGTTATCATCTCCAAAGCATTCTTAGTTTAATATTAAGCTTAGAATTTCCGCTGGCTTTCGCTGGCGGTTTTTTTTGTTATGTAAAGGTCAACAAAAGCAATTTAAATAGGGAACGTTGTGTCATGAGTAACTGACATAAAGTTCCCTATTATGATCCTACATTTCTCGCTTATACTACGGTGATCGTTCCATAATACATGTACATGCCACAATTGAAGTTGTACGTTCCAGGTTTCAGATCTTTTAGGGTAATGAAGTTATCTCCTTTTTCTAGATACACATCTATTCCTAAATCTTTAGACTGAACACTTCTTATACATGTATAACCTGAATGTTTTATAAAATTTATTTTCGTCGGAACGCCAGCTTTTACTTTAATATTTTCTTGACTAAAACCATCTGATTTTACGTCGACAGAAACAATCTGATATCCTGAATTTTCTTGAACAGAATTAGCTTGCTCACTCTGTGATTCTTGTGATTTAATTGCCGATGTATCATTCGGTTGAAATTGGTAAAATAACGTTGCACCCACAGCTACAATTCCAAAAGCTACAGTGAGTATACCTCCAATAAACGGCACACCAATTCCACTTTTATTTGTTTTAGCGCTATTATCCGTTTCTTGATTCGACAATTGAAGAGCAACGCTCAAAATAAAAATGAATAGGATGTCAACAAATATCATCATGATATAGGAAGGACCAATCATTACCCCGAGCATTGCGCCCATCATGCCACCCATGATTCCTGCCAACATACCATCCAAAGTTGCCAATATACTGATAGGTTTGCCTGTGAAGTATCCGGCTCCTAAGCCAAACAATATGGCGGCAATGGATGGGACTGTTAAATCACGAGGAAACACAATGCCTAATTGTACACCAAGTACAAGGCTGGACATCATGCCAATGGTCATAGCGATCATCATGCCAGGCATACCTGTAAGTCTTTCTTTTCGCTTATACGTTTTAAGAACAATGAATGCTGTAAACAGTACGACCATAACTATACTTAATATCGCTAATAACACAATCTTATTCCTCCTAATATCCATACAGTAATGATGGTAGTTATCTACTCATAACATTACGATCAAGATCATTCATCTCACTCATGTACTAATATATCAGAATTATCATAAGAACGTGACTATTGTCACAGACAAGTCAAAGGATTGTCGTAATAGTATGAAGATAAATTGACATTTTGTTGATATCTCTTTCTATAATCTATGTTTAGTTCTTAGTTAGAGTATGGTCTAACCTAAATATAAGTTTCACTCTATATCAAAAAAATCAAGTGTCATTTTGGCCATTTCTTCTTTTGACTCCGTACAACCGCGTATTATCCACTTTTTTAATATGCTCCATAACCCCGCAGCCACCATCGTTCTCATATAATCTTTTTCTATTTCGCTATGGTACTCATGCTTAGTACCTATGATATGCTCCATCGCTTCCAAGTAAAGAACGTATTGGTCGTTAAGAAGTCCAAATAATTGATTTTCGATTAAAATGTGCAGAAAAACGTTATGTTTCTCCCAAAATGTGAAATAGGCAAGGGGCATTTCATGAGGCCCTAAGTTTTTATCACTAATATATTCAAAAAAATCCTGAAACATTAAATCAATGATTTCGACGAGTACAGATTCCTTGGATGTGAAGTTGCGGTAAAAGGTTTTTCTTACTAGACCGGCTTTATCACACATCTCTGTTATCGTGATTGCGCTATAGGGTTTTTCCTGTAAAAGTTCAATTAAAGCATCACATAACCATTTCTTTGATCGTTGAGCAATAGGATTAACGCGAGTAGACATGTCACAAATCACCTCTAATGTGTAACCTCTGTCACACGTATTGACTGCTTTATAGACATCCAATTATAATCGAACCCAACAAGTTACACAAGTGTGACACTAATGGGAAGCGGAGGAATTTAGGATGAACAAGGTAGTGACTTTAGCACATACCTATGAAGATTACAAAAGATTAGGGATTAATAAAGAACCTGCCAATTGGGAAGATGGTATGAGAACAGATGGTCAAGCAGGTAGTTATGAGTGGTGGTATTTTGACGCCGAATTTACAGATGGTACTAAGATTGTGGTCGTGTTCTACACGAAGTATGAGTTCGACCTCAAAGGTGAGGCATGCCCAACAATAAGGTTTGATCTGACGATGCCGGATGGTAGAAACATTTCGAAAAAAATATCCGAAGAGAAAGGTAGTACAATCCGCGCTTCCAAAGAAACATGTGATGTGAAAATTGATAGAAGTAGTATCCAATACTCCAATGGGGATTATATAATCCATTTCGTTGACGATGACATTGAATATCGCTGTACCATGAAATCTATCGTGCCCATGTGGAGACCTAAAACAGGACATATATTTTTTGGAGAAAAACAAAAGGACTTCTTTGCATGGTTCGTTGCCCAGCCTTCTGCCGATCTGGAGGCCGTACTTACTGTAAATGGACAACGCCGTGAATTAGTTGGTAACGGATATCACGATCATAATTGGGGAAACGCAGAAATGAACAAGCTCATCAACCATTGGTACTGGTGCCGTGCTAATATTGGACCGTATACCGTGATATCTTGCGATATCATTGCGGAGAAAAAGTATGGTTATACACGCATGCCTATCATCATGATTGCTAAAGACGGTGTGATTCTGGAAGATCGTGAGGAGAACACGAGGATAGAACGAACGGATACGATTAAGCATCCCTTTACAAAGAAATTCATGGATAACCAATTGAAATTTATTCAGTCCTCTGGCAATAACACTTCTTATCAAATTGAGTATCATCGGGAAGCGGATATCGTTGCAAGTTCTCTATTGGAGGGCATGAAGCTTTCTTTACCGATGCGTGTGGCTGTAAAAGTCTTGAAAATAAATCCAACATACGTTCGTAGTATAGGGACAGTTAAGTTGACCGTCAATGAGAATGGGAAGCAAGAGGTACATCAGCAGGAAGGTCTCTGGGAACAGATGTTTTTTAGCAACATCAAAGACGCTATTATTTGTGAATAACAGGAGGGAAAAGAGTCCTATGAAAGTGCTTATTATATTTGACCATCCTTACACAGCTAATTCTTCTGAGAATGTTCCTCATCATAGAAGCTATTCAGCAGCATTATTGGCTTCGGTTACTAGAGGGCTTCAATCCAGTGGACACAATGTAGATCTCATTGACTTGCACGCAGATGGATTTAATCCTGTGATGTCAGGGGCAGAACTCTCGGCGTGGAGACAAAAGAAAACCCTTGATCCTCTGGTAAAAGATTATCAAAAAAGATTGCTTGCAGCGGATCATATAATCTTTATTTTCCCAATATGGTGGGAAGCGATGCCTGCATCAACGAAAGGCTTTTTGGATAAAGTGTTTGCCAAAGGAATCATTTATGAGGAACCTAAAAAAGGTAGGCCCTTTGTTAGCCAGTTAAAAAAGCTTAAGGGAGTATCGCTATTAACAGTAATGGCCACTCCAGGGTTCTTCTATAGATGGATATTTGGTAATCCCATAACTAAAATACTATTTCGTGGTACATTTCGGAAAATGGGGTTTCACAAGTTGAAATGGTATAACTATGCTGGTATGGATGGTCGTACACTAGAAGTTAGAACGAAAGCATTAGAAAAAACAGAGAAGCGCTTTGCATCATTCTAGTCGATAACTCGAAATTTATTTGCAAATTGCAAGTAATGATGATGAACATGAGCAAAAAAACACTTTATTTCCTATGCACAGGCAACTCGTGTCGGAGCCAAATGGCTGAAGGTTGGGCTAAGAAATACCTGAGTGAGGACTGGAACATTTATAGCGCAGGAATCGAAGCACACGGTTTGAATCCAAAAGCTGTGGAAGCGATGAACGAAGTAGGTATTGATATTTCGAGCCAAACTCCGGACATCATTGACTCCGAGCTACTGAACAGTGCAGATTTCGTCGTCACATTATGCGGGGATGCGGCAGATAAATGTCCAATGACCCCTCTACAAGTGAAGCGAGAACACTGGGGATTCGATGATCCCGCGAAAGCACAAGGTACAGAAGAAGAGAGATGGGCTGTATTCCAAAGGGTTCGTGACCAGATTGGGGAGCGCATGAAGACGTTCGCTGAAACAGGCAGATAACACAAACAGAGCTTTCCTGCAACTTAACATTATGGATCCAATACTTAGAGGGAGCAATAGCTGAGCGGGAATGGATTAAGAAGATTTAGAAAGCTTCGAATAACCACACCGTGATTATACCGTGGGAACCCAAAGAAGCCGTTAGTTATGACAGTTTAAAGAAGTGGACTGAAGTCTAGAGAGTGATGTGGTGGCAAGAGATTAACGCGAGTCATTAATGGAGGTTCAAACTGCTGTTAAACATAACGCAAAAAGCAAAGGGTACCACCGCTGGTCTGAACAGATCAGCGGCTTTTTTATTACATTTTAAATTCATGGGCAAGAATAGGATGCATAGACCATAGCTAATGATGTGGTCTCATACGTTTCTCTCCAAATCGGTTAACTATGAGCCTGGCGATAAGCTTTTGGCGTCATATTGTAAGTCACTCCGAATTTTTGATAAAACGAATTCAGGTTGCTGATTTGAACCTTCTCTGCAATTTCTTGAATCGATAATGAAGTATTAGCCAAGTAATAACAAGCTAACTTCAATTTCAAAGAAACCTGAAGTTCTTTGAAATTCTTTCCCGATTTTTCCTTGATAAGATAAGAAAGGTATTTCGGATGATAACCAAACTGTTTGGATAATGACGTTAAGGTGCAGTTCAAATATTCCTTTTCAATATAACGCAGGATATCCACTATATTGCCTGAAGAATCGTTGGATAACTGAATTTTCTGATTTTCGGAATCATCCTGATATATACGCAGTAGCTCTGTAAAAATAATCACCAGATACGAATTGATAATCTCACTTGAGTACATACGCAAGTCATAATACTCACAAAGCAAATCGGCAAACAAACGTTTAATTTTATGGTTACCTTTAGTACGGAAGATCAGAAAGTTATCATGATTTTGACTGTTGGATATGGCTGAAAGGATTAGGTTGGATACAATGCTTTGTTTAGCTAATCGGCTGAGGAAATTACTTGATAAAAATTGGTCACTCATACTGATATTGATGACAAGATCGTTTTCCCCGATCTTGTTCTTCATACGAATAACGTCTTTATCAAAAACACAAACATCACCCTCCTTTAACGTTATGGTTTTATCATCCACCACATACGTGCATTCTCCTGAGTATATATAGTTCATATTGACATTGGTATGAACGTAAAGAGGAACGCTAGTAAAGCGAGAGTCCTTACTAATGGCGATTCCGGTTTCAATGACATTTAGAGGTTTAAAGCGATAGACCATATGCCCCCGGACATCTACCTGAATCATATCTTGGTAGATCGGGCTTACCGCATCCGGATTAGCCAAATACTTTTTTTCACTATCGGTGTATGATTTTAGAAAAAAATCCAATTGGTTATAGTCCATATCACTCAACCTTACCTTTTGATATAGTATAGCTTTCTTTATGATATTGTTACCGCTTCCAAAGCCTTTTACAATTTAAGTGTATCACTGGTCATACATTTTCCGCAAATTGAAAAGTGATATTAAGTCAGGGAATAGGGGGAAGAAGATATGGACTACAAGCGTACAGGAAGTAACATCATAAAAGAAATCGGGGGCAGAGAGAATGTCAACCAGTTAACGCATTGCGCTACAAGATTACGTTTTACACTTCAAGATTCAGCTAAGGCAGATCAAGAGAAGATGAAGGCGATTCCTGGTGTCCTTGGTGTGGTTAACAGTGGTGGACAGTTCCAGGTTATCGTAGGACAAGAGGTGGCGCGAATATACAATGAGATCGTTCCATTGTTAAGCGATAACACTTCTGACCAGGAAGAGATCAAAACCGAAGATTCAAACGTCTCTGCAAGAAAAGAGTCTGTCATTTCGCGTTTGTTGGGTACGATTTCTGGGATTTTCACGCCCATACTGCCTGCTATCACTGGGGCTGCAATGCTCAAAACGCTTCTCATCATTTTAACGATGACTCATCTTATGTCCAAAGAAACACAAACCTATGCCATTCTTAACTTTGTTACAGATGCGGCTTTTTATTTCCTGCCGGTTATGCTGGCATTCTCGGCAGCAAACAAATTTAAGATGAATCCAATGATGGCTGTGTCCTTAGGCGGCGTTCTATTACACCCGAGTTTTGTGGCTATGGTAGAAGCCAAAGACCCTGTTTACTTTTTGGGGATACCCGTATCCTTGGTAAGCTATGGTTCATCCGTTATCCCGATTATTTTGGTGATTTGGGCTGCTTCTTATGTTGAACGGTTTGCGGATCGGGTAACCCCAAAATCAGTTCGTTTCTTTATGAAGCCGTTAATCACATTACTTGTAATGGCACCGGTTGCCCTAATTTTTATAGCTCCACTAGGTAACATCGTTGGAACATATGTTGCAGTGGGAATCAATTTTTTGAATAACCATCTCGTGTGGATTTTACCTTTCATTTTTGGTATTTTCGGGCCGGTATTTATCATGCTGGGTATGCATTACGCTGTTACCATACCCATTGTCATTCAATCCATTACAACCTATGGGTTCGATATGATTGGCGCCGGATTTCTGGTAGCTAACGTTGCACAAGGCGCAGCTGCATTTGCGGTGGCCAGACACGTCAAGAATGATCCGGATTTTAAAGTATTGGCTAATTCCGCAGCTTTTACCGCTCTCCTCGGCGTAACAGAGCCTGCCATTTACGGGGTGAATCTCAAACTGAAAAAACCATTTTATGCCGTACTGGTTGCCGGAGGAATTAGTGGATTATTTGTTGGCCTTATGGGAGTTAAGAGACTGGCGCTTGCACCGACTGGATTACTGACTCTGCCCATTTTTGCAGATCCAAATCATGCGATGAATCTTGTGTATGCAATTATCGGCGCCGTCATCAGTTTTGTACTGTCCTACTTCCTAACAACCGTACTGTTGAAAAAATCTAAACATTAGAATTACAATCTTACTTTTTGTTATTTTTATTTGATCTTTTGACATTGTTCGATCACCTTAAGTCTTTATATGATAAGGATGAGGGTTCTGGTTAAACCCCATTCAAAAATAGAAAAATGTAAATATTGATTGGAGGATATGAATATGAGAACAGGGTTTTCGGAAGATTTCTTATGGGGCGGGGCAATTTCAGCATCCCAAGCGGACGGTGCCTATGACGTGGGCGGAAAAGGTTTGGATACCCAAGACTTGCGTTATTTTGACAGCAACTGGACCAAAGAGGAGCGTGACCATCATCGTAACATCAACATGACTGGTGAGCGGTTCAAGCAAGCATTATTGGACAAAGATATGACCCATTACCCATTTCGCTGGGGAATTGATTTTTACAGCAACTATAAAGAGGATTTAAGATTGATGGAAGAATTAGGATTAAAAATCTTCCGGACATCCATTAACTGGGCTCGGATCTTCCCTAACGGTGATGATGCAGAGCCCAATGAGACAGGGATACAGTTTTACATTGATTTGTTTGATGAATGTCGCAAAAGAGGAATGAAAGTCTTTGCCACAATCCTGCATTACAATATTCCGGTTAACTTGGTTACGAAATACGGCGGCTGGAAAAACCGGCAAACCATCGAATTTTACTTGCGATATGCCAGAGTGCTGTTCGAAAGACTGGGAGATCGGGTGGATTATTGGCTGCCATTCAATGAGATCAATGCCGGCAAGTTTAACCCCTATAACGGTGTGTACTTGATAAAAGATCAGGAAGAAGACTATGAAAATGCAATTTACCAATGTCTACATCACCAATTCATAGCGAATGCCCTAACCGTTAAGCTGGCGCACGAGATCCTCCCGGGCTCTAAGGTAGGCGGCATGATTGCCCGTTTCACGACTTATCCTGCGACCTGTAAGCCGGAAGACGTAATGCAGTCTATTTTAGATGAACAATATGCCAACTATTTTTATACGGATATTATGGCGCGAGGCAAGTATCCCGCTTATATGGAACGTTACTTTAATGACAACGACATCAATATCCATAAAGAAGCGGATGACGATAATATTTTGCGGGAATACACTGTTGATTTCCTGAGTTTTTCTTACTATATGTCCATGGTAGCGACAACCGATAAAAACTGGGATCGAACCGGCGGGAACCTAGTGACAGGAAACAAAAATCCGTATCTAAAAGCAAGTGATTGGGGCTGGCAAATTGACCCGATTGGTCTGAGGGTTTCTTTAAACCAAATGTACGATCGTTATCAACTGCCCATCTTCATTGCGGAAAATGGAATAGGTGCCCTTGATGAATTGAATGAAGGCGAAATTCATGATTCTTACCGAATTGACTATCTCAAGGAACATTTCAAACAAATGAAAGAGGCTATTATTGATGGAGTTGAATTAATCGGCTACACGATGTGGGGGATTATTGATATTGTTTCCTGTGGTACGATCGAAATGAGGAAGCGTTACGGTGTAATCTACGTTGACCGGGATGACCGTGGACAGGGTACGAATAAACGGTATAAAAAGGATTCTTTTTATTGGTATCAAAATTGTATCAAAAGTAACGGTGAGCATTTAGAAGATTGAAGACAGTAATGGGATTAGAGGCAGACTTCTGCAAAGGAAAAGAGGAAACAACATGTTTGGATTTAAAAGAAAACAAGAACATACAATGGAGATTTTTTCCCCAATTCAAGGTACAACTCGTTCTTTGGATGAGGTAGAAGACGAAGCTTTTTCCAGCAGAGCGTTGGGCGACGGATTTGCAGTTGAACCTTCCGAAGGAAAAGTGACAGCGCCATTTTCGGGTAAGATTGCCCATATCATGGAGAAGAGCAAGCATGCACTCATTCTTGAGCACGATTCTGGTGTTCAAATTCTAATTCATGTCGGCATGAACACGGTATCTTTAAAAGGTGAAGGATTTACTGCTCATGTACAAACCGGAGATCGTGTCGTACAAGGTCAAGTGCTGCTTGAGTTTGATATTCCTTTAATCAAGAAGGCTGGATATGAACTATTGAGTCCAGTTATTGTTCCAAACGGCCAAGAAATAGTGAAAGAGGTACAGGTTTTAGGCAAGGGAGCAGACTTGATGATTGAGGTTAAGTATTGAAACCCAAGAAAAACTCTCTACAAGGAATTATACTTTCTTAAGAAGTAATCCAAACATTTTTTAAGTTTAAGAAACCTGTAGCCTATTAAACGGCTAAAGGTTTCTTATCGTTTAGTGGTTAAATGATGTGGTTCTCCATAATACTAATAGGACAAGCATGGACTTGATGAAGCTCTTTAGGTAGAGGAGGGGAAAGTAAGTTTTTATATCATATTTCTAATGATCGTTCGGTTTTTCTACCTGTAATAAAAGTGATGGCCCGTAGCCCAAAAAAGCTAATCACTAGTTTGATGGTTAATTCCATAAACATATTTATCTAACCTCCCCAATGAACAAATCATTGATAATATATACCCGGTCTATTGGATTGAAAACATACATAACATGTAAGTTTAGAGAAAAGAAAATGGAGCCTGCTATCCTTAAGATAGTAGGCCCCTAGTTATTATATTTCTTTGATATTGTCTGTATTTTTTTTGATCAAATGCTTTTAATTAATTTACTGCGGTTTTAGTTTTAGTGTTACCCTGCTGATTTTTTAAAGCCTCGACAGGTTCATCACTTACTTCCGCACGTTTAATGAAGAAAACTAATATTAATGCAACAATGTTAATTCCAAGTGCGATATAGAATGAATATTGAATTCCGGCTAGTAACGCTTCTTGGGTTAATAAAGCTTTATTGGCTGCTGTCAAAGTTGTTGGATCAACACCAGTCATTAAATCTTCAGCTTTTGTTTTTGTCACCGAGTTCATAATCGTAATCAGAATAGCCGTACCAATCGAACCGGACACTTGCTGAGCTGTATTGTTGACAGCTGTACCATGTGGATTTAAGCGTGTTGGCAATTGATTTAGGCCGTTTGTCATAATAGGCATCATCACCATTGCCATACCAAACATACGCAGAGTGTACACAAGGATAATATAAGTGTGAGTCGAGTCGATTTGTAGGTTTGCCAACATGTACGTTGAGATCGCTGTAATCGTAAGTCCGATTACGCCAAGAACACGTGGGCCGTATTTATCAAATAGTCTACCTGTAATAGGTGACATAATCCCCATGATTATCGCACCAGGCAACATCATTAAACCTGAATCAAGTGGTGTAATACCTCTTACGTTTTGTACGTATGCCGGTGTTAAAATCATTCCGGAGAACATCGCCACTGCGTTTACAATCGCAATAACAGAGCCAAGGGCAAACATCGGATACTTGTAAACCCGTAAATCCAATAATGGCGTCTCCATTTTCAATTGACGGACAACGAAGGAGATCAGAGCAATAGCTCCGACGATTAAAGTGATTAAGACAACTTGATCTGTCCAGCCATCTGAACTTGCAGAACTAAACCCATATAACAAACCACCAAAACCAATGGAAGATAATATGATCGAGAAATAGTCCAGTGTTGCATTTTTGTTTTGCTGCATTATATTTTTGGATTTCCAAATCCCTAATAGTAAACTAATGACGGCTAACGGTAAAATCATTTCGAAAAGCAAGCGCCAGTCATAATATTCTACAATGAAACCTGATAATGTTGGCCCGATTGCAGGGGCTGTAATCATAACTAATCCGAAAATACCCATTGCTGTTCCGCGTTTTTCGCGTGGGAAACTTACCAGCATAATATTCATTAACAGTGGTCCCATTACTGAAGAGCCTGCTGCTTGAACCATTCTTCCTGTAAGCAATATGCCAAAGTTTGGTGCAACGGCTGCTATGGCCGTACCTAAAGTGAAGATGGTCATGGAAGTAATAAACAAACTTCTATTGGAGAAACGTGTTAATAAAAATGCTGACGCCGGAATCAATATACCACTGACCAGCATATAGCCAGTAGAAAGCCACTGGATCGTGGAATAATCTTTAATGTTCAAATCCACCATGATGGATGGCAGCGCTACATTTAAGAGCGAGTTATTTAGAAATGAAACAAATGCACCAATAAAAAGAATCGCAATCATTAAATAGGGTGGTTTTTTTTCTTGTAAAGCTGAATCCATATATGTCTTTTCTCCTTTTTTACACTTCATTTAATCCCTTAGTCGTTTAAATATTTGTGTATAAACATCTATTTATTTAAATTTTTTTAAATCCTTTTTTCAGCAGTTCCATCTGCTCACCATAATTTTTTAAAGCTTCATCATAGGTTAAATCTTTTACGAATATTTGAATAAGGTTATCAAAGGTTACAGCTATAATGATTTTTAAAATATGCTGCAATTCTCGGTCCCCTTGTATATTTAAAGTTTCCGTATTCATTAACCCAATGATAGGTAAAAGATGGCTATCCCGATTTTCTTCATAAATGTTCTTCGTAAATGTTTTTTCCGTTTTATAATTCATATTTAAAAAGGCATTTCTAAAAAAGTTTTTGTGTTCTTGATTGGTGTGATTCTGAATCATAAATTGAAATGAATCGATAAAAGCTTCGAATATATCTCCGTTGTTCTCCTTTAAAGCTGCGATAAATCGGTCACTATTTTTTTGTGAGGACTGGTTCAACAGGTAATAATACAGATCCTCTTTTTCCTCAAAGTATTGATAAAAACTTCCTCTAGAGATCCCCGCGTCTTTGATGATATTGGCAATAGATGCTTCGTGTAATGGAACTCGAGAAAATTCCCTTTTAGCACATTGAATTAACGTGTCCTGTTTATCTTTCGATAAGTGAAAAAATGTTTTTTTGGGCAAATATGATCCTCCAATCCTAATAAGTGACACCGTGTCACAATTGCTGATTAATGAATTATATATGACACTTGTGTCACAAGTCAACAATAAAAATGACACAGTGTCATATGTGGAAAAGGCACCTCATGATGCATGGGCTCGGAATCCGACGTTTCGTATAAAAATTCAACCTTGGAACTGGAAACACCGCAATAATCGGCTATTCCCACATTGAGCAGGAGTATGAGTTAACGGCTACGAGTGGGGATTAAAGCCCGCATTTCCGTGACTAGCGTGGACGTTTACGATTCCTACTTTATTGAAATTATAAAGGTATTTCAATAAAGTTGAAGAATACCCTATTAGAGATAGAATATTAATTTTAGAAGGGGAATGAAATGATTAAACGGCTTAGTAAGAATATACCGATATGGTTTCTTTTTGTAGGGATAGTGGTATTTATTCTATTGTGTATTAATTTTATTGAAATGAATACTAGAATTAATATGCTTGCATTGGTAATTTTAAATATTGCTAATACAATTCGATTGTGGAAGAATGAACGTCAGTCAGCAATGATGTTTTTATTGCTGGGTGTTTTGTGTACGTTCTTTCTTATCAGGTCTTTAATTTTATATTGATTCCGAAGATTGGGAATTATTCATTCATAATATAAGGGTAGTTAAAAAAGCCGATAAACACAACAGCTTCTGTGTGTTTATCGGCTTTCTTATGATGTTCCTTTTCTTAGTAACTCTCCGGCCAATTGTAAAAATTGTGCTTTGGTTAATTCTTTGTCCCCAAAGCTGGAAAGTGTGTAATATGCATCTTGCTCTTCATTGTACCAGTTTAGGTAATGATAACTTACGGCATTTTTTTTCATATTGTTATAGACAACTTCCGTTCCGGCGACTAAAATTTTGTCCGTTGAATTCTCTTTCTCCTGCTCTACAACCATATTTCCTCCATTCATGAGGATGACAGAAATTCCGATATGGGCCTTTCCTTTTGAATATATTCCGCTAATGCTTAAAGGCTCTGACCATGGTACGGTCTTCATGAACACCTTTTGCCCTGAAGAAGATTTGGCAGCTTGAACTCTAAGATCACTATATACTTTCTGGTAATAGGAGTCTTTCTTTTGCACATCAATTGTTGGAAACTTTGGGTTTATCTTTCCGTACTCGAAGGAATAGCCCATGGCGGTTAGAGGCAGGTTAGGAGCTCCTGTACGTTTGATTTCCTTCAAGAAGTCGGAGTACGAAGTGATTTGCTGTTCTTTATACTCAAAACGTAGTCCAAGCTCTGTAATTTCTGAAATTCTGTCGCTTTTCACAAAAAAAGCGATTAATTCCCCCGGCTTAGCAAAGTCCTGTACCTGGGCAGCAGAATAATCATATACGTTTGCCGTGCCAGTAGCAGGTTCATCCGAAGCAACATGTTGGACCTTAACGACCCCGTCACGAGTAATGAGCTGGATGTATTCCGAAGCGGCATAAGCGCTGACTGAGATTAGCAAAATGAGGGCGAGCATACCACCCATTGCAACTGTGCTTCTCGTTGTTTTTTTCAAGACCGAATGACGGCGGCCTTCAATTAAAGAGATTCTGCGCATTACCTGGCAGGTGACGTCGATTTCAGGCATCCTCTCGTTGCTCAATGCTTGTTTTAAATCTTGGTATTCATGGGCAACTCTGTTTCGTTCCAAACGAATTCCTCCTTCAATTTCATGGATTTCCGAATCTTCTGCTGGATCCGTTTCATTCTCTTTACAAGCGCATTAGGGTTGACCTTCAAAATGGTGCCGATCTCCGCGAAAGTCTTGTCTTCAAACACCCGAAGTATAAGCAAGTTTCGTTCCTCCAGTGATAATCGAGACAGTGCTGCAGCCCATAGAGGCTTGTACAATATATTATCCAGCTCCTGTTCGTAGCTTATTACAACGGATTCTAAGGAAATAATCTTCAATACATTAAGATAAATACGGCGTCTTCGCAGCAGATTCAGGCAATGATGATAGGCGATCCGATACAGCCAAGCCGAAAAATGATTCTCTTTCTTGTATTGATGCAGCGATTGATAGGCTTTGACCAATACATCCTGTACGGCGTCTTCAGCGTCTTGTCTGTTGCCCAGCAAACGGTAGCAATAGCGGAAAATCGGCTGTTGAAATATCTTGATGATCGCTTCATATTCGTTTGTATTTCCTTGTTGAATGTTGGAGATAAGCGTTTCCACTTCTTCTGAGTTAATGTATTCCTGCGGCGATGCCAACACCTCCTTGACCTTTTATCCCTATAACACTTGAAGACAAAGAAAAGTGCCTCCGAAAAATGATTTTGTTTTCTTATATTTATTCTAGATTTTAGTGGGGAAAAAACGTTAAATTCGTGTATAAGCCGAGCGGCTTAAGTCATATAAACAGAGGACGACACATTGTGGAGAGAAGCCATTCTATTAGTATGATCGGATTTAGTATGGAGATGTTTATTTTAGCCATGGGTGTTATATAACATATTGATGGGACATAGTAAACGTGATTGATATGTTTTCATTCGAGAATTGTTACTTAAACTGAATTACACTAGCTGGGACTAAAACTCGATAAAACTGTTGGGATTGTTGTTTTAATGAAGGTCGACTTAGTTAGAAGAGAAGTAGGGGGCGACATGGAAGAACGCACCGATTTTTGAAGTGGACGTATTAAATAAACCCCTATATGTTAGATGTGACTAACAGATTGGGGAGAGTAAGAGGGGGAAATCAGCTTCTAGATATAAGGAATATTTTTATGTATCCTCAGGTATTAATTTTAGGATTAACATATTAAAAGAAATACTTTACTTAATTGATTATTGATTGAATACGTTCAGCTGCCTTATAAATTTGTTGGTTAAAATTTTATAGGGCCATGAGCATAAGATGAAAATATTTTGACATCTCAATTCAAATATCGTAATATTACGATATAACGATTCAGGAGGGGTATTTTTGAATACAGAAGCTTTTGATAGCACTAATTTAAAACAGTTCGATGAACCTGCTAATTTACTGAAAGCTCTATCACATCCGATTCGTCTGTGCATTGTGCGCGGGTTGATGCGAAAAAAGAAATGTAATGTTTCATATATGCAGGAGTGTCTAGATCTTCCCCAATCAACAGTTTCCCAGCATTTGCAGAAGCTACGCAGTGCAGGTATTGTAACGACTGAGCGCAATGGCCTTGAAGTAAATTATGTGCTTGCCGACCAACGGATTGAACAGATGATACCTATTTTGTTTGGAGAGGAAGATTGTGAATCATGAGTAAAAAAGTACTGATTGTGGGCGGAGTAGCGGGTGGTGCATCAGCAGCTGCCCGTCTGCGCCGCCTGGATGAACATGCCGAAATTATCATATTTGAAAAAGGACCCTATATATCGTTTGCCAATTGCGGCTTACCTTATTATATTGGTGGCTCGATCGAGGATCGAGAGCGTTTGCTAGTACAAACTCCCAAAGGTATGGTCGATCGATTTAATATTGATGTGCGTACACGAAGTGAGGTCGTCGCTATTGATCCGCATACTCGTACAGTTCAGGTACAAAGCCAGGAGCGCGGTCAATATGAAGAAAGCTATGACGAATTGATTTTGTCACCAGGTGCCAAGCCAATTATTCCCGATCTGCCGGGTACGGATAATCCACTGATTTATACAGTGCGCAGCATTCCAGATATTGATCGCATCAAGAAGCAAATTAATTCATCTAACAACGCATTATCGATTGTTATAGGCGGAGGATTTATTGGTGTTGAAATGGCAGAAAATTTGAAGGAAGCCGGATTGGATGTAACGTTGGTAGAGAGTAATGATCAGCTGCTCACCCCATTTGATGCTGAGCTGGCAGCAGCCTTGGCACAGGAAATGGAGCAAAATGGGGTAAAGCTGCTGTTTTCCAAGCGTGTACAGGGCTTTCGTTCACTTGAGCATGGCATTGGTGTTGAACTATCTGATGGTCATGTTCTGACAGCTGACCTGGTTATTCTTGCGATAGGAGTAACTCCAGATACAGCTTTTCTGAGAAATAGCGGAGTTTCCCTAGGAACACGTGGACATATTATGGTCAACGAAGCACTCGAAAGCAGTGTGCCACATATCTATGCTGTTGGCGATGCCATCGAAGTAACTGAAACCATTCATGGCACAAAGACAGCTATTCCGCTTGCTGGACCTGCCAACAAACAGGGACGAATTGTTGCAGATCGAATCGCCGGACTAAGTTCCATCTACAAAGGAACACAAGGAACGGTAATTATTAAAGTGTTTGGAATGACCGGAGCAACTACAGGTAGTAATGAGAAAACACTAAAACGTCTCGGCATCGATTATCGAACTGTAATTGTGCATCCTGCATCTCATGCATCGTATTATCCTGGTTCCAGCGCGATTACTCTTAAACTGCTGTTTACTCCCGTAGGTAAAATTTTAGGTGCACAAGCAATTGGTTATGACGGTGTGGATAAACGGATTGATGACATAGCTGTAGCCATTCATTTTGGGGGTCACATCAGTGATTTATCAGAGCTTGAGTTGAGTTACGCGCCACCGTATTCCTCTGCGAAAGATCCAGTTAATATGGCTGGTTATGCAGCTGAAAATATTACGGCTGGACGTGTTGAAACGTTCACCTATGATCAGCTAACTGAACGTCAGCCGGAGCAGTCGATATTGCTGGATGTACGCAGTGAGCTGGAGCATCGCAATGGGAATATTCCGGACTCCATAAATATTTCAGTGGATGAGCTTCGTCAGCGATTAGATGAATTAGACTCAACCAAAGATATTTGGGTATACTGCCAGGTTGGTCTGCGTGGATATACAGCTTCGCAGATTTTGCGTCAGCATGGCTTTAATGTGAAAAATCTGAGTGGAGGTTATAAAACATACCGCCAAGCACAATTTCGGCCTGCTCCAATTTCTACCGGAAACCATGATAATAATGATGGACAGGGTCAGAACAACAATCCGAAACATGCTGTAAAGGAAGCAGAGCTCTCCAATCCAATCTTTACAGAGCCACAGCGTATTGATAACGAGTTGAACGTGTGCGGTTTAAGTTGTCCCGGTCCGCTGATACAACTTAAGCAGAAAATGGATCAACTATCGAATGGAGAGACCCTACGGGTGAAAGCTTCCGATCCAGGATTTTATGAAGATGTGAGAGCATGGGCAACGATGTCTGGTTCCTCACTTCTACACTTGGAACGATCCAAAGGCGGTACTATTGAAGCTGTAATTGCCAAGAATACCGCGCAGACCGCATCTTCAGCTATGGAAACTCCTAAAGAGGAGCCTGCGAGCACGATGGTTGTCTTCAGTGGTGATCTAGATAAAGCGATTGCTTCTCTTATTATTGCAAATGGGGCAGCAGCAAGTGGACGTAAAGTAACCATGTTCTTCACTTTCTGGGGATTGAATATTATCCGTAAGCATCAGCCACAGCCTGTATCCAAAACAATGATTGGCCGCATGTTTGACATGATGTTACCGCGCGGTAGCCACAAGCTAGGCATGTCCAAAATGAATATGCTTGGAGTTGGCCCAAAGATTATTCGAGGCATTATGAAGAATAATAATGTTGCTTCTCTGGAAGAACTGATGCAGACCGCAACTGCGCAGGGAGTTGAGTTTGTCGCTTGCCAGATGTCCATGGATTTAATGGGGATTCAGCGTGAAGAATTAATGGATTCGGTTAACATCGGTGGAGTGGGTTACTATCTGGGGCAGGCAGCTCATGCAAATCATAATCTATTTATTTAAAATCGGTTTGTTAATAAACCCATTCAACTGTTCAGTGACATGTGTTATCTTAAAAAGCAAAAGCCCCTTCATTGCTGAAGGGGCTTAGATTCGTTTAGTACAATTACCGTTCGATTAAACGTAGTAAGGTATTTATGCGGACTCAGTCCCGCCAGTGTTGCCTTCACTTTTAGGTTCCATCAACATGATATGACATTCCTTTTCGGCGGAGGGTTTGATCTCAAGTCCCCTCGGGACAATAAACATCTCATCCTTGGAAATTCTCACCTGACCATCACGAAAATCAATGATCATCTCGCCTTCAATCACGAAAAATAACTTATCGGTTTCGGGATGAACATGCCATTCATAATCCCCGTCAATTTTAACGATCTTAAATTCATGGTCATTCAATTCACCAATTAGTTGGGGTGACCAATTATCTTTTATTTTAGATAGTTCTTCGCTTAGTTTAATCACTTGATAATGGATAGTAAGCCCTCCTTATTTTTCACCTTCGATATAATGCTGCATACGCAACTCAAGACATGATGATGTTTTTCTTGGTCTGCCATAAGTATACTGATTTAATTTTCGCTTTAAAATGGATGCCTGTTGAAGTTAGCATGGATTATTGATGAACTTCCGTCGATATTCAGTAGGAGAAAATCCAAATTGTTTCTTGAACACTTTACTAAAATAAAAAGGGTCAGCAATTCCAACCGCTTGTGCAATTTGCTGTACTGGCACATCACTTGTAAATAGCATTTTTTGTGCCATGTTTATACGGTATTTTAATAGATATTCTGCCGGGCCCATCCCTGCATGTTTTTTGAATACGTAAGAAAGTCGATTTCGATTAACGTTATATTGTTCTGCGAGCGATGTTATGGTAAGGCCATGATAGTAGTATTCATGAATATAATTAGATACCCGTTCGAATAAAGTATGTGATTCACTACTCATTTGCCTATTCGACACACTTATTAAGGCTTCGTTCAGCACATCGCGAAACAGCATTTCAGTCTGAAATTTTGAAATGCCTCCACGCTGATTATACACATGCCAAAGCTGCATAATTAATTCGATAAGACGTGGGGATTGTCCCGTTGATAATTCAAAATGCTGATGGGAAAAGCTTGACTCTTCTAGTTCTGAGCTACATATACGGTATAAAACAAGGATATATTCCCAGTTGGAGTTATCAAACGTTTTTTCATCCAATTTCATTTTTGCACCACCATGCACCACTTTTCCTGGCGAAAGAATATAAGGTGTTCCATTAAATTGAAATTGTATCTTTCCTGTAAGGGGAAACACAAATCCAGGAAAAGAGTCGGTATAGTCAGCGTGATTCACTCCTGGATTTGTAGCATATCTATATATTCCCTCTACTTGAAAAGGAATGTGTGCAAAATGTTCTGCTAACTGATTCACATCTATTTTCACGTTGTGTACCTCATTTCGATAGTAACTCACTCCACATTATTGATAACAATTCTCATTGTCAACCTATTTAAACAATAGTTTCATCGATGTTGAAACTTTAGCTTATGCGAACTATAGCTAAATAAAATGAAGAAGGCAGACGATCAAACGTGATCGTCTGCCTTTTTTGGGTTCAACGTTCTAATTACATGAAATTCAAAAGTTTTGTCTTTAGGAAAAGACTTATCTTAATAATTTTCTCCGCGATAATAGCGCTCCAATTTGTGATCCAAATGAACGAGCTGCGCTTTTTTCTCCTCGATATCTTCCAGCAACTTTTGCCTTTGATCTTGAATCAGTTTGGTTCTTTCCGGCAGAGTCGAGGTTCCTTCATTTACTTTGTCATAATACGTTTTGATATCCTCCACACTCATCCCGGTTTCGCGAAGACATTTGATAAAAACCAGCCAGTTCAGATCATCTTCCGTGTAAAGACGGTTATTCTGCTCACTTCGCGCAGCAGGCTTCAACAGGCCCTTTCTTTCGTAAAAGCGTATCGCCCCGATAGCGATATCGACTTTCTTCGCTACTTCTCCAATCGTTAACATGTTAACCCTCTTTTTTATCAAAATTTATAGTTGACCTACACTAAGTGTAGCATAGTAACTTATGTATTGTTAATGAAATCAAATTAGAGAAATGAGGATTCACATGAAGAAGACCGCTTTTGTAACTGGAGCAAATAAAGGAATCGGATTCGAAATCGTTAAGCAGTTAGGACAAGCCGGCTGGAAAGTCGTCCTTGGTGCACGCAGCGTTGAACGGGGCGAAGCAGCTGTTACCGAGTTAACTTCTGAGGGGTTAGACATAGAATTTGTGCAAATTGACATGAGTGACTTGGAAACTATCGAAAGGGCAGCCGATATGATTGCCAAGGATTATCCGTACTTAACACTTTTGATCAATAATGCGGGTATGCCGGGTGCTTTCGCCCGTTCTTTTACGGATACCAAAGAAGAGAATCTGAGGAGCGCTTTTGAAGTCAACTTTTTCGGAACCTTTCGTCTGAACCAGCGTTTGTTCCCGTTAATCAAAGATAACGAAGGCACAATCGTTAATGTATCGACCGACATGGCTTCTCTGGATCATATGCAAAATGCTGGATTTGCTTTAAACGCATTCGATTATAACTCATCCAAAACGGCCAACAATGCTATGACAGTTTCGATGGCTTATGAACTTAAAAGCAGCAGGGCTCAAGTATTTGCGGTAACGCCTGGATTCACATCAACAGACCTCAACGGAAATGCTGAAGGCGGTAAATCAAAAGAGGCAGCTGCTGCGATTATCGTGGGTTATGCGACAGATGGCAAACATCATAACGGCGAATTCTTGAATGAGCAAGGCGTGTACGCCTGGTAATCCCATCTGCAAAGCAATGGTATCCAAATGTATTTTGGTCAGAGTAACATTCAACAGCTAATCAAAGGGGTAAAATGGCGCGAGTTAATTTGGAAGGACAAGAACGAAGTGTTAAAACGCTTTGTCATTATATGTTGTGGTAAAGCTATATACTCGTTAAGTAACAGACATATTAAGCCGGGGCACCCGCTTAGTATGTCTGTTTTTCCGTAATCCTCCAGCTAATTCTTGTTATTTGCAAGCTAATGTTTTATATTGACATAAGAGTAGGTCAAAAATAAAAGAGGTGAGCGGACGAGATGACTCCACGCACAAAAGAACAAAACGAAGAGATCCGGCTGCGGCGCCTGGCGCAAATTCGTAAAGCCGCTGCCGATGTGTTTTTGAATAAAGGGTCTTTACTCGAAATCCGAGATGTGGCCAATGAGGCGGGACTCGGATATGGCACGGTATACCATTATTACAGTAATAAAGGCGATTTGCTCCACGATCTGCTGTGGGATGCGTTGGAGCGGGCCGGGGGAGCACCAGCAGCCCCACACGCTTCGAATTCGGGGGATGAGCCAGCGAATGGGCCCCTCGCCTTTGCTTCTGCGGCGAATACCGGAAACTTTGCTGTCGCGGATTCCCAAAGCGGAAACTACGAAACGACCGCTTCCGCAGAACTTGGCCCAGTCGCGGCAGCCAGCGTCCAGTTGCTGCAGCTTTGGGCGGAGGACCACGCCATATACCTGCTGTATAAGCTGGCTCTTGAGGGGATTGCCTCGCTACCTGAAGCACGCTCGACCAAGCTCATGGCTGCTTTTCAAGATGAGGTGCTCTCGCCGTTTGCTGCGCTGGTGGACACCGGGCGTGCGGCGGACGAGGATGCTGCTTCCGGCGGAAACGCGGCGGAGCAGCCGTATCGGCTACAGCGCGCGGAAATGCTGATGGCTGCCTTGGTTGGGTGCGCCTCGCTTTCGCTGCGTCGCGAAAAGCTGCACGAGGAGGCAGGGGATATCGTCGGGTTTTTAAAATTATAGGGTGCCTAAGGAGTGAATATACAAAAGATGATCATTATAAAATCACCTAGGGAAATTGAAGAAATGAAGCCGGCGAGCCAAATCGTTGCGGACTGTTACCGCGAGGTGACCAAACTCATCGAGCCTGGCATCACCACACTAGAAATCAATGATTTTGTTGCCAGGCACATCACCAAGCTGGGTGGCAAGCAGTTTACGAAAGGCTATAATGGTTTCCCCGCCGAAACCTGCATTTCGATCAACGATGTGGTGGCCCACGGCATTCCTTCGAAACGGGTAATCATGGATGGAGACTTGCTAAAACTCGACATCGTCGTGGAATACGGGGGATGGTTCGGCGATTCGTGTGTGAGCTATGCGGTAGGCAATATTCGGCCGGAAGTGCAAAAGTTAATGAAGGTGACAAAGGAATGCTTGGATCTGGGAATTGCTCGGGCTATACCCGGAGGCCGGCTCGGCGACATAACGTCGGCGATTCAAAAGCATGCGGAAGCGCATGGGTACTCGGTGGTACGTGATCTGTTGGCACACGGGATTGGGCGGAGCCTGCATGAGGAACCGACCTATGAGCATATCGGCGTAGCCGGCAAAGGCATTCGATTAAAAGAAGGCATGGTGTTTACGATTGAACCGATGATCAACGAAGGAACGTTCCGTATCACGATCGACGACGATCAGTGGACGGCGAGAACGGCCGACGGCAAGTTGTCGGCACAATATGAGCATACGATCGCAATCACCTCGGATGGACCGCTGATTTTAACGGCTCAGTAATAGTAAATTTACGAATCTAAGAAAACCGCATTGTTATGCGGTTTTTTTATTATGACTTGGGTATCATGTCCAGGATAGCGCAATTGTTAAGTGTTAATATCATTAGTAATATAGAAGAATACTAGCCATACTTAATACTTAAGTTACATGGGGATTTCTTACAAGGAGGCAACTTGCAATGCATTATGACGTAATTGTAATAGGAGCAGGTTCAATGGGGATGGCGGCGGGTTATTTTTTATCCAAGAGTGGGAAAAGTACACTATTAATAGATTCCTTTAACCCGCCCCATAACAAAGGCAGTCATCACGGAGAGACAAGAATCATTCGGCACGCGTATGGTGAAGGTGAAAATTATGTTCCGTTGGCACTCAAGGCTCAAGAATTATGGAATGACTTAGAGAAAGTGTCGGGAAAACAATTATTTCTCCCTACTGGGGTTATAAACGTGGGTTACGAGAAAACAGATTTTATCCAAAATATCATTTCAAGCTCAAAAACCTATTCATTACCACTTGAGATTTTAGATTCTAATGAAGTAAATAAGCGCTGGCCAGGCATCAATTTACCGAACAATTACATTGGTTGCTACGAACCAACCTCAGGAGTGTTGAAATGTGAGGAATGCATTGAAGCATATCGAGAACTCGCAGAGCAAAACGGAGCTACCATCATAACCAATAGTAAAGTAAAAGAAATTATGGTTCATGATAAAAGAGTTACCATCAAGACCGAAGATCATACTTTTAGTGCTAATGCGTTAGTAGTTTCAGCAGGGGCCTGGTCAGGAAGTCTCCTTTCCATGTTGGATCTAAATCTTCCTCTTAATCCTATAAGAAAAACATTTGCCTGGTTTGATACTAAAGATGATTTATATAATCATAAGGAGTTCCCAGCCTTTTCGTTTGAAACATCTCACGGACATTATTATGGTTTCCCAAGCATTGATGGTTCCGGATTAAAATTAGGCCGACATGATGGAGGAGATAAAATCAATCCAGATGAAGCCATCCTGGAATTTGGTGAACTAGAGGAAGACACGACAGATTTAAAACAATTTTTGCAACACTATATGCCCTCAGCACAAGAATTGAAGTTCGGTAAAACGTGTATGTATACAATGACTCCTGATGAAGATTTTATTATCGATACACATCCTAACTATCCTAACGTTGCCATTGCATCAGGTTTCTCAGGACATGGCTTTAAATTTAGTAGTGTAGTTGGACAGATTTTAAGTGATTTGATTATATCAGGGAAAACGGAACATAACATTTCTCCATTTTCAATCAATCGATTTTAAGAATCCATTCAGGAGAAAATTTATGTGCTGCCACTTGTATGCAGTGTGAAAACAATCTAGCGATAAAAAAATACAAAGACCGGTCTTCTTTTAATAGAAGTTCGGTCTTTTTTGCATTTACAGAATATTAACACGATGCAGATATGGACCTGATTTTTAACCCGTAACATAAGTATTAGATATGGGAACGGTCCCACATTCAGCAAAACGTGCATAACGTAAGTCATGAAGATAACGAATTAATGAAAGGTGGTGCGGCGCAATGAAGCTGCTGGATCTACAAGGATACGCATCTCCGAAGGATTCCAAAACACATATCCGCATTCCTTTTGAGTTGGAAGAGGGCTGCGTGAAGCTGAACCTGCGATTACAATATACGCCGAAGACGCTACGGCTGCTCAAGGAAAGTTACGATCTATACATTTTGCCGGAACATCGGGAATACGCGATTGCCAATGCTGATCGGCATCTCCCTCTGAAAAATCTGATCACACTCTCGCTGGACGATGCTCGCGGATACCGAGGGGCGTGCCACCGCCAAGACGAGGTGCAGGATCTATACGTATCGGATCGAGAAGCTTCTCCCGGCCTTATGGCGGGCGAGCTGGTTCCGGGGCCCTGGAGCGTCACATTAAGCCTGCATTGCATCGTGACCGATACGTGCACTTATCGGCTGGAAGTCTGGACGACAGAGGAGGACTCGATATGAAGTGGTTCGCCTGTGAACTGCATACACATACGCTGCACAGCGATGGCAGTCAGACGCTGGGAGAACTGGCAGCGGGAGCAGCCAATCTGGGCTTCGACGCCATCGCGCTGACCGATCACAACACGATGTCCGGCTTGAGCGGCAAAGCAGAAATCGAGCGGAAATACGGACTACGAATCATTCCCGGTATGGAGTGGACAACTTTTTACGGTCATATGGTGACGATAGGACTTAGCGCTTTTGCCGACTGGCGTCAAGCGAATCGGGATGGAATTGATGCGGGGATCGAGAACGTGCATCGACTCGGTGGAATCGCCGGGCTTGCTCATCCCTTCCGAATCGGCAGTCCTGCCTGTACCGGTTGCTTCTGGGAATACGAGATTGGGAACTGGTCCGCTGTCGATTACATCGAAGTCTGGTCCGGCACGTTCCCTTCCATTCAGACGAACAATCGGCGAGCTTTTGATCTGTGGACTCACAAGCTGAACGAAGGATATCGGATTTCAGCCACTTCAGGCAGGGACTGGCATGCGCAGGGCGAGACAGACGATCCGATCTCAGTTACTTATCTCGGGATTGAGGACGACGCAGTGGCGGGGAACGGAGGCTCGACAGCCCTTTCGCTCCATGAAGAAACGCTTATCCAAGCGCTGCGGGAAGGGCGCGCGTCGGTAACGATAGGTCCTCTGCTGACCTTGACGCTGGAAGCTGGAGATGCATTGTATGCAATCGGCTCTACCGTTCCAACGGTAGTCGAGAGACGGGAAGCTGCAGAGGATCCGGTCCGGGCGAACTTGACGCTGGACTTCTCGGTACGCACCGGACTCTGGTCGCTACAGAAGCAGGTCTGCAGATTGAAGCTATGTTCCAATCTGGGCGAGGAGCTTAATCTTGAAGTTCCGTCTTCATCGGACGAACAGATGATGCAATTTGAAGCCCAACTGAGGGATTCCACTCCAGATATCCCCCGCAGGTGGATTCGCGCTGAGCTGTGGGGAACCGTACGAGGAGTCGATGTACTGATCGCCTTTACCAACGCGATCTATTTCGAAGAAGGAGGATACCCGCGATGAACAAATTCCCGCTGATCACAGCCCATACTGGCTGTATGGGCCATCCCGATCATTCTTTCGAGTCACTTCAGGCAGCCCTAACACTTGGCGTAGATATTTACGAAGACGATATCCGTTCGACTCGGGACAATGTGCCGGTGCTTGCCCACGATGACAATATCACTTTGGCAGATGGAAGCTGCGGCAGTCTTGCAGAAATGACACTGAAGGAGTTGAACACCGCTAGACTATCGCTTATTCCAACGCTTCAGGATGTGCTTGAGCAGATACGCGCAGCCGGTAAAATGATGAACCTTGATATCAAAACAGACAGCGCTCTGGAGCCGGTCTCAGCTCTGGTGAATCGGATGGGTATGGTGGAGATGGTGTTTCTCAGTGGCTGCGATTACGGGTCAGCGGTTAAAGCTAGTCGTTACGCTCCAAGCATACGCAGGCTTCTTAATGTGAACAAGCAAAGCTTCGGCAGTCTGAGCTACGACGAGGCAGTGTTCCAGGCGTGTGCAGATGCTCGCGAAGCCGGCTGCTTTGGGATAAACGTGCCGTATCAGGTCGTTCAGCCAGAACTTATGGAAGCTGTGCAGCGGAGCGGTCTGGCTATCTACGTCTGGACGGTTTCAGAGGCGGACGATATGCGGCGACTTGCACAGTTGGGCGTCGACTCGATAACAACCCGTGATCCGGCGAAGCTAATTGCCGTCCGGGAAGAGACGGATTTTGCAAGGAGAATAGGGATTGGACAATAAGCTGAATCATAGTTTGCGGGAGCTGGCCCAACTGGCTGGTGTATCGAAATCGACTGCTTCTCGGGTTATCTCCGGAAACGGATATGCGAGTCCTGAAGTCCGGGATCGCGTTCTCAAGGCGGTCGAGCAGCTTCGCTACAAGCCGAGCGCCGTCGCCCGGGCGATGGTCGCCAAGCGCACGTACAACATCGGAGTCATCGTTTTCCGTGACAGGCTGCCGATCGTGTCCCACACGCTGTATGGCAGAATCATTGACGAGATACTGATGTCCGCTGAAGAGATGGGCTACTCAATTTTTCTGAAGACCGATAGGGAAATGTCGCTGCGCTCCACCGATTATATGCTGGAACAGCGGGTGGATGGACTCATCCTGGTCAGCCGGCTGCAGAAGAACGTCATCGATTACGTCAAAAACTTCAATATCCCTTATCTGATGGTGAATGGATCGACGGAAGATCCGGACGTCGTGCATCTCGTGAGCAACGATGAAGCCGGTGGAGAACGGGCGGCACAGCATTTATATGACTGCGGACACCGCAAATTCTTTATCATCGCTGGACCGGGCGAGCATCGGAGCCACTCGCTGCGATTGGAGGGCTTCCGAAAACGGCTGGAGTCCCTCGGCGTTAGTTCTGAACAGGACGGATTTACCGTTGTCGAGTCATCGGAATCGAGCTTCGATTCCGGTCGGAAGTTGATGGAGGAGCATTATGTGGCATTCCGGGATGGACGATACAGCGCTCTGTTCAGTACAAATGACATGCTTGCACTGGGTGCGATGAAGGTGCTTCTGGAGCGCGGAGTCCGCGTTCCGGAGGAAGTATCCGTTATGGGCTACGACAATACCGAAGTGGCCGGAATGTACCACCCATCACTGACTACCGTCAGCGTGGATGCATCTGGTATTGGCCGAGACGCGGTATCGATTCTGGATCGCCTGATTAGCGGCGAGGGGAGCGTGCCGCGCCTGATTGAATACGAAAGCGAAGTGATTGTTCGTCAATCGACGAATGGAAGGGAGGACGGAACATGTCCTGGTACTGGAAACACGTAGGTCCGAGAAGAATAATCGAATTTGTGTTGCTGACCGTGTTCGCCATTTTTTTCGCAGGTCCGCTGGTCAACCTGCTAGTGCTTGCCTTTAGTGAAAAGTGGAATTATCCGGATATTCTGCCCCAGGTATGGGGCTTCAAATGGTGGGAGTTCGTACTGGCGAAGGACGATATTGTCTCGTCGATCTCACTGTCGTTCCTCATTGCTACTCTGGTGACCCTGCTGTCCATCGTCGTCTGCATCCCAGCAGCGTATGCCTTCGCAAGACTCCAGTTTCCGCTGAAGCGGATGTTCTTGTTCTCGTTCCTGCTGACGCATGCTTTTCCGAAAATGGGGTTGTACGTCTCCATCGCGGTTCTTTTCTACCGGATTGGACTCATGAACACGCTGCTCGGCGTTGTGCTGATCCATATGATTAATGTGTTGATGTTCATGACCTGGATTCCGACCTCCGCCTTTCGCAACGTGCACCGGGCGCAGGAAGAATCGGCGCGGGACGTTGGGGCAAGCCCGTTCAAAGTGTTCCGCAGCATCACCCTGCCAATGGCGATGCCCGGCATCATGGTCGCTTCGATCTTCACGTTCCTCAATTCGCTCGACGAAGCGCAGGGCACGTTCCTGGTTGGTATTCCCGATTACAAAACAATGCCAATCGTCATGTACTCCATTATTTCCGACTTTCCGAGCAGCGCCGGAGCCGTATTCTCGATCATCCTGACGCTGCCTACTATTATTTTGCTAGTGGCAGCTCAGCGGCTGGTGAGCGCGGACGTGCTGGCGAGTGGTTTTCAAATGAAATAAAATATTTCGGTCGATATACCGAAGCAAGGGGAGGCAGAAGTATGCAGTTGTCTGTACGAGAGTTAGCCAAACGCTACAAAACGGGTGACGGGGTCAGCGGCATCAACATCGATATTGAAAAAGGCGAGCTGGTCACCCTTCTTGGTCCCTCCGGATGCGGGAAAACTACCGTATTACGGAGCATCGGCGGGTTTCTCGAACCGGACTCCGGTGACATCCTGATCGAGGGCAAAAGTGTCATTCAACTGCCACCGGAGAAACGGCCGACCTCGATGGTGTTCCAGAGCTATAACTTATGGTCGCATATGTCGGTATACGACAATCTGGCCTTCGGCCTGAAGATCCGCAAAATGCCGAAGGAAGAGATCCGCACAGCGGTCGAGGATGCGCTCAAGCTGGTCCGACTGTCGGGGTTCGAGAAGAAATATCCGGCCGAGCTTTCGGGTGGACAGCAGCAGCGGGTTGCGCTGGCTCGGTCTCTGCTGCTGAATCCGGCGGTACTGCTATTGGACGAGCCTTTCTCGGCGCTGGACGCCAAGCTGCGGCACGAAATGCGCGAGGAGCTGCGTGAGATCCAAATGAAGACCGGACTCACGATGGTCTTTGTCACGCATGATCAGGAAGAAGCACTGTCGTTGTCCGACCGCATTATCGTCATGAATCACGGGCGCATCGAGCAAATTGCTCATCCTCAGCAGATTTACGATGAGCCCGCTTCATTATATGTCGCCGGTTTTATCGGCAAAATGAATTTCCTTAAGGGGGTGGCGGAAGGGGAGAGCATCCGGATTGGACATCTTCGCCTGCCAAACGAGAAGGGGTTAAGTGGACAGGTGACGGCTGCGGTCCGACCAGAAGACGTACAGGTGAGCAGTACTACGATGGGAGAAGGTACTTTGTCGGGCAAGGTCAAGCAGGTCATGATTCTTGGACATTACGCCGAAGTTACCGTGGAACTGGTGGAATTCGGCATTATACGTGCTTTTCTGAACAAGGAATCCGTTGAACAACTGCAGGTAGGAAAAGACGTCAGCGTCTCGATCTCGAAAATGACCGGATTCCCGGTCGATGAATCGAACTGAGGAGGATGAATCATATGCGTATGAAAAAGCCATTTTTATCATTGTTGAGTGTTGTGGGATTATCAATGTCATTGCTGGCCGGGTGTGGAAACGGAAGTGAGATAAAAAGTACAACCACCACCGAGGGGAGCGCTGCTGCATCAAGCGATCAGGTGAAATTTAACTTCTACTTTACGGGCTCTCAGAACGTCAAGGATCTGTGGGATTCGCTGGAGCCAATGTTTGAGAAACAGCATCCGGATATCGACGTGAATCTGGTCTATATCCCGTCCGGTACTGGTGCTGAGCCGACCTACGACCGGATCGTGGCCGCCAAGAAAGCCGGTAAGGGCTCAGGAGACATTGACCTCTACGAGGACGGAATCACCTCCGTTGCTCAGGGCACAAAGGATGGTATTTGGGAGCAACTGAACGAGAAGGACATTCCTAACCTGAGCAAAGTCAACACAGACACGATGAAGGATGTGGACAACTTCGCTGTTCCGTATCGTTCGTCCGCCGTGGTTCTAGCCTATGACAGCAGCAAAATCTCCAATCCACCAACTACGCTGGACGAGCTGTTGCAGTGGATCAAAGCCAATCCCGAGCAGTTCGCCTACAATGACCCGTCAACGGGTGGTTCCGGCAGCTCGTTCGTGCAGACGATTGTCTACAAGGACCTGCCGGAAGAGGACATCCACAACTCCGATCCGGCGATCATGGAGAAGTGGGATGGCGGTTTTGACACGCTCAAAGAAATCGGACCGTATGTCTATGGGCAGGGCATCTATCCGAAGAAAAACCAGGGCACGCTGGATCTGTTGATGAATGGCGAAGTGTCCTTAATTCCGGCCTGGTCCGACATGGTGTTGCAGCAGCTGAACGAAGGTTTGTTGCCGGATACAATTAAGATGCAGCAGATCACGCCAGGCTTCAACGGCGGACCAACGTACCTGATGGTCAACCAGGAGTCGGACAAGAAGCAAGCGATCAATGAGTTCCTGAACTTTGTTCTGTCCCCTGAAGCGCAGGAAGTGATCGTTGACAAAATGAATGGCTTCCCGGGCATTGAGCTCTCCAATATGTCACAGGAAATGCAGAATAAGTTCGACGGTGTGGCCGAAGGCTTCCGTACGTTCAACATCGGGGATCTGGGCACGGAAATTAACAAACGCTGGCAGAGCGACGTTGCCGCGAAATGAGTAAGGAAGCCAGACAGTCGATCACAGGCCTGGCGATGGTGCTCCCCTCCTTCGCCATCCTGTTGATCGTTGTCATTATCCCGATTGTTCAATCCTTCATCATGAGCCTGAGCAACGGCTCGGGTGGATACGATCTGAGCCGCTATACCTATCTGTTCACAGATAAGGGGATGCGCAGCAATATCGTATTTACACTTCGGGTCACTGCCATTACGTGTGTTGCCGTAATCTTGATCAGCTACACCCTGGCGATCTATATGCGCTTCAACCAGGGGCCGATCGTCAATCTGATTCGTAAAACGTACATGATTCCGCTGTTTATCCCTGGTGTTATTGCAACTTACGGTCTGATCAATTTGCTTGGCAATCATGGCTGGCTCGCCCGTATGCTTGAGGTGGTCGGGATTACGCTGCCACGCATCATCTTTGACGAGAAAGGAATCATCATCGCCAACCTGTGGTTCAACATTCCATTTACGACGATGCTGCTCAGTTCCGCGCTGTCGGGCATTCCTTCATCGATCATTGAGAGTGCAAAGGACGTGGGTGTAGGCAGACTGACGCTATTTACCCGGTTTATTTTCCCGCTGTCGTACAAGACATTTCTTGTTGCCCTGACCTTTGTCTTCATGGGGGTCATCGGCTCGTTCACTGCACCCTATCTGATCGGAGCCAACTCTCCGCAGATGCTTGGTGTCTCCATGCAGCAGGTATTCAGCGTTTTCCAGGAGCGTGAACAAGCCGCAGCGATTGCTTTCTTCTCATTCCTGCTCTGCTCGGTGCTGGGTGCTTTCTACATCCGGTCGATGGCGGAAGAGGAGAAGGCGAAGATTTAGACGGGTTGCGCTCAATGATCTTGCATTTATATTTCCAGTCGTATCACTTAAATTGATGAATTGACCTATAGCGAATACCGCACAGATGTCCCATTCGCACAGGCAAGCAGTCCACTTATCGCGTAAACTGAAGTAGATTCAGTAGAGCGAGGTGAAATTCAATGGCTAAAACCAACGAAATACGCCTAAAGGCAAAGCGGTATAAGGCCCGGCCCGTCTGCGTGACTCTTCATAGTGGTGAAACGTATATCGGTTACATTTCTGACGTGAATAGCGGAGGCGTGGTGCTTACCGGGGGAGGAAAAATATCGCGGACGGCGACCACAGGGGACAGTTCCCAGCGTTCCAAGCAAAAGGTTGCACCCAGCAAGAGCGGTCGTTCTCAGAACCGGAAACGGGTGAATGGTACGCGCAAGCCGTCTACCCGTTCGCGCACAGTGTCGCGTGCGCAGGTTTCGTCCTTTCTACCGATGATGGGTTCGCTGTTTGGCGGGCTTGGCGGTGCGGCTTCGGCTGGCGGTATGCTTGGCGGCGGAATGCGGATATTCGGCATGATCCAGCAATTCATGCCGGTCATGAAAATGGGCTACGGCATGATCAAATCCATCCATCCGTTTATGGGTGCCGTCAAAGGTCTGATGGCTCCGCCTAGTCAGGCCGAAGAACAAGAGGTATAATGCAATATTCAGCCCCTTTGAAGACGGAAGGGGCATTTCTTTTTTTAGTGTCAAGGTGTTATTGATAAAAAAAGTTGCGAAGCTTTGACCATTTGGATATGATTATCTAATTGGTTGTTTCAGCTTATACATTTAATTGATGATAAAAGATAGTGAGGTCAGAAAACAATGATTGCAAAAACAGAGGAAGACTTTAATGGTTTGAAGGAAATTGGCAGAATTGTTGCCTTTATCAGAGATGAATTGGTGCAAAGAACAGTTCCTGGCATAACGACGAAGGAACTTGATGATATAGCTGGAGAGCTTTTTGAGAAAGAAGGCGCAGTCTCAGCTCCAAAAAGTGCATATAATTTTCCTGGCTATACTTGCATTAGTGTTAATGAAGAAGTAGCACATGGTATTCCGGGGCAACGGGTTATTCAAGAAGGAGATCTAGTCAACATAGATGTCTCTGGCTCGAAGAACAGTTATTTCGCTGATACAGGAATCTCGTTTGTAGTAGGCGAAGGAGAAGAAGTGTTAACGAAAATATGCGACGTTGCTAAACTAGCATTTGAAGCAGGTCTTAAAAAAGCAAAACCTGGTTCCAAAAAAAGCGGCATCGGAAAAGCGGTATTCCTAACAGCAAAACAGCATGGATTAACCGTTATTAAAAACCTTACAGGACATGGTGTTGGACGTAACATACACGAAGCACCTGACCATATTTATAATTATAACGATACATCGGATGATGAGTTGTTAAAAGAAGGCATGGTTATTGCATTCGAACCATTTATCTCAACTTTAGAAGAACAAGTGTATCAAAAAGAAGACGAATGGACCTTTGCTACAGAAAAAAGCTATGTAGCTCAAGTGGAACATACGATTATCCTTACTAAAAATGGTCCGATCATTGTCACACAATAATATCAAGAGCATGTCTAAGGTCGATTTCCCAACTGGGAAATCGGCTTTTTTTTGATGCCTTTTAACCAAACGGATCGAGGAAGGAGGGAATGAGCTATATGGAATGATGTACAATAATAATATTGAGGAACAAAAGCTACAATTGCTAAATTGTGATGAGGAGCGGATGGAGTTTGAACAGAACAGTCATACTGGAGCGTCTTCAATCACAGCTGTACGAGGGAAATCACATCATCGGTGTCTCGACAGGCACGGGGATTACAGCCAAGTATGCAGCTCAGAGTGGAGCGGATTTTATATTAATGCTGAACTCCGGCAAGTTTCGCCAGATGGGGAGGAGCTCTCTAGCCGGCTTTCTTCCATTTTGCAACAGTAATGATATGGTGATGGATTTTGCGTCAAAAGAAATTGTGCCACTGGTGAGGCATTCTCCCGTACTCTTTGGACTGAATGCGAATGATCCAACCATAGAAATGGCTGATTATATAGAGGAAATCAAGAGGAGAGGGTTTTCTGGAGTCAACAACTATCCTACGGTCGGCTTGATAGACGGAGTATTCAGAGAGGCTTTGGAGGAAGTCGGGATAAGTTATGACGTCGAGGTTGAGGCCATAAGCCTGGCCCATCGACAGGATTTGTTTACGGTGGCGTTCGTATTTGATGAGCTTCAGGCTGCCCAGATGATTGAAGCGGGGGCAGATGTAATCTGTGCTCATCTTGGCCTGACCGAAGGCGGGTTATTGGGTGCACGGAAGGTTGTATCCTTGGAGGCCGCCAAATCAAAGGCACTGCGTATTTTTGATACCTGCAATCAGCTTAAGCCGGATTTGATCAAGATGATTTATGGCGGTCCGGTAAAGACGCCTGTCGATGTCCAGTACATGTATAGCGACAACACAGACATTATGGGCTATATTGGCGGGTCTGCTTTTGAACGAATTCCTTCCGAGAAGTCGATTACGGCAATTACACGCGATTTTAAACGCCTGGGTAAACTGGATGAGGACGATTTTATGGTCAAAATGCTGAAAGGCATTACCCAGCATTATGATTACGTTGAGTTTGTCAAAGAGTATGTGGCGCAAAACTACAGTAGTGAAATTATTTTTTCGGATCTGGCCAAGGTTGCTCATGTTTCCCGCAGCTATTTGAGCAGTTTGTTTAAAAAGGAGGTTGGCTGCAGCTTTCAGACCTATCTGGTGAGCTTCCGCATCAATAAAGCCGTCACGCTTCTTCATGCGCCGCAGCTTCAATTATCCGAGGTGGCTGAGATGGTAGGGTATCCCAATTACGCACAATTCAGCAAAATGTTTAAAAAGCTTAAGGGCTGCTCTCCCAAAAAGTACAGATCTAACCTAAACACAAAAACATAGAACATAAAAGCGTTTTCATAAATAAACAGGACCAGTATGATGAAGCTATAACGATCGTACTGGTTTTTCTGTTAGTAAATAAAATCAGCGTGCTACCTGCGATCGAGCTTGGTTTCTAAAGAGTCATACGAGGAGGCCGTGGAATGAAGACCGTCGCAATCATTGGAACGTTTGATACAAAGGGTGATGAATACCTTTACATCAAGAGCATTGCAGAGGAGCTTGGGTTGGGGACTTTGATGATTCATACAGGTGTATTTGAACCGTCCTTTGTTCCGGATGTGTCCAATCAGGAAGTCGCCCACGCCGCAGGCATGGTCATAGAAGAACTTGCGGCAAAGAAGGATCGGGCTTTGGCTACAGAGGTTTTGTCCATAGGCTTGAAGAAGCTGGTGCCACAGTTGTACAAACAAGGTAAATTTGACGGAATCATTTCCTTTGGTGGGACTGGCGGAACCTCACTGGTCACACCTGCCATGAGAGCACTGCCGATTGGTGTCCCAAAGGTGATGGTATCAACCGTTGCTTCTGGAAACACAGCTCCATACGTAGGCACGAGTGATATTGTCATGATTCCGTCTGTGGTGGATGTAGCCGGATTGAACTCCATTTCTACGAAAATATTTACAAATGCATTATTTGCGATGGCGGGCATGCTCAAGTTTGAGTATACGCATAAACCGGATAAGAAGCCGCTGGTTGCAGCTACAATGTTCGGAGTGACAACACCATGTGTGACAGCGGCAAGAAAATATTTGGAGGAGCGGGGCTATGAGGTGCTTGTGTTCCACGCCACGGGCATCGGAGGGCAGTCGATGGAGGCGTTGATTGAAGCAGGCTTCATTGAAGGGGTATTGGACTTGACCACGACGGAGTGGGTGGATGAAATCATCGGCGGTGTCTTAAATGCGGGGCCGAATCGCTTAGAGGCTGCAGGCCACAATCGCATTCCGCAGGTAGTCTCGGTGGGCGCCTTGGATATGTGCAATTTTGGTCCGAGCGATACTGTGCCGGAGAAATTCAAGGATCATAAATTTTATCAGCATAATCCGACGGTAACCCTGATGAGAACCACGGTGGAAGAGAATGAGCAGATCGGCAGGAAGCTTGCGGAGAAGCTGAACATGGCAAAGGAACGCACCGTGCTAATGCTACCACTTAGAGGCGTATCCGCAATTGATGTAGAGGGGGAGCCTTTCTACGGACCGGAGGAGGACCGGATGTTGTTTGATACCCTGCGCCAGCATGTCGATCGCTCAATTGTTGAAGTGATTGAAATGGATTGCGCCATCAACGATCCAGCCTTTGCAGAAGTCGCAGCACAAAAGCTGATCGCTCTCATGACATCAAATTCCTAATGAATCCAATAAGGAGGATAACGAAATGAATAAGCTGAACAGATCAGAAATTATGGACAAATTTAGGGGAGAGGTAGAGCAGGGTAAAATCCTACTAGGTGTCGGAGCAGGCACAGGCATTACGGCCAAGAGTAGTGAAGCGGGCGGAGCAGATATGTTAATCGTATACAATTCCGGTCGGTACAGAATGGCGGGCCGCGGCTCGCTGGCGGGCCTGCTCTCCTATGGAGATGCCAATCAAATCGTCGTTGAGATGGGAGCCGAGGTGCTGCCCGTCGTCAAACATACGCCTGTTCTGGCAGGGGTGTGCGGCACGGACCCCTTCCGAATAATGGAGGTATACCTGAAGCAGTTGAAGGAGCAGGGCTTCAGCGGAGTTCAAAACTTCCCAACCGTTGGTTTGATTGATGGGGTGTTCAGACAAAACCTGGAGGAAACCGGTATGGGGTACGACCTGGAGGTTGAAATGATCCGTATCGCCCATGAATTGGATTTGCTGACTACGCCGTATGTTTTTGATCCTGCTCAGGCAAAAGCTATGGCGGAGGCGGGGGCTGACATTTTGGTTGCGCACATGGGGTTGACGACCAAGGGCTCCATTGGTGCAAAAACAGCACTGACCCTGGACGACTGTGTACAACGAATTGAAGCTATTATTGAAGCAGGGCGGGCTGTGAACCCGGAGATCATGATTATTTGCCACGGTGGACCCATTGCAGAGCCGGAGGATGCGGCCTATGTCATTGAGAGAACAAAGGGCATCGATGGATTCTTCGGCGCATCCAGCATCGAGCGCTTTGCGGCAGAGAAAGGTATTACACAGCAGACGGAGTCCTTCAAGTCGATTCGGAAATAGCATCAACTTAACGACAGTCAATTATTTGGCTGTCGTTTTTTTATCCATAGGAAAGAGGAGATTCCCAACTTCTCATATGAGCGCTTACATTTTACTGTTGCGATCTCCCATAATGTTCAGTAAATTGGGAGGTATACACCGATGGGAGGGCTGAGCAATAATCATGTTGACCAGATGGCTGCGACGAATAACGCCTGGCACGTTTAAACACCGAATACTATTTTCGTTTCTGTTATTCCTCCTGACGCCTATAGCCATATTAGTTCTCTACAACTTCCGAGAAACGGAAGTTATGCTCCAGCGGGATGCTTCGGACATTAACGTCAAGCAACTCGAAGGCATCAAAGCCGATCTTATTGATTTGATGAGTCTTGTGATGAAGACTGGGATGCTGCTGGATCAGGATTCTGTCCTCCGGGAAGTGATGCAGAAGCCGGAATTATATGATGCTATCCATCGAAAGCGGATTGTGGAAAATAAATTCGCTAGTATTGAAAACAGCTTTTTCCTTACAGGAGCTACCGTATTCTACACATTGATCGATTTAAAAGGAAACGCTTACACTTCGTATACGCCAGAGAATTCTCTGAATTATGCCCACATCAGTTCCGAGCCTTGGGTACAGGAGCTGAAGAGGACTGAGGGACAGCGGTACGTATGGAAATCCAATGATTTGACGACTGGCGTTCGTGAGAGAAAAGGAAATCGGATGCTGAGCCTTTACGAAGTGCTGCGTGACGACGGACTAAAACCATTTGCTTATGGACGTTTTAGTATCGATTATGAAGCATGGTTTCAGGAAAAAACGGAGGGAAATACATTCGGCAGCGATAGCGAAGGAGCCTATTTTCTAATGGATGGATATGGGAATATTATGCTTCAATCCAAGTCGGGAGACAACGTCCCTTATACCGTGTCATCTGCCATTCCAGCAGCAAGTCAGAGTCAGGGACAGGATACCTCCTCCCAATCCATTGTGAACAATCATATGATGTATACCTATAGCAAAATTCAAGAGCTTGACGGTTATCTTGTGAAAAAGATTCCCCTGTCCTTGTTATTTGAAGAAGTGAACAAACAGAAGCTGAGGTTCTATACGGTATATGGGGCCATCCTGCTGCTGTTTGTGTTGCTGACTTACTTCATTTCCTCAACGGTTACCGGTCCTTTAAAGCATCTTCAACGAAAGATGGAGACAACCGTAAAATTGAATTTGAAGACAAAGCTGCCGGAACAAGGTAAAGGTGAATTGCTGGCCCTAACCCGAAGCTTCAATTTCATGATCGCAGACATC